>NZ_JBITCS010000024.1:125118-143844 GCF_044453445.1 Streptomyces sp. NPDC051684 | reverse complement strand
GTGGTCTCCGGCGGCCGCGGCGTCAACGGCGCCGAGAACTTCTCGGTCATCGAGGCGCTCGCCGACTCCCTCGGTGCGGCCGTGGGCGCGTCGCGTGCCGCGGTTGACGCGGGCTGGTACCCGCACTCCAACCAGGTCGGCCAGACCGGCAAGTCCGTGTCGCCGCAGCTGTACATCGCCTCCGGCATCTCCGGTGCGATCCAGCACCGGGCGGGCATGCAGACCTCGAAGACGATCGTCGCGATCAACAAGGACGCCGAGGCGCCGATCTTCGACCTCGTCGACTACGGCGTCGTCGGCGACCTCTTCGACGTCGTCCCCGCCCTGACCGAAGAGGTCAAGACCCGCAAGGGCTGAGACAGTTCCGACGCAGACGGGGCCGCGTGGTGTTCGCACCGCGCGGCCCCGTCCGCGTGACGGGACGACGAAAATGGCCCATTGACGCCGATCACGCCGACGGTTAACTTCGCTATACGGATTGTTGATTCCGTGAAGTGGAAACATCGAGCATATGGAGAGTGCAGGAATGGGTCAGCAGGAGAAGGTGTCGACGAGCCTCGCGGGCGCGGTCAGCGAGAGCATCAGCGCCTCACTCGCCCCGGTCGACGCGGAGCTCGCCCGCCGCTACCCGGGAGACCCCGGCACCCGTCAGCCCGTCCACACGGTGTACGTCCCCGGTGACGCCTTCGACGCCGAGACCATCCGCACCTGGGGCGACAAGGCGCTCGCGCAGCTCGACGAGCACGCCCCGGACGCCGCCTCCTTCGCCGCCGTCCTCGGCCTGGGCGAGGAGCTCGCCGAGCCGGTCTACAGCCGCGTACGCGCCAAGCTGGAGCGCGAGCCGGTGGAAGACCTGCGCGTCGACTTCGAGGACGGCTACCGGCCCGCCTCCGACGCCGACGAGGACGAGACCGCCGCGCGCGCCGCCCGCGTCATCGCCGAGGCGTACGCGAACGGCACGGCCGCCCCGTACATGGGTATCCGCATGAAGTGCATGGAGGAGGCGGTCCGCGACCGCGCCATCCGCACGCTCGACATCTTCCTCACCGGCCTCATGGAGCACGGCGGCCTGCCCGAGGGCCTCGTCCTGACCCTGCCCAAGGTGACGTACCCCGAGCAGGTCACCGCTATGGTGCGGATCCTGGAGGCCTTCGAGAAGCAGCACGGCCTGGAGCCCGGCCGGATCGGCTTCGAGATCCAGATCGAGACCAGCCAGTCCATCCTCGGCGGCGACGGCACCGCCACGGTGGCCCGCATGATCGAGGCCGCCGAGGGCCGCGCCACCGGCCTGCACTACGGCACCTTCGACTACAGCGCCTGCCTCGGCGTCTCCGCCGCGTACCAGGCCAGCGACCACCCGGCCGCCGACTACGCGAAGGCCGTCATGCAGGTCGCCGCCGCGGGCACGGGCGTGCGCGTCTCGGACGGCTCGACGAACGTCCTGCCCGTCGGCTCCACCGCCAAGGTGCACGACGCCTGGCGCCTGCACTTCGGCCTCACCCGGCGCGCCCTCGCCCGCGCCTACTACCAGGGCTGGGACATGCACCCCGGCCACATCCCGACGCGCTACGCCGCCGTCTTCGCCTTCTACCGCGAGGGCTTCGAGGCCGCCGCCGCGCGCCTGGCCGCCTACGCCAACCAGGCCGAGGGCGACATCGCCGACGAGCCCGCCACCGCGAAGGCCCTGGCCGGCTACCTGCTGCGCGGCCTCGACTGCGGCGCCCTCGACGTCGCCGAGGTCGCCCGCCTCTCCGGTCTCACCCGCGCCGACCTGGAGTCCTACTCGGCCCCGCGCCGCGGCGACCTGACGGCTTCGGCCCAGTAACACCCCGATCGGCCATTCAAGCCCCTGAGGCGATTGAGCAGCCCCCATCAGTCCGGCGATCGAGCGCCACGGTTCGGCATATCAAGCCCCTGCGGCGATTGAGTAGCGGGGCCCGGGGCAGAGCCCCGCGACCTCGACCACGGACGTCTGCTCAATCGCCGCAGGGGCTCAAAAGACCGGGGCTCTGCCCCATACCCCGCTCCTCAATCGCCGGAGGGGCTTGATCCGGGGCTACCCTCCCGGGATGGATCTACGGCTGGCGGCCTACGCCGTGTGCATCGAGGACGGACGAGTGCTCCTGGCACACGCCGTCACCCCCGGCGGCAGCCGAACATGGACGCTGCCCGGCGGCCGCGTCGAACCGGCTGAGGACCCCATCGACGCGGTGGTCCGCGAGGTCGCCGAGGAGACCGGCCTGACGGGTGAGGTCGAACGACTCCTGGGCGTGGACTCCCGCGTGGTCCCGGCAGCGGAGCGCCGCGTGCCCGGATCGCCCCCGCTGCACAACGTCGGCGTGTTCTACGCGGTCCGGATCACCGGGGGAGCGCTGCGGCCCGAACCCAACGGGGATACGGCCGAGTCGGTCTGGACACCGCCCGCCGCCCGGGGGGGGGGGGGGGGGGGGGGGGGGGGGGTGGTGGGGGGGGGGGTTGTGGCGCGCGGGGGGGGCCGCGGGGGGGGGGGCGCGCCGCGCGGCGCGCCCCCCCCCCCCCCCCCCCCCCCCCCCCCCCCCCGCCGCCCCCGGGCGGGAGCTCGCCCGAACCGCGCTGGATCAGCCGCGTCGTCAGCTCTATCCGCTGGGGCGGCAGCGCCGCGCCGTCCAGCTGCAAGAAGAGCCGGTCCGCCGCCGTGCGGCCCAGCTGCGCCGCGTCCTGCGACACCACCGTCACGCCCGGCTTCAGCAGGTCGCCCAGCTCGATGTCGTCGAAGCCGACCAGGGCCACGGGACGTTCGCGCTCTGACAGGACCCGGACGGCCGTGACCGTCACACGGTTGTTCCCCGAGAAGATCGCGGTGACCGGGTCGGGGCCGGTGAGCATCTCCTCGGCCGCGCGCCGCACCCGCTCGGGCTCGGTGGCACCGAGCGACACCCACCGGTCGTCGACGGCGAGTCCGGCCCCCTCCATGGCGGCCCGGTACCCGCGCAGACGCTCGACCGCCGTGTGGATGCGGGGCTGGTCGCCGATGAAGCCGATCCGGCGGTGGCCCCGGGCGATGAGGTGGGCGACGCCGTCGCGCGCGCCGCCGAAGTTGTCGGACAGCACCACGTCCGCGTCGATCTTCCCGGCGGGCCGGTCCACGAAGACGGTCGCGACACCGGCGGCGATCTCCGGCGCCAGGTACTGGTGGTCGGAGCCCGCGGGGATCACGACGAGCCCGTCCACGCGCCGCGCGCACAGCGCGAGCACCAACTCCTGCTCCCGCTCCGGGTCCTCGGCGCTCGACCCGTTGATCAGCAGCGCCCCGTGGGCCCGGGCGACCTCCTCCACGGCGCGGCTGAGCGGACCGTAGAACGGGTCGGCCAGGTCCTCCAGGACGAGTCCGATGCTCGCCGTACGCCCCTTGCGCAGGACGCGCGCGCTGTCGTTGCGCCGGAAGCCGAGCGCGGCGATCGCCTCCTGTACGCGGCGCTCGGTGTCCTCGGTGACACCCGGCTCCGCGTTGACGACGCGGGAGACCGTCTTCAGGCCGACCCCGGCCCGCGCGGCGACGTCCTTCATCGTCGGTCGGTTGCCGTAGCGGTTCTCGGTGCGGCGGGCGGTACGGTCCACTGTGCGCTGTCCTGTCCTGTCGTCGCGGCGTGTGCCGTCGAGCATAGGGCCTGGACAACGTTGTCAGATGCGGGAGAGACTGTCCAGCACTCATCGGCTGCCGACCAGCGGCCACCCATTCGACCTGCCTTTCCGGGGGAACAGACACTGATGCACAAGGACCTCGTCGCCGCGCTCGACATCGGCGGCACCAAGATCGCCGGTGCCCTTGTGGACGACCGGGGCCACCTCCTCGTCCGCGCGCAGCGGCCGACCCCCGCGCAGGAGGACGGCGACACGGTGATGGGCGCGGTGGCGGAGGTGCTCCGCGAGCTGACGGCCGACGCCGCGTGGCCCCGGGTGCGCGCTGTGGGCATCGGCAGCGCGGGACCCGTGGACCGTTCGCGCGGCACGGTCAGACCGGTCAACGTGCCGGGCTGGCGCGGGTTCCCGCTGGTCGACCGGGTGCGCGCGGTGACGGGCGAGCTGCCCGTCGAGCTGATCGGCGACGGTGTGGCGATCACGGCGGCCGAGCACTGGCAGGGCGCGGCCCAGGGGCACGACAACGCGCTGTGCATGGTCGTGTCGACCGGCGTCGGTGGCGGCCTGATCCTCGGCGGCGAGCTGCGCCCCGGCCCCACGGGCAACGCGGGCCACATCGGCCACATCAGCGTCGACCTCGACGGCGACCCCTGCCCGTGCGGCGCGCGCGGCTGTGTCGAGCGCATCGCCAGTGGCCCCAACATCGCCCGCCGCGCCCTCGCCGAGGGCTGGCGGCCGGGGGCGGACGGCGACGCCACGGCCGCCGCGGTGGCCGTGGCGGCCCGCGCCGGGGACCCGGTGGCGATCGCCTCCTTCGAGCGCGCGGCGCAGGCCCTCGCGGCAGGCATCGCGGCCACGGCGACGCTCGTGGAGATCGACATCGCGGTGATCGGCGGCGGTGTGGCGAAGGCGGGAGACCTCCTGTTCACGCCGCTGCGCCGCGCGCTGCGCGACTACGCCACGCTCTCCTTCGTGCAGGGCCTCACGGTGGTCCCGGCGTCGACGGGCACGGACGCCGGTCTCGTGGGCGCGGCGGCGGCCGCGCTGCGGGTGGGTCCGGGTGTGAACGGAGTGCGCCGACAGGCGGTTTGAGGGGCGGGGCCCCGGCCGGAGGTCGCTGTCCGGCCGACTGTCGGTCGGCCGGTCGGCGGCGCCCGGGCCGCCTGCCGCTGTCCGTGAGGCGGCCGGTCGCGGCGCTTCGTCACCCGCCGCTACCCGGGCAGCTGTCGATCCCTGCGTACCGCCTCGCCCACCGTCCAGGCCGGCGCGAGGAGTCCGGTCAGGCCGCCCAGGGAGATGAGGCGGAGCGTGAGGCGGTGGCGGCAGACCACGGTGAGGCGGGCGTCGTGCTCGACGGCCCTGTGCGCGGCGCGCTCCAGGAGTCTGAGGCCGGAGCAGTCGAAGAACGTGGTGCCGGTGAGGTCGACTGCCACCACCCGGTAGGGCCCCGCCGCCACCGAGTTGAGCAGCGGTGAGATCCGATGGAACGTCAGGATGTCGATCTCGCCGACGAGTTCGACGACGACGCAGTCGCCGACGGCGCGCAGCCTAGGCGCGGGGATGTCGTCCTCGGGTGCGGGCGTGATGTCGATGGCGCCGAGAACACCGAAAGCGCAGTCCTGGTGTCCGCTCTGTAGCATTTGGCCCCCCGGGTCACATGCCCGGCCGGGGCCGAAGGCGGTACCGGTCGGGTGGAACGAGGTCACCGGGGTCCTGGGTGCCTGGTCGATCACGCTAGCCGCAGGATTCCCACACTGTGGTGGCGTAACGATTCCCAAGCGGCTTACGTCACTTGAAGGGGTGAATAACCCCGAAATTCCTTGACGTCCAGAGGTGTTTGCCTCTGGGTGCCACCCGTGTGTTCGGCGCACACCCCGTGTGAACTCCGCACCGTCACCGGACGTGCACACACGGTGCCGCCCCGCGTCGTGGCGCGCTTGACTGGCTCGGAGAAAGCGCGGGAGGCCGTGATCAGGGCCGGTCGCCGACCGTCGGGCAGCGGTGGGCGTCATCCGGCCGGCGGGTCTCCCGCGCGCGGCTCCGGGGCTCCCCCCGATACCCGGAGTCGCACGGGCGGTGTCATGGCGTGCGACCGCCTGGTACGGAGAGCCCGCCTGCCGCGACTTCCCTGGGCGGTGGGCGGGCGCCGTACGTGGTGTCCCATGCCGCCGGGCGAGGCCGCTGGCGCATACATCGATCCCCTCATCAGCGGCTGGTTTCCGTGGCAGGGTGTTGCGGGCAAGCCACAGGGGGCCGATGGATGAGGGGGAACCGTGATCGTCTGGATCAACGGGGCGTCCCGCGCGGGCAAGACCACCGCGGCGCGGGAGTTGATCGACCTGATCCCCGACAGCACACTCTTCGACCCCGAGGTGATCGACGGCGAGCTGGAGCGGCTGCTGCCCGCGAAGCGTCTTGCCGAGGTGAGTGCCCAGCAGGACCTGCCGATCTGGCGGCGCCTCGTCGTCGACACGGCCGCGGCGCTCCTCGCCGAGCTCGGCGGTGTGCTCGTGGTGCCGATGGGGCTGCTCCGCCAGGAGTACCGCGACGAGGTCTTCGGTGGGCTCGCGGCCCGGCGGATTCCTGTGTGCCATGTGCTCCTTGCTCCTGGGGAAACGATCCTGCGCGCCCGTGACCCCGCCGGTGAGGCCCCCGCCGACATCGAGCCGTACCGGGCCGCGCTCGCCGGCTGGCTCACCGCCGACGCCTACCCCGTCGACAACGGCGCCCTGTCCCCGTACGAGACCGCGTTGCGCATCGCCGCCGCCCTGCGCACCGGGGACGCGCCGTCCTGCGACATCGTGCAGACGCCCGAGCCGACCGCCGAGACGGTCGCCGCGGGTGTGCTGCTCTTCGACGACGAGGACCGGGTGCTGCTCGTCGACCCCACGTACAAGCCGGGCTGGGAGTTTCCCGGCGGCGTCGTCGAGGCGGGTGAGGCGCCCGCGCGCGCGGGTGTGCGGGAGGTGGCGGAGGAGACGGGCATCCAGCTCGACGACGTGCCGCGGCTCCTGGTCGTCGACTGGGAGTCACCCGTGCCGCCCGGCTACGGCGGCCTGCGCCTCCTCTTCGACGGCGGCCGGCTCGTGGGCGCGCGGGCGCGCGAAGTGCTGCTGCCGGGGCCCGAACTGCGCGCATGGCGCTTCGTGACGGAGGCCGAGGCGGCCGTGCTGCTGCCGCCCGTACGCTTCGAGCGGCTGCGCTGGGCCCTCAGGGCGCGGGAACGCGGCGCCGCCCACTACTTGGAGGCCGGTGTCCCGGTGGGGTGATCGCGCGCCACCGCCGCCCGCAGCGCCGCGCCCGCCCCGCCCACCACCGGGTCGCCGTGCCCGAAGCACGCAACCTCGCTGTCGAGCGTGGCGAGCCGCCGGTACGAGGCGAGGGCCTGTTCCTTGTCCAGGTTGAACACGCCGAGGACGACCTGTCCGTCCAGAGGTGACACCGCGACCGCGTCGCCCGTGAACAGCACGCCGTGCGCCGGGAGATGGATCCCGATCGACCCCTCGGTGTGACCGGGCGCCCCGATCACACGTGCCCCGCCGCCGAGGTCGAGCGTGTCATCGTCGTTCAACTCCCTTACGTAGGAGGGGAGTACGGGTTCGGCGGGTGGCGGCGGGAGCAGGGTCAGCGCCTGCGCGTGGAGCGGGCGTTCCCAGTCCTCGTACACCGGGCCGGGGCCGGGCCTCTCGCCCCGCACGTACGGTGCGTCCAGTCGGTGCGCGCACACCTCGGCCCCGCTCAGCCGCGCGAACTCCCCGGCGCCGCCCGCATGGTCCTCGTGGAAGTGCGTGAGCACGATGCGCCGTACGTCGCCGGGGTCGTGTCCCCAGTCCCGTACGGCGTCCGCGATCGGCTCCGCCGCGCCGGGCGCGCCCGCGTCGACGAGGGTCAACTCGGCGCCGTCGCGCCAGAGATAGGCCTGGCCCACCGGGAAGCGCAGCATGCGCAGCCGGGGTGTCAGGTCGATGACGTCAGTGGGTGCGTAGGTCGTCATGCCCGCGACCGTACGAGGGGCGCGGGCAGGACGTCGTACGACTTGGCCCAGAGCAGATTCGCCCTGGAGTGGCGTCAGTTGGCGGCGGTCGCGTACTTCTGGAGGAAGAGGGCCTCCGCCACCGAGAGGCGCTCCAGCTCGTCGGGGGACACCGACTCGTTGACCGCGTGGATCTGGGCCTCCGGCTCGCTCAGGCCGATGAGGAGGATCTCCGCCTCCGGGTAGAGCGAGGCGAGCGTGTTGCACAGCGGGATCGAGCCGCCCTGGCCCGCGTAGCTCATCTCCT
Source organism: Streptomyces sp. NPDC051684 (assembly GCF_044453445.1). NCBI lineage: Bacteria > Bacillati > Actinomycetota > Actinomycetes > Kitasatosporales > Streptomycetaceae > Streptomyces > Streptomyces sp. NPDC051684. The sequence goes on along the minus strand of NZ_JBITCS010000024.1, from coordinate 135,946 downwards.
GGCCGTCGTACGCCTGCTTCATGGCGTCCGCCATCGCCGCGTACGCGGGGCTCGCGGTGTTCGCGCGGAACGGCTGGCCCTGGCCGACCTGTTCGACCTTCACCCGCGCACCCCACGGGGTGTGCGCCTCGATGTGCGCCATCAGGAGTTTCGTGGCCTCCGCGGCGTCGGTGCCCGGCGGGACGCGCAGGCTGATCAGCGCGCGGGCGCCCGCCTGTACGGAGGGCGTGGCGCCGACGACGGGCGGGCAGTCGATGCCGAGGACGGTGACGGCGGGGCGCGCCCAGATGCGGTCGGCGACCGTGCCGGAGCCGATCAGGTCGACTCCGTCGAGCACCTTCGCGTCGCCCCGGAACGCGTCCTCGTCGTACTGCAGGCCGTCCCAGGACTCGGCGGAGTCCAGGCCGTCTACGGTCGTCGAGCCGTCCTCGGCGCGCAGCGAGTCCAGGACGCGGATCAGGGCGCCGAGTGCGTCGGGGGCGGCGCCGCCGAACTGGCCGGAGTGCAGGTTGCCTTCGAGGGTGGCCATCTCGACGCGGACCAGCGTCATGCCGCGCAGGGTGGCCGTCGCGGTGGGCAGCCCGACGCGGAAGTTGCCCGCGTCGCCGATGACGATGGTGTCCGCGGTCAGCAGCTCCGGGTGCTGCTCGGCGTAGCGCTCCAGGCCACCCGTGCCCTGCTCCTCGGAACCCTCCGCGATCACCTTGATGTTGACCGGGACGCCGCCGTTCGCCTTCAGCGCGCGGATCGCCAGGAGGTGCAGGAGCACGCCGCCCTTGCAGTCGGCCGAGCCGCGCCCGTACCAGCGGCCGTCCGCGCGCTCCGTCAGCTCGAACGGGGGCGTCACCCACGCCGCCTCGTCCAGTGTCGGCTGGACGTCGTAGTGCGCGTACAGCAGCACCGTGGGCGCACCCTCGGGGCCGGGCAGGAATCCGTACACCGACTGCGTGCCGTCCGGGGTGTCGAGCAGCGCCACATCCTGGAACCCTTCGGTGCGCAGCGCGTCGGCGACCCAGTTGGCGGCGCCCTCGCTCTCGCTCCTCGGGTACTGCTCGAAGTCCGCCACCGACTTGAAGGCGACCAGTTCGGTCAGCTCCGCCTTGGCCTTCGGCATGAGCGAGGCGACGGTTTCGGCAATCGGATGCGGCGACATGGGCACGCTCCTCGTAGGTGCGACGTTGTGCAGGGTGTGCGGAAGATCCTCCCACAGGGGGCTCGCGCACGGCCCGCCGTAGGATGCCTGGGACAGGTGCGGCAGGCATTCCAAGATGGCCGAAACGGGAGCAGCAGACCATCGTGAGCAGCGAGATTCCGGCGACGGACGGCACGGACGGCAACGAGACGGGCGACGGCGGGCCCTCCGGGAGCGTGTGGGACGTCGTCGTCGTGGGCGCGGGCCCGGCCGGCGCCTCCGCCGCGTACGCGGCCGCGAGCGCGGGGCGTCGGGTGCTGCTCCTGGAGAAGGCCGAGCTGCCCCGCTACAAGACGTGCGGCGGCGGCATCATCGGCCCTTCGCGGGACGCGCTGCCGCCCGGCTTCGTGCTGCCGTTCAAGGACAAGATCAACGCGGTGACGTTCTCCCTGAACGGCAAGTACACCCGCACCAGGCGCTCCAAGAAGATGCTGTTCGGGCTCATCAACCGGCCCGAGTTCGACGCCCAGCTCGTCGAGCACGCGCAGAAGGCGGGCGCCGAGCTGCGCACCGGTGTCACGGTGACCAGCGTCGAGCAGCACGGCAGCGCGGTGCCCGACCGGCGCACCGTCGCGGTCGGACTGCAGGGCGGCGAGACGGTCCTGGCGCGGGCCGTGGTCGGCGCCGACGGCAGCGCGAGCCGGATCGGGGCGCACGTCGGCGTGGAGATGGACCAGGTCGACCTCGGCCTGGAGGCGGAGATCCCGGTGCCGCAGAGCGTCGCCGAGGACTGGCAGGGGCGGGTCCTCATCGACTGGGGGCCGATTCCCGGCAGTTACGGGTGGGTGTTCCCCAAGGGTGACACGCTCACCGTCGGCGTGATCTCGGCGAAGGGCGAAGGGGCCGCCACCAAGCGGTACTTGGAGGACTTCATCGCGCGCCTCGGGCTCGCCGGCTTCGAGCCGTCGATCTCGTCCGGGCACCTGACGCGCTGCCGTGCCGACGACTCGCCGCTCTCGCGCGGCCGGGTCCTGGTGTGCGGCGACGCGGCGGGCCTTCTCGAGCCGTGGACCCGGGAGGGCATCTCGTTCGCGCTGCGTTCGGGGCGGCTCGCGGGGGAGTGGGCGGTGCGCGTCTCCGAGGCGCACGACGCGGTGGACGCTCGCCGCCAGGCGCTGAACTACGCGTTCGCCGTCAAGGCCGGGCTCGGCGTCGAGATGTCCGTCGGCAAGAGCATGCTGGCGGTCTTCGAGCGCAAGCCGGGCCTGCTGCACGCGGCGATCACCTCGCTGCGCCCCGCGTGGAACGCGTTCGCGAGGATCACGCAGGGCTCGTCGTCCCTGGGCGAGCTGGTGCGGACGCATCCGGTCGCGGGGCGGGCGCTGTCCCGCCTGGACCGCTGACGGTCATTTGACCGTGATGCGGAAGACCGGGTGGTCCGGCGAGGCGGCGGAGAGCTCGGCGTCCGTCGACTTCGCCGTGACGCCCTTGAAGTAGTCGTTGACCTGCCAGCCCCAGCGCTGCAGGTAGGTGCGCAGCACCTCGCGCTTGAGGTCGTCGTCGGACAGCTCGACGGCCTCGAACGTGCGGACCTTGCGGCCCACCCGTAGCTCGCCGCCGCCCGCGGCGAGCATGTTCTTCACCCACTGCGAGTGGCCGCGGGCCGAGATCAGGTACTGCGCGCCCTCGTACGTGTGCGGGTTGACCGGGATGTGCTGCATCTGACCGCTCTTGCGGCCCCGCACGGAGAGCTCCGCCGAGCCGGCGAGGCTCAGCCCGCGGCGGGCCAGCCAGCCGACGGCCTTGTTCATGCGCAGGGCGTTCGGGCTTGCCTTGAGGTAGTAGGGCTCGGACTGTGCGGCCATGGTGACCCCCTGATGGCGATTCGAGAGCGGTGCTCTCGCTTGAGAGCAGTGTGCACCCGTTCCGTGATCCACAGCAAGAGCAGTGCTCTCTTTTTTGAGCGGCGCACCTCAATGTGTGCACCGCTCCGCATCCGTGGAACACTCGAACCATGAGTACGAGCCGCAGCACACCCCCACGGACCACCAGTGCCGCCCAAGGAGCCCGCGCCCGTGCCCGGCAGGAGGTCACCGCCGCGATCAAGGACGAGGCGCGCAGGCAGCTCGCCGAGAGCGGCGCGGCCAAGCTCTCGCTGCGCGCCGTGGCCCGCGAGCTCGGCATGGTCTCCTCAGCGCTGTACCGCTATTTCCCCAGCCGTGACGAGCTGCTGACCGCGCTCATCATCGACGCGTACGACGCCCTGGGCAGGGCCGCGGAGCGCGCCGACGTCGGCTTCGTCCGCACCTCGCCGGCCGTCGAACGCTGGAGCGCGGTGTGCGGGGCCGTACGGGACTGGGCCCTGGCGTATCCGCACGAGTACGCCCTCATCTACGGCTCGCCCGTGCCCGGCTACACGGCTCCGGACAGCACGGTCGAGGCCGCCGCGCGCGTCGGTCAGCTGCTCATCGGGATCGTCCGCGACGCGCACCAGGGCGGCGGTGTGACGCCGCCCCCGCTCGCCGAGGGCCTGCGGCCCGAGGCCGAGCGCATGGCCGCGGACCTTGCGCCCGATCTGCCGCCCGAGGTGGTGGCCGCGCTGGTCGCCGCGTGGGCGCAGTTGTTCGGGCTCGTCGGCTTCGAGCTGTTCGGCCAGTTCAACCGCGTCGTCGAGGACCGCTCGGCCTTCTTCGCCCACGCCGTGTCGCGGCTCGCCCAGGACGTCGGGCTCCCCGCGTAGTCGTACTCCCGCGGAAGTACGTGTGATCACCTCGCACGGCGGACGCCCGGGACGGTCCCCGGCGCTTAGCGTGGCGGCATGGACGAGCAGCGCGTACGCGACGACGGCCCGCCCCGGCAGTGGGGCGGGCCGCCGTGGCTGCGCGAGCGGTGGGCGCGCGGACCGGCGGCGGGGGAGCGGCGGTGGCCGTGGCGGTCCACGCTGCTCGTCACCGCGTTCGTGCTCGCGGGGACGAACTTCGCGGCGCACGGCCAGGCGGGCGAGCGCGCCGCCCTGGACGTGTTCGCGCGGCTGCTGATGCTCGCCGGGGGCGCCCTGCTCCTGTGGCGTCAGCGCCACCCCGTCCTCGTCGCGTTCGGCACGACGGCGTGCGTGACCGTGTACCTGGGGGCCGGGTATCCCTACGGCCCGGTGTTCCTGCTCGTGGCCCTCGCGTGCTTCTCCGCGATCGTGGCGGGGTGCCGGTGGGCGGCGTGGGGCGCGGCCGGGATGCTCTGGGCGGGGCATCTGCTCATCGGGCACTGGCTGTACGCGTATCTCCCGCCGCCCGGCGACGGGCCGACCCCATGGGCGCAGGAGGGGATCGTCGCGGCCTGGGTGCTCGCCGTCATGGCCGTCGCCGAACTGGCGCGGGTGCGGCGCGAACAGTGGGAGCACGCGCGCGTGGAGCGCGAGAAGGCCGCCAGGCGGCGGGCCGACGAGGAGCGGCTGCGCATCGCCCGCGAACTGCACGACGTGCTCGCGCACTCGATCTCCGTGATCAACGTGCAGGCGGGCGTCGGGCTCGCCCTGCTCGACACCGACCCGGAGCAGGCGCGCACCGCGCTGACCACCATCAAGAGCGCGAGCAAGGAGGCGCTGGGAGAGGTGCGGCAGGTCCTCGACACCCTCCGGGCGCCGGGTGAGGCGCCCCGCGCACCCGCGCCCGGCCTCGATCGGCTCCCGGAACTCGTCGACCAGGCGGCGGGCGCGGGCCTCACCGTCGACGTCACCACCGACGGGCCGCGGACGGCGCTGCCGCCGGGCGCGGACCTCGCCGCGTTCCGCATCGTGCAGGAGGCGCTCACCAACGTCGTACGGCACTCGGGCTCACGCCACGCGCGCGTACAACTGGCGTACGGGGACGGCGCGCTGACGCTCACCGTCGACGACGAAGGACCCGCGACCCACGCCGACGCGGGCGGCAGCGGCAACGGGCTCGCCGGAATGCGTGAGCGCGCCGCCGCCCTCGGTGGCACGATCGAGGCGGGCCCGCGCGCCGACGGAGGCTTCCGGGTCGTCGCGGAACTCCCCTTCACCACGACCGCCCGCGCACCCGAGGAGCCCCAGTGATCCGCGTACTGCTCGCCGACGACCAGTCGCTCGTCCGCGCCGGATTCAGGGCACTGCTCGACGCGCAGAGCGACATCGAGGTCGCGGGCGAGGCGGCGAACGGCGAGGAAGCGGTGCGCCTGGTGCGCGAACTGCGGCCCGACGTCGTGCTCATGGACATCCGGATGCCCCTGCTCGACGGCCTCGAGGCGACCCGCCGGATCGGCGAGGACTCGGACCTGGAGGCGGTGAAGGTGGTCATGCTCACCACGTTCGAGCTCGACGAGTACGTCTTCGAGGCCATCCGCTCAGGTGCCTCCGGCTTCCTCGTCAAGGACACCGAGCCCGACGAGCTGCTGCGCGCCGTCCGGGCCGTGGTGCACGGTGACGCGCTGCTCTCGCCGGGCGTCACCCGGCGTCTGATCGCCGAGTTCGCGGCGCGCTCGAAGGAGCCGGCGGCCGCGGCGCCGCTCGCCGAACTGACCGAGCGGGAACGCGAGGTGATGGCGCTCGTCGGCATCGGCCTGTCCAACGAGGAGATCGCCCGCCGGCTCGTGGTCAGCCCGCTCACCGCGAAGACCCATGTGAGCCGCGCGATGGTGAAGCTGGGCGCCCGCGACCGGGCCCAACTGGTCGTCCTCGCCTACGAGTCGGGGCTCGTACGGCCGGGGTGGCTGGGCTGATCCCGGCCGGGCTGACCCCCGGCCGACGCGCCGCCCGGCCTCACACCCCCGACTGCTCCCGCCACAGCGCGGCGAGCCCCTGGTCGCCGGTCACCTCCGGGAACGGCAGCCGGTTCCACAGCGCGAGGTAGAGCCGGGCCGCGCCGCCGGACAGCTCGCACTCCGCCTCACCCGTGTCGCCGCGCTCGGCGGCCGGCGGGTCCCGCGTGATCCGCACCGTCCACACGGCGTCCGTGTCGACGGCCCGTACGCGCAGGGTCCGGGGCACGTCCGAGCGCACCCTGCTGCGTTCGCGGGCGTGGAAGCCGGTGAGGAGCTCGTCGATGCCGTCGACCGCGAACTCCGGGGTGATCGCGGTGGGTTCGTGGCCGCCGATCCGGGACAGGGCGGACTCCGCGTCCACCCGGTGCACGGTCGTCTCGTGCGCCTGGCGGCGCGCCCAGAACGCCAGCGGCGAGGGGGCCGGGAGGAAGGCCCAGCACTCCACGTCGGGCCGCGCCTCCGTCAGCGTGTCCACGAGCCGGCGGTGACCCTCGCGGTACCAGGCGAACAGGGCGTCGCCGTCCAGGTCGGAGCGGTCCTCCATCCGCTGCGGCTTCAGGAGACCGTCCGCGACGTACGAGGTCGCCCAGCGGTGCACCGCGCCCTGGTGCCGCAGGAGATCGCGGATCTCCCAGCCGGGACAGGTCGACACCTTGGCGTCGACGCCCGCCTCCTCGGCGACCGCGGCGAGCAACCGGCCCTCGTCGTCCACCATTCGAATGTGCTCGGCAATCTGCATACGCAGAGTCTGCCGCCCAACGGGTGTGCCCGCGCAAGACAATTGATCACGTCGTCGCGACGCGACGTGTCGCGAAGCCGATCGTGGCCGCGACGGCGGCCAGCAGCGCCACGCTCGTCAGGGCGGCCGACAGCGAGAACCAGTCCGCCATGAAGCCGATCGCGGGCGGGCCGAGCAGCATGCCGCCGTAGCCGAGCGTGGACGCCGCCGCGACGCCGGTCGGCCCGGCGAGCGCCCCGGCGCGTTCGATCGCGACGGGGAAGAGGTTCGCGAGGCCGATCCCGGTGATCGCGAAGCCGAGCAGCGCGAGCCACACCGTGGGCGCCAGCGAGCCGAGCAGCATGCCGAACGCGCCGGTCAGGCCGCCGGCCACCAACGTCCGGGTCCTGCCGAGCCGTTCGAGCAAGGCGGTGCCGGTGAGCCGGCCGATCGTCATGGCGAACGCGAAGCACGAGTAGCTGGCGGCCGCGACGCCCGGGTGGGCGTGCAGATCCTGCTCCATGTGCAGCGCGCTCCAGTCGGCCAGCGCCCCCTCACCGTACGCCGTGCACAGCGCGATGAGGCCGAAGACGAGGACGAGGAGGCGGGTGCGGCCGTCGATGCGGACCGGCCCGCGCCGGTCGTCCTGCGGCGCAGGCTCGGCCGGGCCCGGCGCCGGGTGGCGCAGCAGCGTCGGGGCGGCGCACGCGGTGACGACGAGGCCGAGCGCGGCGATCGCCATCAGGTGCTTGGTGGGGGACAGGTGTGCCGCGACCAGTCCGCCGAGGCCCGAGCCGACCATGCCGCCGAGGCTGAACGCGGCGTGGAAGCTCGGCATGATCGGCCTGCCGAGGGCGCCGACCAGGTCGACGGCCGCGCTGTTCATCGCCACGTTGATACCGCCGTACGCCGCCCCGAAGGTCAGCAGGACGAGGCCGAGCGCGAGGGGCGAGTGGGTGAGCGGCGGCAGGATCACGGTCAGCGGGAGCAGCACGCCGCACGCGACGGTCACCGCGTGCGAGCCGAAGCGCCGGCACAGCCGCCCGGTCAGCATCATCGTGACGACGGCGCCCGCCGAGACGCCGAGCAGCGCGAGGCCCAGGGCGCTCGCGGAGGCCCCCGTCTGCTCCTTGACGGCGGGGATGCGCACCACCCACCCGGCGAAGACGAAGCCGTCGAGCGCGAAGAACGCGGTGATGGCGAGGCGCAGCCGGGCCAGGGACGCGGCGCGGGGGTCGTCGGCACTGACGGCCCGGAGTTTGTTCAGTAGCGGCACAAAGCCAGAGTAGGGCGCGACCGCGCAGCCGAACAAGGGGTTCGCGTGCCGCCGGACGCAGGTCACACGGTGAGCACGCGCACCCCTGCCTCCTCGAACCGCGCCAGTGTCGCGTTGTCCGCCGCCGTGTCCGTGACGAGGACGTCCACCTGTGCCACGTCGCAGATCCGGGCGAACGCCCGGTGGCCCAGCTTGCTGGAGTCGGCCGCGACCACCACGCGCTCCGCCCGCTCGCACAGCATCCGGTTGATCGCCGCCTCCGCCTCGTCGTGCGCGGACGCGCCGTGCGTGACGTCGAGGCCGACGACGCCGAGCACCGCCGTGTCGAGCGTGACCTGGCCGAGCACTCCGTCGGCGAGCGGGCCGATCAACTCGTAGGACTGCGGGCGCGCGACCCCGCCGGTGAGCACGATCTTGAACTGGGGCCGCACCGCCAGCTCGTTGGCGATGTTGAGCGCGTTCGTGACGATCGTCAGCGCGGGCGTCCCGGAGGCGAGGTCGGGCCGGACGGCGAGCGCACGCGCCACCTCCGTCGTGGTCGTGCCGCCGGTGAGGCCGACCGCCTCGCCGGGCGTGAGGAGTTCCGCGACCGCCTTGGCGATGCGCTGCTTCTCGGCGGCGCCGAGCGCGGACTTGTAGCGCAGCGGGAGTTCGTAGCTGACCCCGTGCACGACCGCGCCGCCGCGGGTGCGCACCAGCATCTGCTGTTCGGCGAGCCCGTCGAAGTCGCGGCGGATGGTCGCGGCGGAGACGCCGAGCTCGCTCGCCGCGTCCTCCACGTCCAGGCGCCCGCGCTCGACGAGCAGTTCCAGGAGGGACTTCCAGCGGGCGTCGCGGGACATCGGCGGCTCCAACTCGTCGTTCGGTTCGGTGGCACGACCTTAACTGGCATGCGCACTAATGCTTGATTGTGCGCGAAAGCTGGCTATATCTTGCAGGAACACGCAATCAGTGAACGCGCCCCCAGAGGCGTGACCAACCGCGGAGTGGGGGCACGGCATGAGCAAGGTCCACAAGGAAAGCCACGTCGGATTCGAACTGAACAGCCAGCCGGAGTGCTGGACGCGGGCCGCGTCCCTCGCGACCCGGCACAAGGCGGCGCTGCCCGCCGCGGGGGAGCGGGTCGCGATCGTCGGCTGCGGCACCTCCTGGTTCATGGCGCAGGCCGCCGCCGCTCTGCGCGAGCAGGCGGGCCAGGGCGAGACCGACGCGTTCGCCGCGTCGGAGTTCCCCTCCGGCCGGTCCTACGACCACGTGATCGCGCTGACCCGGTCCGGCACCACCACCGAGGTCCTCGACCTCCTCGCCGCGCACCGCGGCAGGTCCCGCACCACGGCGATCACCGGCGACCCGGCGACCCCGATCGCGGACGCCGCGGACGACCTGGTGGTCCTCGACTTCGCCGACGAGCAGTCGGTCGTCCAGACCCGTTTCGCCACCACCGCGCTCACGCTGCTCCGCGCGCACCTGGGCCTGCACTCGGAGCAGGCGGTCGCCGACGCGCGCACGGCGCTCGCCGAGCCGCTGCCCGAAGGTCTCGTCGACTGCGGGCAGTTCAGCTTCCTCGGCCGCGGCTGGACGGTCGGCCTCGCGAACGAGGCGGCGCTCAAGATGCGCGAGGCGTCCCTGTCCTGGACCGAGGCGTATCCGGCGATGGAGTACCGCCATGGCCCCATCAGCGTCACCACCTCCGGCACGGTGACGTGGATGCTCGGCGAGGCCCCCGAGGGCCTGGCCGAGCAGGTCGCCGCGACGGGCGCGCTCTGGATCGAGGGCAGCCTCGACCCGCTGGCGGAACTCGTCCGCGCCCAGCGCCTCGCGGTCGCCGTCGCGGCCCGCAAGGAACTCGACCCGGACCGCCCGCGCCACCTCACCCGCTCGGTGATCCTCGACGCCAACTGACCCGTACCGCACGGCTCTTGAGAAGGGAGGGGCAGTGCCCCTCGCAGCAACAGGGACCCTCGTGGGCGCGGCGGCGACCCGGCACGGCGCCGTGGTCGCGTTCAACGTGATCACCCTCGAACACATCGAGGCGGTCGTCGCGGGCGCCGAAGCGGCCGGCGCCCCGGTCGTCCTCCAGATCAGCGAGAACGCGGTGCGCTACCGCTACGGCCGCCTCCTGCCGCTGGCCCGCGCCGCGGTCGCCGCCGCCGAGGGCGCGCGCGTCGACGTCGGCCTGCACCTGGACCACGTACAGAGCGACGACCTGCTGCGGCAGGCCGCCGACGCCGGGTTCGGCTCGGTGATGTACGACGCCGCGCGCCTGCCCTACGACGAGAACCTCGCCGCGACCCGCGCCGCCGCCGACTGGGGGCATGCCAACGGCCTGTGGGTGGAGGCCGAGTTGGGTCAGGTCGGCGGCAAGGACGGGGCGGCGCCGCTGGACGCGCACGCGCCCGGCGCCCGCACCGACCCCGGCGAGGCCCGCGCCTACGTCACCGACACGGGCGTCGACGCGCTCGCCGTCGCGGTCGGCTCCTCGCACGCGATGACCACCCGCACCGCCACGCTCGACCACGACCTGCTCAAGCGCCTCGCCGACGGCCTCGACGTCCCGCTGGTGCTGCACGGTTCGTCCGGCGTGCCCGACGGTGAACTGGCGGCGGCGGTCCGCGGCGGCATCGCCAAGGTCAACGTCGGCACCGCGCTGAACATCGCGATGACCTCGGCCATCCGCGAGTTCCTCACCACGCACCCGGAAGCGGTCGACTCGCGCAAGTACCTCGGGGTGGCGCGCGAGGCGATGGTGCGCACCGTGAGCGAACTCATCGGGGTGATTCGCGGCTGAGGGGGGCGTTCCCGGCGGGCCCGTCGTTCCCGGTGGGCCGGCGGCTAGGGCTTGTCGTGTTGGTGTGGGCCCCCCCCCCCCCCGCGGCCAAAAAAACAAAACCCAAAGGGCGCACTCAAACGGGAAGAACCACAAAAG
>NZ_JBITCS010000024.1:0-125108 GCF_044453445.1 Streptomyces sp. NPDC051684 | reverse complement strand
TGCGGCGGCGGGGGGGGGGGGCCCGGGGGGGCCGGGGGGCCCGGGGGGCCGGGGGGCGGGGGTTTGTGGTTGGGCCCCGCCCCCGCCCGCCCGGCCTCACCCAAACGACAAGCCCTAAGGGCGCCAGTAGACGGACTTGACCCAGATCGTGGCGAGCGCGTCGATGGCACGCTCCTCGTCCGGCGCGGTGCCGTCGTCGCCGTGCCCCATCCAGATGTAGCAGGAGTGCTCCAGCATCGCGGAGAGGGCCGACGCCGTCAGCTCGGGGTCGGTCCCGGGGCAGTACCCGTCCTGCTGCGCCCGCCGGATCTCGGCCGCGATCATCCCGGTGCCCCCGGCACGGATCGCCAGCCACCGGTCGCGGAACTCCTCCTCCAGCATCGACGCCTGGAACACCCCGACGAGCTCGCCGCGGTGCCTGCGGTACGTGTGCCAGAACGCGGCCACCGCCTCGCGCAGCGCCTCCTGGGGTGCCAGGCCCGCGCGGAAGGGCCGCTTGGTGAGCTCGGACGCCTCGTGGTGGAAGTCCTCGGCGAGCGCAGCCAGCAGGTCGGCCTTGGTGTCGTAGTAGTTGTAGAACGACGCCACCGACTTGCCGGCCTCGGCCGCGATGTCGCTGATCCGCGCGTTGAGATAGCCGTCCCTGGCGAACACGGTCCGGGCTGCGGCGCGGAACGCCTCGTCGGTCTCCCGGCCCTTCCGGGTCGCCTTCGCCGTGCGGCCGACGCCCGGCCGGGCCGCCGTCGTCGCCCTGCGCGCGGGCCTGACGGTGTGTCTCCTCATGCTGCGGACTCCCCCTTTCGACGCCGCGATGCTATCCGGGCCCGTCCCGCACCAGGCACGACGGGTGCGGGACGGGTCCGGCGGGCGTTACGAGACCCGGCGCGTGTGTCCGGCCCAGAACGGTTCGCGCAAGGGGCCCTTGAGCACCTTTCCCGTGGCGTTGCGCGGCAGCTGCGGCGCGACGGTGACGCCGGTAGGCGTCTTGAAATGGGTGAGCCGCTCCCGCGCCCAGGCGAGGAACGGCTCGGGCGCGAACTCCCGCTCCGTGTCGGCGGGGACGAGGACGGCATGCACCGTCTCGCCCCAGCGTGGATGCGGCACGCCGATGACCGCGACCTCCCGCACCGCGGGATGCGCCGCGAGCACCGCCTCCACCTCCGCCGGATACACGTTCTCGCCGCCGGACACGATCATGTCCTTGAGCCGGTCGACGAGCGTGAGGTAGCCCTCGTCGTCGAACGTCCCGATGTCCCCGGTGCGATAGAAGCCGTCGGCGGTGAGTACCTGGCGGGTGGCCTCCGGGTCGTTCCAGTAGCCGGGGAAGGGGGCCGCGCCGCGCACCTGGATCTCGTCGTGCTCGCCGAGCCGGATCTCCCAGCCGAGCGAGGGGCGGCCCGCCGTGGCCAGCCGCCCGCGGGACACGTCGTGGTCGGCGGGCGCCAGCGAGCTGATCGGCAGCGGCCCCGTCTCGGTGCTCGCGTACGCCTGCCGGAACCGGCAGCCCAGTGTGGTGACGGCCCGCTCCAGCACCTCGGGCCGGATGGCCGACGCCCCGTACACGACCTCGATCAGCGCGGACAGGTTCGGCGGCGCGGCGCGCGCGGCCACCTCCGACGTCACCGCGTCGACCAAGGTCGGTACGAGCTGGGTGAGTTGGACGCGGCGGGCGGACAGCTCGTCCACGAACCGGGACGCCGCGAAGCCGTCCATCAGATGCAGATGGCCGCCGGTGAACAGGGCGTAGCCCAGATTGACGAGCCCCGCGACGTGGAACAGCGGCAGCGCGCTCAGATGGCGGGCGCCCGGCACGGCCTCCGGTACCTCCAGGGACATGAAGGTGGCCGCCGAGATCAGCATCTCGTGCGTGACCGGCACCAGTTTGGGCCGACCGGTCGTGCCGCTGGTGTGCAGCAGCGCGCACGGGGAGTCGGTCCGCATGAGCTCGTGCGGGCGTACGGGGGCGGGCGATGCGGGCGAGGTGTCGGGCGCGAGTGGGAGGACGGTGCCGCCGAACCCGGCGACCCTGCCCAGGAGTTGCGCCCCCGCCTTGTCCGCCACCACATGACGGGCCTTCATCAGATCGAGGAGGACGGCGACTTCGGGCGCCGCGAGCCGCCAGTTCACCGGCGCGGGGAGCGCCCCGGCCCGGAGCAGGCCGAAGAGCGCGACCGCCCACTCCACCCTGTTGTGCGCGAGCAGCGGGACCACGTCGCCGGGTGTCACCCCGGCGGCCGTGAGGCGCCCCGCCTCGCGCTCCACCGCGTGCGCAAGGTCCGCGTAGCCGAGCTCGCCTCCCCGGTCGTCGCTGAGCGCGACCCGGTCGGCGTCGTGCGCGGCGCGCCAGTCCAGAACGTGCTGCCAGGCCGGCACGGCGTCAGCCGGCGGGGGCCGGGGGGACCCGGTCGGCCGCGGTCCGCGGGGTGTGGGCGACGTCGCCGGGCGCGCCCATCTCCCGGCGCCAGCAGGCGAATTCGAGCAGGATGCCGTCCGGGTCCTGGAAGTAGAAGGACCGCACGAAGACACCGTCGTGCAGCTTCTCGGCGTACCCGTCCTCGCTGTCGTCGTGGTCGATGACCGGGCTGACCCGGACGCCGTCCTCCTTGAGCTTGGCGCGGTACTCCAGGAACCGCTCCTCGGGCACGTTGATCGCGACGTGGTTCATGGTGCCGACCGCCGAGGTCCACTCGCCGATGCCGGGCACGGTCACCGGACGGGACACCCCCGGCACCGCGTCGGGCGCGTCCGCGAACCAGAAGAACGCCAGCGCGTTGCCGCCGCCCATGTCGAAGAAGAAGTGCTGCCCGGCGCCGCCCGGGAACTCGATCGTCTTGATCAGGCGCATGCCGAGGACGCGTGTGTAGAAGTCCACCGTGCGCTCCATGTCCGCGCACACCAGGGCGAGATGGTTGACCCCGCCCAGCTCGTACTTCGGGTTCCGCCATGTCATGTGCCGGACCTCCTGTCGTCGACCGGTGAATCCTGTTCTGAATCTAAACTCAGATTCAGAACTGCGCTAGGGTGCCGACGCATCAGCCGTTCTCGTCGGAGGAGGCAGCGCAGTGCATGAAATCACCAGGGAGTTCGTCGGGTTGGCATCGCCGCTGGTGGGGCGCGCGGGGGCCGGCGGCCATCCGTGCCAGGGCCTCTACCACCGCCCCAAGGGGCACCGGCCGACCACGGCGTTCATCGCCACCCACTACAACGTGGACTTCTCCGAGCACTACTTGGCGTCGTATCTCGCCGAGCGCGGCTACGGCTTCCTCGGCTGGAACACCCGTTTCCGCGGCAACGAGCCGTACTTCCTCCTCGACCACGCGCTGGCCGAGATCGGCGTCGGTGTCCGCTGGCTCAAGGAGATCGCGGGCGTCGAACGCGTCGTCCTGCTCGGCAATTCCGGCGGCGGCTCGCTGATGGCGGCCTACCAGTCGCAGGCGGTCGAGCCGAACGTGCTGCCCACCGCCGGCGCCCGGCCCGTCGAGGCGATCCAACGCCTCGACGCGGGCGACCTGTTCGTGGCCCTCGCCGCGCACTCCGGACGGCCCGAGGTGCTCACGAACTGGATGGACCCCTCGGTCACCGACGAGACCGACGCCCTCTCGGTGGACCCGGACCTCGACCCCTTCGGGCCGCGCAACCCGGCCCCGTACGACGAGGAGTTCCAGCGGCGTTACCGGGCGGCGCAGCGGGCCCGCAACGAGCGGATCACCGACTGGGCGCTGGAGCGGCTCGACGCGCTGCGCGGCACCCGCGCCCGCGACGAGCTGTTCCAACTCCACCGCACCTGGGCCGACCTGCGGATGATCGACCCGGCCATCGAGCCGTCGGACCGCCGCCCCAACTGGTGCTACCTGGGCGAACCCGCCCGCGCCAACTACGGCATGTTCGGCATCGGGAAGCAGTCGACACTGCGCACCTGGCTGTCCATGTGGAGCCTGCGCACCTCGCAGTGCATCGCCGCCCCGCACCTGGCCCGGATCACCGTGCCGTCCCTCGTGGTGCACGCCACGGCTGACGCCTGCGTGTACGACAGCGACGCCGACGCGCTGTTCCGCCATCTCGCCGCCACGGACAAGCGCCTGGAGACCGTCAAGTCCGACCACTATCTCCAGGAGCCGGACGACACCCGGTCCGTGGCCGCGGACCTGATCGCCAACTGGGTGGCGCAGCGCACCCCGTGACCCCGCGGACGTACACGTACGGAGCCGGATGGAGACGGACGGAGGCGCACGGATGCAGAGCTGGATCCATGTCCTGGAATGGCGGGCCACCACACGCCCGGACGTGCCCGCACTGATCGACGACCGGGGCACCCGGCTCACCTACGCCGAGCTGCTCGCCGTGGTGGAACGCCGGGCGGGCGGCTGGGCGCGGGCGGGTGTCGTGCCCGGAGACGTGGTCGCGGTGGTCGCGCGCAACAGCGCGGACTTCTTCGTGCACTGCTTCGCGCTGATGCGGGCCGGCGCCGTCCCCGCGCTCGTCAACTGGCGTTTGTCAGCGGGTGAGTTGAAGGACCTCTTCGATCTTCTCCAGCCGGTGGCCGTCGCCGCCGACGCGGAGTTCGCCGCACCCCACGACCTCCCGCTGCGGGTCCGCGTCGGCGGCGGTCCGCTCCCCGAGGGCTGGCGCGACGGTGACGCCCTGGACGCACCCGCGCCGGCCCGCCCGGTCGAGCGGCTGCGGGGCGACGCGGTGCTGGCCCTCGTCCACAGCAGCGGCACCACCGGCAGGCCCAAGGCGGTGCCGCTGCGCCACGGGGCCCTGATCACCAGCGTCGCCGCCTTCGCCCTGGAGATCGGCGACCAGGTCGCGGGCTCGCGCCATCTTCAGCTGATGCCGCTCTTCCATCTGGGCGGTCTCGGCCAGGCCCTCCAAGTGTTCCTCACCGCGGGCACGTTGGTGGTGCCCACGGCGTTCCGCCCGGCGGAGGCGATCGACACCGTCGAGCGCGAGCGCGTCCAGTTCTTCACGGCGGGCCCTTCCATCGTCGACATGCTCGTGGCCGAGGTGCGGGGTCGCGAGCACGCGCCCGACCTTTCGAGCCTCGTGGAGATCGCCTACGGGTCCGCGCCCATCCCGCCGAGCTCGCTGGAGGCGGCCCTCGCCACCTTCGGCTGCCGGTTCCGGCAGATCTACGGCAACACCGAGAGCCAGAGCATGATCAGCCTCCTCGCCCCCGAGGACCATCAGCCCGACAATCCACACCTGGCCACGGCCGGGCGGATCTCCTTCGGCTGGGAGGCGGTCGTCGTCGACCCCGGGGGACGGCCGGTGCCCACCGGAGCGGCGGGCGAACTCCTGATCCGCGGCGACTGCCTGTTCCACGGCTACTGGAACGCCCCGGACACCACGGCGGAGGCCTTCACGAGCGACGGCTGGTACCGCACCGGCGACATCGCCCGGATCGACGCCGACCGCTATCTGACCATCCTGGACCGGGCCACCGACATGATCATCACGGGTGAGGAGAACGTCTACCCCGCCGAGGTCGAGGCGGTCCTCGCCCGCCACCCCGGGATCGCGGAGGCCGCCGTCGTCGGCCGCCCCGACGCGCGCTGGGGCGAGGCCGTGCACGCCGTCGTCGTACCGGCGAAGGGCCAGACACCGACGGCCGAGGCGGTCATCGCCTTCGCCCGCGAGCGCCTGGCCCACTTCAAGTGCCCCCGCAGCGTCGAGTTCACCGCCGAACTGCCCCGCACCACGACCGGCAAGGTGCTCAAGCGTGAGCTGCGGGGTCGTACCACCACCCGCTGATCCGCCGCAGTGAACCGTCGCTCGTTCCTCCTGTCGCTGCCCCCTCCCGAGGAGTGCCCATGGACGACCAGCCCATCGACCGGCCGATCGACCGGCTCATCGACCGGTTCCTCGCCGCCATCGAGGCCGGCGACATCGACACCGTGCGCTCGCTGTACGCGCCGCACGCGGTCATCTGGCACAACGACGACCTTGTGGAACAGTCCGTGGAGGACAACCTCAAGGTGCTGCGCGGCCTGCACCGCACGGTCGCCGACCTGCGCTACGAGGTCGTCCGGCGCGCCCGCCTCGACGACGGCGCGCTCCAACAGCACGTCCTGCACGGCACGTTGCCCGGCGGCGTCCCGGTGACGCTGCACGCCGCCATGTACCTACGGGTCGAGGACGGCCGGATCAGCCGTATCGACGAGTACCTGGACTCCGCCCACCGCGCCACGATCCGGGCGGCGCGGGAGGCGCAGGCCGGCTGACGGTCACAGGCTCCGCACCAGGCCGCCGTCGACGCGCAGCGCCGTCCCCGTGACGTACGAGGCGGGCGCCGAGCACAGGAACGCCGCCGCGGCGCCGAACTCGTGGGGCTCGCCGTAGCGGCCCGCCGGGATCGTGGCACGCGACTGCGCCGCGACCTCCTCGGGGGTGCTTCCGAGCCGCGCGGCCTTGGCGGCGTCGAGCTCCGCCACCCGCGCGGTGCCGATCCGCCCCGGCAGCAGCAGGTTCACCGTCACGCCGTCCGCCGCCACCTCCGCCGCGAGGGTCTTGAGGTGGGCGGCGAGCGCGGCCCGCCCGGCGTTCGACGCGGCGAGCCCGGGCAGCGGCGCGGCGACCCCGCTGGAGCCGATGGCGAGCACCCGCCCCCAGCCCTGCGCGCGCATCGCGGGCAACGTCAGCTCCACGAGCCGCTGCCCGGCCAGGAAGAGCGTCTCGAAGGCGGCCGTGTACGCGTCGCCGCCCGTGTCGGCGGCGGCGCCGGGCGGCGGCCCAGGACCGTTGAGCACAACGATGTCGGGCGGCCCGAACGCCTCGTGCGCTGCGTCGACGAGCCGCTGGGGTCCCTCGGGTGTGGCGAGGTCGACGGCGACGCCGACCGCGTCGGGCAGCGCGGCCGCGATCCCGGCCGCCTCCTCGCCCCGCCGCCCGCTCACCACGACCCGGGCGCCCTCGGCGGCGAGCGCCTCGGCCACGGCGCGGCCGAGCCCGCCGGTGGAGGCGGCGACGAGCGCGACCCGTCCGCGCATTGCGAGATCCATCAGATGGCCGCCGTCCTGTTGGTTCGTTCGTCCCGCCGGGTGGCGGTACGCGTCTGCGGGCGGAGGGTGGCGCGCTGCGGCCGTCCCCTCAACATGTCACCACTCCTGCGCTCAACGCCCCTGGTGTGGCGGCGAGATGACGGTCCAGCTGCGGACCGAGCGCCACCGGCATCGACGGCGCCGGCGGCCGCACCCCGGATCCGTCGATCAGCCCGCGCCGACGGATCGCCTCCTTGCGGACGGCCAGGCCGATGCCAGCCTGCGCCTCGAAGTTGACGAGCGGCAGATACGGCAGACAGGCCGCGCGCGCCGCCTCGTAGCCGCCGACGCGATACGCCTCGACACAGGCCAACAGGCCCTCGGGGCAGGAGAATCCGGTCATGGCGCCGGCCGCCCCCGCCGCGAGTTCGTCGAGCAGGCCGAGGCCGCCGAGCCCGCCGAAGACCGGCACGTCGAGCGCCTCGGTCAGCGCGGCGACGGCCGCGGGTGTGGGCGGCGCCTCCGCCTTGACGGCCGCCGCCGAGTCCAACTCCCGTACGACGGTGACGAGATCGGGTGTCGTGATCCGCACACCGCTGCTCACCGGGTAGTCCTGCACCACGATCGGGGCGCCCGTCGCCTCGTGGACGGCCCGCAGATGTGCGCAGGCCACCTCGGGGCGCGGCGAGTTGACCTGCACCATGAGCGCGGCGAGCCGGTCGCCGAGCGCCGCGCGGATCTGCTCGGCCTCCTCGACGGCGGGCGCCGTGGACAGTGCGGTGACACCGACGACGAGCGGCAGATCCACCGCGGCGACCACCGTGTCGAGCACCCGGCGGCGTTCGGCGGCGTTCAGCCGGGCCGCCTCGCCGAAGACGCCGAGCACGGTGAGGCCGCTGGTGCCGAGGTCCGCGTAGTGGCGCACGAGGCGGGCCAGCGAGGCCTCGTCGACGTCGAGGGAAGGACCGGTGAACGGGGTGGCGACGACACCCCAGACGCCGGGCGCGAGGTGATGTGTCATGTCGGGCGCTCCTTGTCGTACGTGGGGTGGTGTGTCAGCGGCCCGGCCACTGCGGCCTGCGCTTCTCGCGGAAGGCGCGCACACCCTCCGCGCCGTCCTCGCTGTCGAGGGCGGCCGTGAGCGCGGGCAGGCGCATCGCGTGGGCCTCGCGGGCGGGCAGATGGCCGGCGCGCTGCACCATCTGCTTGATGGCGCGCAGGGACGTGGGCGCGCAGGCGAGCACGTCGTCCACCCACCGCTCGACCGTCGCGTCCAACTCGCCCTCCGCCGCCACCTCGTTGACCAGACCCGTCCGGTGCAGTTCGGCGGCCGGCGCGCGGCGCCCGGTCAGGAGCAGGCCCATCGCCTGGGTGTGCGGCAGCCGGTGCAGGAGCTGGAACACGCCGCCGTCGAGCGGGATGCGGCCCACGCGGGGCTCGGTCAGGCCGAACTGGGCGTGCTCCGCCGCGATGACGATGTCGCAGCCGAGGACCATCTCCATGCCGCCGCCGAGCGCGTAGCCGTTGACGCGGGCGATGACGGGCACGTCGAGCGTGGTGCGCAGGCCGAGGCCGCCGAAGCCGTTCGGGTCGAGGTCGGCCCAGTATTCGAGGCCCGTCTTCGGTGCCGCGTCGGCGGACATGTCGGCGCCGGTGCAGAAGGCGCGGGGCCCGCTTCCGGTGACGACCACGGCGCGGATCGCGGGGTCGGACTCGATCTCGGACCAGATGTCGTTCAGTCGCGACGTCGCTTTGGCGTCCAGGGCGTTGAGGACGGCGGGGCGGTCGATGGTGACTCGGGCGAGGTGGCCGTCCCGGTCCCGCTCGAAGCGGATCTCGTCCACGGGAGGAGTCGTGTCGTCGCTCATCGCAGCACCCCCTGCTCCCGCAGCGACGCGATCCGCTCGGCGTCGTATCCGAGCTGCGCCAGGATCTCGTCCCCGTGCTCCCCGAGCCGGGGCGGCACCCGCCGTATCGTCGCCTCGGCGGCCGAGAGCTTGATCGGCGCGTTGAGCGCGCGGACGGTCCCGGCCACCGGGTGCCGCATCTCGACGATCATGTCGTTGACGGCGGTCTGCTCGTCGGCGAGCGCGTCGGCGAGGCTGCGCACCGGGGCGCACAGGATGTCCTGCTCCTCCAGGCGCTTGACCCAGTATTCGGTGGAGCGCCCCGCGACTGCCGCACGGAAGATCTCCTGGAGGCGGGGCCGGGCCGCGAACTGCTGGTCGAGCGTGGCGAGTTCGGGCTGGAGTGACAGATCCTCGTCCAGTTCCAGGGCGATGCTGATGTGGTGCAGCGCGTTGTCCCGGAAGCCGCCGACGAAGATGACCGCGCCGTCCGTGGTCGGGAAGACCCCGGTCAGCGGCATGGCTGCCCAGTTGATCTCGGATCCCCGGTTGAGCTGCTGGCAGGCCTCCTGCATCTGCATGTGCAGCATCGAGTCGTACATCGACACCTCGACCCGCTGCCCCTCGCCCGTGCGGTCGCGGTGCAGCAGCGCGAGCAGGATGCCCTGGAGCAGGTGCATGCCCGTCGTGTAGTCGCAGAGTGTGGTGGCGTACAGGCCGACCGGGTCGTTGTCGGCGGGCCTGCGCCACATCACCCCGCTGTAGGCCTGCGCGACGGCGTCCTGGCCGCCCTTGTGTGCGTACGGGCCCGAGCTGCCGAAACCGGTGCCGCAGGCCCAGATCACGCGCGGGTTCAGGGCCTTGAGGTCCTCGTAGCCGAGGCCGAGCCGTTCCATCACCCCCGCCCGGAAGTTGGAGACGACGACATCCGCGGTGCGCGCCAGCTCGCGGACCGCGGCGAGGCCCTCGTCGGTGCGGGTGTCGACGGCGATGCTGCGCTTGTTCCGGTTGATCGACAGAAAGATCGGGTTGTCGAGCCCCGCCTCGTCCGGGATGGACGTACGGGAGATGTCGCCGGTCCCCGGACGCTCGACCTTGATGACGTCGGCGCCGTAGTCGCCGAGCAGCTGGGTCGCGGACGGGCCCATGAACACCTGGGTGAAGTCGAGGACGGTGACACCCGTGAGCGGCTGGGTGGTGGTCATACGAGGGCCTCCCGGGAGGGCTGCGAGGGCTGTGCGGTCGTGGTGTCAGTGGCGGCCGTGGCGTTCTCGGCGGGTACGTCGCCGGGGTCGGCGCCCTGGTCGCGCATCCGGCGCTGGATCACGGCCGGGTTCACTTCGCGTACGAGCACGCCCTGCTCGACGGCGGTGGCCGCGGCGATCCCCGCCGCCTGTCCCATCGCCATGCACGGCGGGATCTCCCGGGACATGCGCTGCGCCTCGGGGGTGGCCGAATAGTGCCGGCCCGCCACGATCAACTGGTCGATGCCGCGCGGCAGCAGTGAGCGGTACGGGTAGTAGTAGTCGCGGCCGCGGGCGACCGAGTCCGTGAAGTGCTGTCGCGTGGTGACATCGTCCTTCGTCATCACGTACTCGCCTTCGAGCAGGCGGGTCTGCCGTACGCCCATCTGCTCGGCGACGTCCAGCAGATACGCCTTCTCGAAGCCGGGCAGCTCCTGGCGGATCGTGTCCAGGGCGGTCGCGATCCGGTCCCGCGCCTCGAACTCGGCCTCGGTGAGGGAGGCCGGGTCGGTGCCGTCGAAGCCGGTCATGTGGGGGCAGTTGCACCACACCACGCCCGGGATCGGTGTCTTGAGCCACCACAGTTCCCAGGCGCCGCCCAGCATGCGCTTGATCTTGCGGTTGAGGGCGCGGACCTCGCGCGGATGCTCCTGCTCGTAGCGTTCGGCGGCGTCGGTGTCGATGCCGCCGAGCCGGAAGACGAGCGTGGTGAGATAGCCGGCGCTGGTGTGCGCGGCGCCCGCGCGGGCGGCCACGTCGATGTCTCCCGTGGTGTCGATGACGACATCGCCCATGACCGCCTGCGGTCCCTGCTTGGTCTCGCAGACGACGCCCTTGAGCACGCCGTCCTGGACGACCGGCCGGGAAAACCAGCTGTGCAGGCGCAGGTTGACGCCGCTCTCGCGCACCAGGTCGTTGGAGACCCGCTTCCAGCCGTCCGGGTCGAACGCGACGGCGTAGCAGATGGGCTTGGGGTTGGTGTGCTGGTGGAAGTCGAAGGAGCCCCAGCGGCCCCACTTGGCCCAGGTCTCGGGCGAGGAGTAGCGGTCCTCGACGGGCGGGTAGACGGCGAGGCCGAGCTTGGCCATCCGCTCCACGTACTCGTCGACGACGCCGGTCACGGTGATCTCGGAGCCGTTGATCATGTCGTCGAGGACGAGGACCATGCCGCCCGACGCGAGCCCGCCGAGCGCCGCGTAGCGTTCGAGCAGCGTGACACTCGCGCCGGTCCGGGCGGCGGCGACGGCGGCGCTGACACCGGCGGGGCCGCCGCCCACGACGACGACGTCGGATCGCTGGACGACGGGGGCCTCGACCGCGTCGAGGGCGATGCGGTCGCCCGTCAGGGCAGGGGGAACTACGGGCACGGCGATGTCCTTACGTTGAGGGTGGTGAGGGCCGCGGTCAGTCGCCGGCGCGGACCGCGCCGCGGGCGAGGGCGAGCCGGTACAGCAGCACACTGAGCAGGCACAGGACGGCCACGTACACGGGGAACACGGCGGCCGCGCCGTGGTCCTGGAACCAGAGCAGGACGTACGGGGCGGTGCCGCCGAAGCCCGCGACGCCGACGGCGTAGCCGATCCCGACGCCGGTGACCCGGCAGTGCATGGGCATGAGGGTGGCGGCGACCGTGTTGTACAGGCCCATCGTGAAGGCGAGGACGGGCGCGCCGACCAGCATCACCACGGTGAAGCCGGTGAGTCCGGGGCCCCGGTACACGAGGACGACGAAGACGAGCGCGGCCGTCGCGAGTCGCGAGACCCAGAACGTACGGGAGATCCGCGAGCGGTCGGCGATCCGCCCCACCAGCGGGTACAGGCACCCGACCAGGACTCCGGAGAGCGTGGTGATCGCGAAGACGGCGGAGCTGTCCTCGTGGTGGGTGGTGCGGGCCAGGTTGGGCAGGCCGGTCGTCCATGTGTAGTTGATGGCCTGGGCGCCGGCGACGACGAACACGATGGTGAGCAGGGCGAGTTTGCGCCGGGCGAGCTCGGCCCACGGTCCCGCGGGTGCCGGGCCCTCAGTGTCGTCCGTGCTGTCCGTGGCGCTCTCCAGCGTCTCCGGGAGCGTCCTGCGCAGCCACAGGAAGACACCTCCGGCGAGCGCGCCGATCGCGAAGGGGATGCGCCACCCCCAGGAGTCGAGCGCGTCCTGGCTCAGCACCGAGCTGACACCGAAGCACACCAACGAGGCGCCGACAATGCCCACTTGGACGTAGAAACCCATGATCGCGCCGAACCGGGCGGTGTGTCCTTCGGGGGCGAGTTCCACGGCGTACGTGGAGTTGAGCGGGGCCTCGATGCCGGTGGAGATGCCCTGCACGATCCGGCACAGGAGCAGGATCACGCCCGCCCACGTGCCGATCACGGCATGGGTGGGGGCCACCGTGATGACCAGGCTGGTCGCCACCATCGAGCCGATCGAGAAGAGCATCACTCCTTTGCGTCCCGCCCGGTCGGCGATCCGGCCGAAGACGACGGCGCCCAGCGGGCGCGCCGCGAAGCCGACGGCGAAGACGGCGAGCGCGGACATGGTGGAGGAGAGGGGATTGGAGGAGGGGAAGAACTGCGGGCCTATGGAGGAGGCGAGCAGGCCGTAGACCATCCAGTCGTACCACTCGACGGCGTTTCCGCCGCCTAGGGCGATCAGGGCACGACGGGTGGAGACCGGCACACGGGCGGGGGATCTCTGCAAAAGCGATGCCATCAGGCACCTCGCTGGTCGAGGATCGGGCGTGCGCGGATGACGGGCGCGCGCCGGGGTGGGCGCGTCCGGTGGGGTGTCTTGAGATGTCAGGCTTGAAGAGGGGTACGGCTCACCAGGTGGGCGGCGTGATCACCCAGACCGAACTGGCGGGCTCGTCACCGGGGTTGGCGTACCAGTGCGGCACGCTGCTGGAGTACGTGATGGAGTCGCCGGGGTACAGGCGGTGCCGGACACCGTCGAGGTAGACGTCCTTGACGCCGCTCAGCACGATGCCGAACTCCTCGCCGTTGTGCCGGAACGGGGTGTCGCTCGTGTCGTGCCCCGGCTCCGTCTCCACCCAGATCGACTCCAGCGCCCCGCTCAGGGTCGGCGTGAGCAACTCGTAACGTGCGCCGGTCAGTTCGGCGGCGCCGTGGAAGTCGAGGACCCGCCGCTCGTCGTGGCGCACCACGGGCGAGACCTGGTCCGCCAGGTGGAAGAGGCGGCCGATGGGGATGTCCAGGCCGTGCGCGATCTGGGCGAGCGTGGCGAAGGACGGGTTGCCCTTGCCCCGCTCGACCTGACTGATGAGGCCGACGCTGACGCCGGCCGACTTGCTGAGCGTCTCCAGAGTGAGTCCCGCCTGCTTGCGGGCCGCCCTGACCTGCAGTCCCACGGTTGCGACGAGGGCGTCCACATCGGGCTTGGCCTCACTCATGGACGTACCTGCCTCTTGTCGGGTCGGGCGTCCCCGCCCGGTGCGGACACCGGCGGGCTCAATGACGATTCAACTGCACGACGCCGCGCCCGACAAGGGGCATGTTGAAATTCTTCAGCATCCTGAAAATCGAGGGAGTGTTCCGCTCTGACTCAGTCCAGCGCCCCCGCGTGGTACTGAACCCCCGGGTTCCACAGCAGGAATCCCTTGATGCCGTCGGAGCGGGCCGCGTCGAGCTGGGCGCGGACCTCCTTGTCGCCGTAGGAGACACCGAGGGAGAAGTCCTGGATCCAGGGGACGATCTGCGCGTCGGTGTGCCGGGTCTTCTTCGCGAAGGCGGCGAGGGAGCGCTTGGTGATCGGGTACGGATGGGAGTTGGGGTCGGAGACGCCGTACTCGCCCTTCGCCCAGTGCGATGGGTAGATCATCGGCGAGATGTAGTCGGCCTCCTGCGCGAGCAGGCCGACGTCCTGGGCGATCTCCTTCGGCCGGTCGACGGCGATGCCGAACACCGAGACACCGAGGAACGCGTCGTACTTGCGCACGGCGGCGCGGGTCTCGCCGACGACATCGGCGACGGACCGCTCGGGCGTGGTGTCACCGAGGCCCGGGAAGGACATCTTGCTCATCGGGCCGTCGGGGCGGCGGATGTAGTCGTAGAGGATGTCGTCGAAGCCGAGCTTCGCGGCCTCCGCGGACAGGTCGATGTTGTACTTCCTGACCTCCTTGTTCGCGAAGTTGGTGAACGACAACTGGCCGTAGCTGCCGCCGTTGTAGGCACCCCCGCCCGGGGCGCGCACCACGCGGTCGCGGTGCCCGGACTTCCACGATTTGGTGGCGAGGATCGGGTCGCGGAAGGCGACGATGCGGCCGACGACCGTGCCGCCCGCGGCGTGGATCTCCTTGATGGCCTTCCTTGCGTCGTAGTACCCCTTGGCGGCGCCGACGCTCTTGGCGAGCGGCACCTTCGAGGCGTATCCGATCTCGCCCAGCTCGTCCTTGATGTCGAGCTGCACGGCGTTGATCTTCTTCTGCTTCAGCATCCTCATGACCGGCTTGCGCAGCGCGTCGGAGGCCCAGCCCTGGGCGCTGACGTGCACGGCCTTCAACAGTGGCCGGTGCACTGTGAGTTCGGCCTCGTGGCGGGCGGTGTTGCCCGCGGCGTCGGTCGCGGTGACCGTCGCACGCCCCGGTGGGCGCGGGAGCCGGACGGCGAAGGCGCCGTCCTTCGCGGGCTTCGCGGTGCGCCCCGCGACGGTGACCTGCTGCGCGCCGTCCGCCGTACCCCTGACGGTGACGGGTTCGCGGAAGCCGTCCGCCTTGGTGTCGGCCACCTTGAGGCGGGGTGCCTCGGTGTCGACCGTCAGTTTTCGGACGACCTCGGTGTCTCCGGTGGGCCAGGAACCGGGGTGCGTGACCCGCAGTTCGTGAGTGCCGTCCTTGATGTCACCCAGGCCGACGGAAAGGGGTCCCGCGCTGCCGTGCGCGGCCCGCGTCCGCAGGGGCTTGCCGTCGAGGGTGACCTTGGTGCCCTTGAGCTCGTCGCCCTCGGCGCCGGTGATCTCGAACCCGCCCGTGCGCAGGACCCGCGCGCCCAATGTGCCGTCGTTCGGCAGGCCGACGAGGTTCAGGGTGGTTCCGTGCGCGGCACGTAGCGAGAGTGTGCCGCCTATGGCGAGAACCAGTGCGAGCAGTACGCAGGCGAGGATGACCGGCCGTCTGTGCGGGAAGCCCGCCGGGGAAGCACTGGCGCCGGGGTCGGAAGCGGAACCGGATGTGCGGGAGGTGGGGGAGCGGAGCCAGTTCTTCCAGTCGAGCCGCATCAGCAGATCCTCCAGGAGGTCTCGTGCGTCGTGGTCTACTGCGTCCTCTTCGTGTGCGCCGTCTTCATCGTCTTCATCGTGTCGGCACAACTGCCGTAACCGCTCTGGTCCTTGTGATGGCCGCTGTCTCCTGTGGCGGGACCGGGAGCGATGCGCCGAATGACGGGGCCAAGCCCCCTGAGTCCGCCGGTGACCGGCAGGCTTCCCGTTCCCCGACCTCGGGACACTCTTCCGGGGCAGCGAAACCGGCCAAACCTCCGGCGCCCGACAAGGTGCGCGCCAACGAGCTGGGCGCCGTGCCGGTGCTCATGTACCACCAGATCCTCGAGCACCCGAAGAGCGCGTACGACCGGACCCCTAAGGACCTCCGCACCGAACTGGAACGCCTGGTGCGCGAGGGGTACGTGCCCGTGACCGCGGGCGACTTCGAAACCGGAAAGATCGACATCCCGGCCGGCGCCCACCCGGTCGTCCTCACCTTCGACGACTCCACGGACAGCCAGCTCCGCCTCGGCGCCGACGGCGAACCCACCAAGAACTCCGCGATCGGTGTCCTGCGCGACGTCGCCCGCGAACACCCCCGCTTCCCGGCCCGCGCCACCCTCTTCGTGAACGGCGACGCCTTCGCCGCCACCGGCCAGAAGAAGGCCCTGACCTGGCTGAAGAAGAACGGCTTCGAGATCGGCAACCACACCCTCGACCACGCGAACCTCGCGCAGAGCGGCACCGCCAAGGCGCGCGCCCAGATCGCCGACGGCCAGCGCTCCATCGAACGCGACGTCCCCGGCACGGACGTCCGCTCCCTCGCCCTCCCGTACGGCATCCAGCCCGAACCCGCCGACCTCGCCCTGACCGGCAGCGCGTCCGGAACGGCGTACAAGAACCGCGGCGTCTACCTCGTCGGTGCGAACCCGGCCCCCTCCCCGTACGCCGACTCCTTCGACCCGGCCGCGATCCCCCGCATCCGCTCGGCCCCCGCCAAGGGCAAGGACGCGAACTACAGCTCCACGCACTGGCTCGACCAACTGTCCGCCGGAAAGCTCGCGCGCTACACGTCCGACGGCGACCCGGACCACGTCTCGTACCCGAAGACCACGAGCGCACGACCGGGGAAGACGGCGCCGAAGGACCGGCTCCGGCCGTACTGAGGCGTCCGCCGGGGCACCGGGCCAGGGCCGAGTCACCGGGCCAGGTGTCATCGGGAACACTGGACCCATGAACGAACTGTTCGCCCGCGACCGCGTGGAGGTCGCGCCCGGTGCCGTCCACGTTCCCGACTGGCTCGATGAGGGAGAGCAGCGGGGCCTGGTCGAGCTGTGTCGGGTGTGGGCGCGGCCGCCCGCGGGACTGCGGGCGGTGCGGCTGCCGGGCGGGGGCACGATGAGCGTGCGGCAGTTCGGTCTCGGCTGGCACTGGTTCCCGTACGGGTACGCGCGCACCGCGGTCGACGGCGACGGCGAGACGGTGAAGGCCATGCCGCGGGAGCTGGAGACGCTCGGCCGGCGCGCCGTCGCGGCGGCCTACGGCGAGGGACACACCACCGAGCCGTACGACATCGCCCTGATCAACTACTACGACACCGACGCCCACATGGGCATGCACAAGGACCGCGACGAGAAGTCGACGGCGCCGGTGGTGTCCCTCAGCCTCGGTGACACCTGCGTCTTCCGGTTCGGCAACACCGAGACCCGGACGAAGCCGTACACGGACGTCGAGCTGCGCAGCGGGGACCTGTTCGTGTTCGGCGGCGCGTCCCGGTTCGCGTACCACGGGGTGCCGAGGACCGAGCCGGGGACGGCGCCGCCGGGGCTCGGCCTGAGCGGGCGGCTCAACATCACGTTGCGGGTCAGTGGCCTGTAGGGAAGGTGGGCGTGCGGATCGGCCGCGGGGCGTTCACCGGCTACCATTCCTGAGCGTGATCAGGGCGAGGAGTTGCTGATGGGCGGCGGCAAGGCGGCCTCCGGGGCCGGGGGCCACACGGCGGGCGATACGGCGGGGCGGCCACCACGTCTTGAGCGGGGGCGCAGCGCACTCGGCCCGGCGCTCGAACTCGTCCACACCGGGCGGGCTCCCACCCGCGCCGTGCTGACCGCCGAACTCGGTGTGACCCGCGCGACCGCGGGCGCCGTCGCCGCGGAGCTGGAGGCGCTCGGCCTCATCCGCATCGACGCGAAGCCCAGCGCGGCCTCCGGCTCCCAGGGCCGCCCCTCGCACCGTCTCTCGGTCGCCGACGAAGGACCGGTGGCGCTGGCGGCACAGGTCCATTCCGACGGCTACCGGGCGGCGCTCGTCGGCCTCGGCGGCGGCATCGTCGCCACCACGCCGGGCTGCGAGATCATCGACCCGGACCCGGCGGACGTACTGCGTTCGGTGGTGGAGGCGGGCGTCCGACTCCTCGATTCGACGGGGCGACGCTGCGTGGGCGCGGGCCTCGCGGTCCCCTCCGCGGTCGCGGAACCCGACGGCACGGCCCTCAACCCCCTCCACCTGGCCTGGCCGGTGGGCGCCCCGGTGCGGCAGATCTTCACCGACTGCGTACGCGAAGCGGGCCTGGACATCCCGGCGTTCGCGGCCAACGACGTCAACCTGGGCGCGCTCGCCGAGCACCGCCACGGCGCGGGACGCGGCGCCCGTGACCTGCTGCTGGTGGCGACCGGCCACCGCGGAGTGGGCGGCGCCCTGGTCCTCGACGGCCACCTGCACACCGGCAGCTCGGGCCTGGCCCTCGAGGTCGGCCACCTCACGGTGAACCCCGAGGGCCGCCCCTGCCACTGCGGGAGCCGCGGCTGCCTGGACGTCGAGGCCGACCCGCTCGCCTTCCTCACGGCGGCGGGCCGCGCCCCCGACCCCGGTGGCTCGCTGCTCTCCCAGGCCCGCGACCTGCTGGCCGAGGCGAAGGACGACCCGGCCGTCCGCGCGGCGACCGAGGCGCTGATCGACCGTCTGGGCCTCGGCCTCGCCGGCCTGGTCAACATCCTCAACCCGGACCGCATCGTCCTCGGCGGCCTCCACCGCACCCTCCTCGACGCCGACCCCGAGCGGCTGCGGGCCGTCGTGGCGGACCGCAGCCTGTGGGGCCGCAGCGGCAGCGTCCCGATCCTGGCGTCGACGCTGGACCACAACAGCCTGGTGGGCGCGGCGGAGTTGGCCTGGCAACCGGTCCTGGACGACCCGCTGGGGGCGCTCAGCGGGGGCTGACGCCGACGGCCTCCACGACCGGCTCCGTTCGCACCGTATGGTGCCCCCTCGCGAGACCGATGCCCAGCATGCACACCACGGCCCGCCCCGGCACCGTGTTCCCTACGACGGCCGCCGCCCCGCTCACGGGCCCGTGTCGACCGGTGCGGCGGCGGCCAGGAGCGCCAACAGCCCCCGCACGCCCGCGTCGAACGCTCCCGTGTCGCCCGACGCCCGCGCCAGGACGTAACCGCCCTGCATCGTCGCCACGACGGCCGCCGCGATGTCGCGCGGCATCAGGTGCGCCGCCAACTCGCCGCTGTCCACGCCCTCTTGGACGACCGCGGCGACGCGACTCTCGACGTACGCGATCGTCTCGTCCACCGGCGCCCGCAGCTCGTCCGCGGCGATCACGTCCGGGTCCATCGTCAGCCGGCCCACGGGGCAGCCGCGCAGCACTTCGCGCTCGCGCAGCAGATACGCAGCGATCCGCTCGCGCGCCGGCCCGCCTCCGCCGAGCACCCGGTCGACCAGTGTCCGCATCTCGTCCCCGCTGCGCCGGATCGCGGCGAGCGCCAGGTCCTGTTTCCCGGTGAAGTGGTGGTACATGCTGCCCTGGCCGACCCCGGCGCGCCCCAGGATCGCCTTCGGGCTGGTGCCCACGTAGCCGCGCTCCCACAGGAGCTCGCGGGTGGCTTCGATCAGTCGATCCTGGGTGGTGGTGGCCATGAGGGCACCATACGTCCATACGTACCGGTAGTTACAGGGGCAATGTGTCGCCCCCGTGGTCCCTGCGGCGACCTGCGGAGGCCATGCGCTGCACGTACCGCCCGAGCACCCCCAGCATGATCACCTCGCACCCCAGCATCACCCGCTCCACCAGCCCGATCAGCTCCCGGCCGCCCGGCCCCGCCGAATACGCCATCACCCCCGCCCCGGCCACCGCGAGCAGCGACAGCACACGCAGCCACCGCACGGTGCGCCCCGCCGCGGAGCCGAGCCGCCCCGCCAGGACGAGACAGGCCGCAGGCAGCGCCGCGAACGCCGCGACGGACGCGTAGCGGTGCACATACGCCGAACCGGTCAGCTGCGTGGTGAGCGGATCCGTCGGCACCACGGCCGCGAGCACGAGCCCCGCACCCCAGACCGCCAGCAGCACGGACGGCAGCCCGCGCACGGCCGGGAGCCGTCTCCGCGCCACCGCGAGGAGCAACAGCGAGACGAGACCGAGCGAGGCCATGGCGGTCTCGATCGGCCCGCCGCGGTCCAGTGCCGCGAAGTCGCTGACGGTGAGCGAGAGTTGACTCAGACCCGGGTCGGTGTCCCTGGGGGTCAGCAGCGCCGCCAGCATGGCCACGACCACGACGGTCCACACCGCAGGCGCGAGTAACCGGCCGGACGCGCCGGACCGGCCGTGAGTGAGCCGCAGGCTGAGGCCGAGCCGTCGGCTGAGGGTGTCTCGTCGCGAAGTGGTCACGGACCGATCCTCCGGCCCGCGACGCCCCGCGCACATGAGGGCCGCCCTGGAGCCACCCCTGACCCGGCCCCTGACACACACCAGGGTCGGCCGGGCTCCAGGGAGCAGCCCCAACCCCCTCACGTACTCCCAGGGAGGTACGCACAGTGCCGCTGGCCGTACGACGACCCGGACCCCCTCCCGGCGGGACGCTCGAGTCATCACCACACGTGGACACCCCGGCACACCGCCCGGGCGCCACCGCAACAAGAGGAGATGAGTCGGATGCAGACCCTCGCGGACTTCGGACCCGGCAACGGCCCCGGCCCCTGGATCCTGTTCTTCCCGCTGATCTGGGCAGCGGTCGTCGTGGGCGCCGTCACCCTGCTGCGCCGCACCGTCTGGCGCGGCCGGCGCGGACCGTGGCGCCCCGGCGGCCCCCGCCTCGACGAGCACTCGCCGATCGCCGTGCTCGGCCGCCGCTTCGCCGCCGGTGAGATCGACGAGGACGAGTACTGGCGCCGACTGACCGTACTGAACGAGGAGTTCGGCCACTACAGCACCTACGGCCAGTACGGCACCGACGGCAAGGCGAAGGGCGGCGCGTCATGAGCACCGCCACGACGCTCACCCCCACCGCCCTCGCGGCGCGCGTGGACAACGCCGTCAAGGTCTACGGCTCCGGTGACACCGCCGTCCGCGCCCTCGACGGCGTGAGCGTCGGCTTCCGCGCCGGACGGTTCACCGCGATCATGGGCCCGTCCGGCTCCGGGAAGTCGACCCTGATGCACTGCGCCGCGGGCCTCGACACCCTCACTGAGGGCGCCGCGTACATCGGTGACACCGACCTCGGCTCCCTCGACGACCGACGTCTGACGCTGCTGCGGCGCGACCGCGTGGGGTTCGTGTTCCAGGCGTTCAACCTCGTCCCGACGCTGAGCGTCGCCGAGAACATCACGCTGCCGATCGACCTCGCGGGCGAACGCCCCGACCACGAGTGGCTCGACGCGCTCGTCGACGTCGTCGGACTGCGCGACCGGCTGCACCATCGGCCGGCCGAACTGTCCGGCGGGCAGCAGCAACGCGTCGCCGTGGCGCGAGCGTTCGCGGGCCGCCCCGACGTCGTCTTCGCCGACGAGCCCACCGGCAACCTCGACTCCCGCTCCGGCGGCGAGGTGCTCCGCCTCCTCGGCGACGCGGCCCGGCAGTCCGGGCGCACCGTCGTCATGGTCACCCACGACCCGGTCGCCGCCGCCCACGCCAACGAGGTCGTCTTCCTCGCCGACGGCCGCCTCGTCGACCGGATGGAACGGCCGACCGCGGAGCGGGTCCTCGACCGGATGAAGGCGTTCGACGGACCCGCCGCGGCCGAGGGAGGCGGACCATCATGAACGCCTCCGTCCGCCTCAGCCGCACCTCGCTGCGCACCCACAAGCGGCGCTTCGCCGGAACGTTCAGCGCCGTCCTGCTCGGCGTCGCGTTCCTCGCCGGCACCCTCGTCATGGGCGACACCCTGCGCGCGAGCTTCGATTCAATGTTCGCGGGCGCCAGCAGCGGCACCGACGCCGTCGTGCGCTCCGCCAGTGTCATCACCACCCCCGGCGAGAGCCAGGGAACCCGCCGCCCGGTGGACGCCTCGCTCGCCGACGACCTGGCGAAGGCCCCGGGCGTCGCCGCGGCGACGCCGAACATCCAGGGCGCGGGGCAGCTCGTCGACGCCCACGGCGAACCCATCGGCGGCCAGGGCCCGCCCACCCTCGCCGGCAACTGGATCGACGACCCGAAGCTCAACGCCTACCAGCTCGCCGAGGGACGCACCCCGCACAAGAGCGGCGAAGTCGTCGTCAACCGCGGCGCGGCGAAGACCGGCGACCTGAAGGTCGGCGACACCACGACGCTGCGCACCCCCGACCCTGTGAAGGTCACCATCGTGGGCCTGGCCACCTTCGGTGGCGAGGACGGCATGGCGCAGACCACCTTCACCGGCATGACCCGCGCCGACGCCGAGAAGTACCTCGCCCCGAAGCCGGGGGAGGCGTCCACCATCCAGGTGCGGGCGGGACCCGGTGTCGGTCAGCAGGAGCTCGTCGACTCCCTGAGCGGCCGCCTTCCCCAGGGTGTCGAGGCCATCACCGGTCAGGAGTCGGCGCAGGAGAACACCGACATGATCTCCGGGCAGTTCCTCACCCTGTTCACGACGTTCCTGCTCGTGTTCTCCGGTGTCGCCCTGCTCGTCGCGACCTTCTCCATCCACAACACCTTCGCCATCGTCGTCGCCCAACGCTCCCGTGAGAACGCCCTGTTGAGGGCGCTCGGCGCGGCCCGCCGGCAGATCGCGGGGGCGACCCTCGTCGAGGCGAGCGCCGTCGCCGTGGTGGCATCGGCCGCCGGGCTCGCCGGCGGCATCGGCATCGCGGCCGGGCTCCAGGCCCTGTTCCCCGCCATCGGATTCCCGTTCCCCGAAGGGGACTTGGTGATCGGCCCGCTGTCCATGCTGCTGCCGCTGGCCGTCGGCCTCGTGGTGTGCGTCGGCTCCGCCCTGCTGCCCGCGCTGCGCGCCGGACGCACCGCTCCACTGGCCGCCCTGCGCGAGAGCGCCGTCGACGACTCCGGTGCCTCGCGGCGCCGCGCCGTCATCGGTGGTGTGCTGGGCGCGGCCGCCGTCGCCGCGACCCTCGTCGGCGTCCTGGTGTCGCCCTCGATCATGCTCGCGGGCATCGGCGCCGTGCTGGTCCTCGCGTCGTTCGTCGTGCTCGGTCCCGTCGCGTCCACGTCCGCGGTACGGGCGCTCGGCGCACCCCTCGACCGGCTGCGCGGCGTCACGGGCGGGCTCGCGCGGCGCAACGCCCTGCGCAGTCCGAAGCGCACCGCCGCCACGGCGAGCGCCCTGATGATCGGCGTCGCGGTGGTCTCCTTGTTCACCGTCTTCGGTGCCTCGCTGAAGGCGACCATGGACCAGACCGTGAACCGTTCCTTCGCGGGTGACGTCGCCGTCTCCACCCCGTCGTTCGGCGCGGGCGGCAGCGGACTCAGCCCGAAGCTCGCGCCCGCGATCGCCGAGCGGCCCGAGGTGGCCACGGCGGTCGGCCTCGGCGGCGGCGTCGCCGACGTGGACGGCAAGGGCCGCGCCCTCACCGTCACCGACCCGGCCGCGCTCGCCAAGTCCTTCGACCTCGGCACCGTCAGGGGCTCGATGGACGGCCTCGGCAAGAGCGGCATCGCGATCACCCGCGCCGAGGCCGACAAGCGGCATCTCGCGGTCGGCGACACGGCCCGGCTCACGTTCACCGACGGCACGAAGGAACCCTTCACGGTCCGCGCCGTCTACGGACAGTCCGAGCTCGCCGGGGACTACGTGATCTCGCGCGAGGCCTGGGCCCCGCACCGTACGCAGGACGCCGACCGGCTGGTCTCCGTCACCTTCAAGGACGGCGTCTCCACGGCCGAAGGCACGAAGGCGGTCGAGGAGGTCGCGGCGGCGTACGGCGATCCGGATGTGCAGACCCGCGACGCCTATGCGCAGTCCTCGGCGTCCGGCATCGACATGATGCTCACGCTCGTCTACGCGCTGCTGGCCCTGGCCGTCGTCATCGCACTGCTCGGCATCGCCAACACGCTCACCCTCGCCGTGCACGAACGGACCCGTGAGCTGGGTCTGCTGCGCGCCGTCGGCCAGACCCGCGGGCAGCTGCGGGCGATGGTCCGCTGGGAGTCGGTGCTCGTCGCCGCGTTCGGCACGGCCGGCGGGCTCGTGCTCGGCGGCTTCCTCGGCTGGGTCCTGGTGAAGGCGTCCGACGGGGCGAGCGACAGCGCGTTCGCGTTCGCGCTGCCGCCGGCCCAGTTGGCGATCGTCGCCCTCGTCGGGCTCGCCGCCGGCGCCCTCGCGGGGCTGCGCCCGGCGCGCAGGGCGGCACGCCTGGACGTCCTGCGGGCCATCGCCACCGAGTGAGCGACGTACCTACGGTGATCACCGCCCGGTCAGCCTGCGACGGCCGACCGGGCGGGAGCATGCGGGGACACCGTGCGCTTGCGCAGGTCCGTGCGGCGCGCGGGATGCGTCGCGTACACCGGGTACGGGGCGATGGCCATCGCGGGGGCGGGGGCCGGCAGGGCGAACCAGACGACCTTGCCGTCCTCGCCGTGCGGCCGCACGCCCCAGCTCTCGCTGACCGCGGCGATCATCGCGAGGCCGCGGCCGCAGGTGGCGAGGGAGTCGGCGTCCCGTACCTCGGGCAGCCTCGGGTCGTGGTCGTGCACCGAGACCGTGAGCATGCCGCTGAGCAGCTCGATCTCCACGGTGCAGAGCTTGTCCGGCTCGGCGTGCCGGTGGACGTTCGTCAACAGCTCGGTGACACCGAGCGCGGCCATCTCGATCAACGGATCGAGATGCCAGTAGCGCAACTGCGCCGATACGATTCTGCGGACCTGACCGATCCGCGACGGCAGGGCTTGGAGCTCCACCGTGCAATGCCTGTTCGGCTGGCTGATCACGGCTACGACTCCCCGAAAGTGAGTCCGGAAGAAGACGAAAACGGATCGGGCGGTGCGACCGCGCTGCGACAGGACTGCCCGCTCCGTGTCCGGCGGGCTGGTTCGCAGCGTTATCGCCGGTAAACCCTGAGTAGTGATGTGTGACCAGCGTGACCCAGGGGGCGTGGGCGTGCAACTTCGCCGGCTGTCCGCCGCGGGGCGGGGCGCTATCCGGTTCGCGAGGTGGCGGCGCGCACGGCCTCGATGAACCGGCTGGCCATGGGCGGTTCCGCGCCGCCGCCCGGGCCACCGAGGCGGAGCAGATAACGCCGCCCGTCCACGTCGGCCATCGCCCGGTCCTCGGCGCCGAACCACGGCCTGCCCGCGCGCACTTCACCCAACGGGGCGCTGTCGATCTCGCTCCCGTAGCTCGTGAGCAACTCCAGCCTGCCGCCCGTGATCCGGACCTGCCCCGCCCGGGTCAGGGACCGCAGGCGCCGGCCGATGCGCACGCCCGTCGCCGTGAACTCCGGCTCCGCCATGGCGTTTCGCCCCCTCGAATGCGTGTTTGCGGTGCAGTCTGCACGCACCTGGCCAGGAGCACCAGTCCACATGTGGATGCGCTGTGAAGCACTGGGGGCACCTTCGGAGTGCGCCCCTCGCACGTACGTTCCCGGACTCCCCCGGAGTGCCGTGCGCGTGTTCCGCCGCCGTCCCAGGCGTTCCTTTGAGACGCTCAAAGATGCATTTATGCAGGTGAGAAGCGTGCGCAAGGTGCTTATGATCGTGGTGTCCGGCCGCCGTCGGCGCCCCGGATCCGGTGCGCGGAACGACGTCCGGGCACGACGCGAAGGAGCCAATCGGTGAGCACCACGGAACAAGGTCGGCCCACGGGCGAGGGCGCGGCGTCCGGCCCCCTGCCGACGCTCGACGTCGACCACACGGACCCCGGCTACCGTGAATGGCTCAAGGACGCGGTACGCAAGGTACAGGCGGACAACAACCGCTCGGCCGACACGCACCTGCTGCTCTTCCCGCTCCCCGAGCGCTGGGGCATCGACCTCTATCTCAAGGACGAGTCGACCCACCCCACGGGCAGCCTCAAGCACCGCCTGGCCCGTTCGCTCTTCCTCTACGGCCTGTGCAATGGCTGGATCCGTCCCGACCGCCCTGTCATCGAGGCGTCGAGTGGCTCGACGGCGGTCTCGGAGGCGTACTTCGCGAAGCTGATCGGCGTGCCCTTCATCGCGGTGATGCCGCGTACGACCAGCGCCGAGAAGTGCCGCCTGATCGAATTCCACGGTGGCCAGTGCCACTTCGTGGACGACCCGCGCACCATGTACGCGGAGTCCGCGGCCCTTGCGTCGCGCACCGGCGGCCACTACATGGACCAGTTCACGTACGCCGAGCGGGCCACGGACTGGCGCGGGAACAACAACATCGCCGAGTCGATCTATCGCCAACTCGCCCTGGAGCGCTACCCCGAGCCCGCCTGGATCGTCGCCACGGCCGGCACCGGCGGCACCTCTGCGACGCTCGCCCGCTACGTCCACTACATGCAGCACGACACCCGCATCTGCGTCGCGGACCCCGAGAACTCCTGCTTCTTCGAGGGCTGGACGACCGACAACCCCGACGCGACGAGCGACTGCGGCTCCCGCATCGAGGGCATCGGCCGCCCCCGCATGGAGCCGAGCTTCGTGCCGGGCGCCATCGACCGCATGATGAAGGTCCCCGACGCGGCGAGCGTCGCGGCGGTCCGCGCCCTGGAGTCGGCCATCGGCCGCAGGGCGGGCGGCTCGACGGGTACGGGCCTGTGGAGCGCCCTCAAGATCGTCGCGGAGATGGTGGCGGAGGGCCGCACGGGCAGCGTGGTGACGCTCCTGTGCGACCCGGGCGACCGCTACCTGGACAAGTACTACTCGGACGAGTGGCTGGCGGGCCAGGGCCTGGACATCACGCCGTACGCGGATGCGATTGCGACGCTCCTGGAGACGGGGGAGTGGCCCCGATCAAGCCCCGTCGACGATTGAGGTGCGTGGCTCGGCGCTGCGTGGCTCGGGGCGGCGCCCCACATCAGGCCCCTGCGGTGGTTGAGGGGCGTGGCTCGGGGCGGCGCCCCACATCAGGCCCCTGCGGTGGTTGAGGGGCGTGGCTCGGGGCGGCGCCCCAAATCAAGCCCCTCCGGCGATTGAGGAGCGGGGTCCGGGGCAGAGCCCCGAGGCGTCAACCACGCCTCACGCGGGCGTAGACGCCAGCCGACGATCGAGCGCCTCCACGGCCCCCCGGAACGCCCGCCCCATCCCGGCCCGCCCGAGCTTCATCCCGGCCCGCACCCCCGCGGGCGCGTCCACGGCGAACGTCCACCGCACCCGGGACCCGCCCCCGGGAACCCCTTCGATCCGCCACTCCTCCACCATCGCCCGGAGCCCCGGCACATTCGTCTCGTCGACCCGGTACGCGTACACCTCACCCGGCTCCGCGGCGATGATCGTCTCCAGGAACCGGGTCCCGCCCTTGAGCCGGACCTCCCGCCGCGCCCCGCCGTCCATCGGCCGCGCCAGCGTCACCGCGGAGAACCACTGGGGCCACCCGACGACGTCCTCGGCGAGCGCCCGGTACACGGCGTCCGGGGACGCCGACACCTCACGGGCGAACACGAGCCGCAACGGTGCGCTGTCGACGAAGTCGAGCTCGACGGGGAGAAGTCGGCGTGCCATGAAGGTTCAGCCCCCAAGGTTGAATCGACGGGCGCGAGGCCGCGTCGGGTCAACGGGCTTCGCTCGTAAGTGAGTTGACGCAGTCGGTGCGCTGGTCGGCCGGTCCCGGCCACCATAACTGGCGCACCGTCAGATGTCTGTACCGTCCTCGGGCTCCCCGGCCACCACGAGCCGCATGTGCTCGGCGACCTCCGCCCGCGCCTCCACCGGCAGCCCGCCGTCCGTCACCAACGTGTCCACCTGGTCGAGCGCGGCGAACGAACTCAGCCCCACCGTCCCCCACTTGGTGTGGTCGGCCACCACGACGACCCGCCGCGCGGACTGCACGAGCCGCCGATTGGTCTCCGCCTCCGCAAGGTTCGGCGTGGACAGCCCCGCCTCCGGGCTTATGCCGTGCACCCCGAGGAACAGCACGTCGAAATGGAGCGCCGCAATCGCCTGGTCGGCGACCGGCCCCACCAGCGAGTCCGACGGCGTGCGCACCCCGCCGGTCAGCACCACCGTCGCCGCGCCCTGCCGGGACGCCGCGCCGCGCTGTGACGCGTGGAAGACATCGGCCACCCGCACCGAGTTGGTCACCACCGTGAGGTCCGGTACGTCGAGCAGCTGCTGGGCCAGCGCGAACGTCGTCGTACCACCGGAGAGCGCGATCGCCGTGCCGGGCGCGGCCAGGGGGGCCGCGGCGCGCGCGATGTCCTCCTTGGCGGTCAGCTCCAGGCCCGACTTGGCCTCGAAACCGGGCTCATGCGTGCTGGCCTCGACGACCGGGACCGCGCCGCCGTGCACCTTCTCGACGACGCCCTGCCGGGCGAGCGCGTCCAGATCGCGCCGGACCGTCATGTCGGAGACACCGAGCTTCCTGGTCAGCTCGTTGACCCGGACGCCGCCGCGCCGACGGACCTCGTCGATGATCAGGGCGCGGCGCTGCTCCGCGAGGAGGTTCTGATTCTCGCTCACGTCCGTCGGATCCCTTCGGCTCGTCCCGCCTGCCACCACCGCCGTACCGGCCAGCGCTTTCTCGTCATCCTCGCACGCGCCACCGACACCGGGACCACCGCCCGCGCTGCCGACCTGCGCCGCGACGGGGCGAGACGGGGTGAATGGGGCGGGGCACCTCGGGGAGATTCCGTGACGAGGGGTGCCCGAGGGGGTGCCGGGCCGGGATCCTGGTCGTGTTCAGAAACGGGGGACCCATGAGCACGACACACGGCCACGAATCGACACACGGGGACGACCAGCAGACCGCCCTGGAACTCCTCGTCCACGGAGTCGGCGGCACCACACCACAGGAGATGCTCGACGACCCGCGGCCGGTGCGGGTGTCGGGCGACGACACGGCGGCCGTCTTCCGGCGCGGCGAGGACGCCGACGCGGAGACGCGCCCGGACGACTACCGGGGCAAGCCCGTCCCCGAGGCGTACGTGTGGTGCAACCTCACGTCGGGCAACGGTTCGCGGGCGCTGTGGTTGCTGCTGCTGCCCTTCATGGTGGTGAACCT
This sequence comes from Streptomyces sp. NPDC051684, assembly GCF_044453445.1. Lineage (NCBI taxonomy): Bacteria > Bacillati > Actinomycetota > Actinomycetes > Kitasatosporales > Streptomycetaceae > Streptomyces > Streptomyces sp. NPDC051684. The sequence goes on along the minus strand of NZ_JBITCS010000024.1, from coordinate 96,490 downwards.
GTCGCACTGGATGCGCCCCAACGCCCGCCGCTGGACGCGCACCGTACGCCTGTACGGCCTCCTCGTCCGTCTCCTCTCGCTCACCCTGACGGTGCTGCTGGTCGGTGCCGCGTGCGAGGTTGCCCTGGACCTGACGGCCTGGCAGTGCGCGGGCACCGCGGCCTGCGCCGAGCAGCGGTCCTGGCTGGGCTTCCTCGCCGAGGGCTGGTGGAGCCAGCCCGGCCGCCGCCTCGCCCTGGCCTCGCTCGTCCCGACGGCACTCGCGGGCCTGCTCTGGTACCTCTCGCACCGCACCTGGAGCGCGTACGAGACGCAGCGCCCGCTGCCGCACATGCCCGAGCCCACCGACGGCGAGATCGACAACGCGCTGGGCAGGCCCGGCTTTTGGTACGGCCGCCGCCTGGTGGCCCGGCTGCGCTCCGCGCACACCGCGGCCGCGTTGCTCACGGTCGCCGCGGCGGTCGGCACGTCCGCGGCGCGCTTCGACCGGGCGTCCGGAGGGCCCGCGCTGCTCGCCGTGCTGGGCTGGGTGATCGTCGGCGCGCTGGTCCTGGGCACGCTCACCGTCGTCGGAGTCGTCGTGCACCGCGGCCGCAGCGAGAGCCGGATCGACGACACCGTGGATTGCACCGTTGTGCGCGCCCTGCCCTACGCGGCGCTCGCCCTGCTCGTCGTGACCATGGTGTACGCGGCCTGGTCGCGCCCCGGTTGGCGGTCCTCGGGTCGGCTGCCCGGGGACATGAGCTTCGGCGGCATCGCCCTCGCGCAGGGCGCGCTCGTGCTCGTCCTGTGCTTCGTCGCGCACGCCATCTACCGCACGGCCCGCGACCCGCGCACCGCGCTGCGGGGCCTCGGCGGTCCCGCCACCGCGATGCTCGCGTGCGCGCTGGGCGGCGTGATGACCGGTGGTGTGGCGCAGCGCGTGGCGGACTGGCTGGACGGCACCAGCGGGCTGATCAAGGGCCCGCCCGTGCTGCTCTCCTGGCAGGCCTCCGTCATCCCGCCGCTGCTGGTCGTGCTCGCCGTCCTGTGCGGCGCGCTGGCCCTGCGCACGGTCCGTATCAAGAAGCGCGAGACGGCTCAGGTGGCGGCCGACTACCACCTCGAAGAGAAGCCGGGCGACACTGCCGAACCTCCGGACGCGCACCGCACGGCCCGCATCGCGGGCACGCGCGCGCGGGCCGCCCTCACCGACAAGGCACCGGTGATGATCGGGGTCGTATCCTCGGTGACGCTGCTGCTCGGCGCCCTGGCCGTGGCCGGCGCCTGGACCACCGGGAAGGTACCGGCGGCGGCGTTCCGAGGGACGTACGCGATCGTCGAGGGGGCGGCACAGGCTTCGCAGGCGCTCGGCTCCTGGCTCATCGGCCTCGGCTTCATACTGTTCGTCACCTGGGGGCGCCGCGCCTACAAGGACGCCTCCGCCCGCCGCACCATCGGCATCCTGTGGGACGTCGGCACCTTCTGGCCGCGCGCCGCGCACCCCTTCGCGCCCCCGTGCTACGCCGAGCGCGCCGTCCCCGACCTGACCTGGCGGATGGCCACCTGGACGCAGGCCACGGGCGGCCGGCTCATCCTGTCCGGGCACTCCCAGGGCAGCGTCCTCGCGGCGGCCGCCGCCTGGCAACTGCACTCCTCCGTAAGGAAGCGCGTCGGACTGCTCACCTACGGATCGCCGCTGGAGCGGCTGTACGGGCGCTGGTTCCCGGCCCAGTTCGGCCCCGAGGCACTGGCCTCGCTGCACCGCCAGGTCGACTGCTGGCGCAATCTGCACCGCGAGACCGACCCCATCGGCGGGCCGATCAACCTGTCCGGCGAGTGCGGCCCCCAGGTCGACCACCCGGCGCTGCTCGACCCGCTCGCCTACGGGCGCACGGCCGAACACCCGCTGCCCGCACCGATCCTGGGCCACGGCGACTACCAGGCCGACCCGGTCTTCGCCGAGGAGCGCGCCCGGCTGCTCGCCCGCCTCAAGCAGGGCGTACCGCAGCAGCGACCCGAGACGGACCCGGCGCGGGCCGAGGGTCAGGGCAGCTCCGGCAGGTCCTCCGGGTAGAGCAGCGTGAGCGCGTCGGTGTCCAGGGCGTCGAGCTGGGCGACCCGGCCGGCGTGCCGCTCCACCATCGACTCGAACGTCTGCCGCGCGGTGCGTCCGTTGCCGAACGCGGGCCCCTTCGGGAGCGCCGTGAAGTACTTGAGCAGTGCTTCCGGCGTCCCGTCGGCGAGCCGGTACTCGTGCTCGTCGGCCTGCTGCCCCACGATCCGCAGCAGTTCCTCGGGCACGTAGTCGGAGAACGTGATGGTCCGTGAGAAGCGGGATGCCACACCGGGGTTGGTGGACAGGAAGCGCTCCATCTCCGCGGTGTAGCCCGCGACGATCACGACGACCTCGTCGCGGTGGTCCTCCATGAGCTTCACGAGCGTGTCGATCGCCTCGCGGCCGAAGTCGCGCCCGGAGTCCTCGGGGGACAGGGCGTACGCCTCGTCGATGAACAGGACGCCGCCGTGGGCTCGTTGGAAGGCCTCCTGGGTGCGGATCGCGGTGGAGCCGATGTGCTCGCCGACCAGATCGACACGGGACACCTCCACGAGATGCCCCTGCCCGAGGACGCCGAGCGTCGCGAGGATCTCGCCGTACAGCCGCGCCACGGTCGTCTTGCCGGTGCCGGGGGAGCCGGTGAACACCAGGTGCCGCCGCACGGAGGCCGCCTTGAGACCCGCCTCCTGGCGCCTGCGGCCCACCTCGATCATGTCGGTGAGCGCGCGCACCTCGCGCTTGACGCTCTCCAGGCCCACCAGGGCGTCGAGTTCGCCGAGGACGAGCTTGGAGGTGCGGGACTCCTTCGCGGGCGCCTCAGGGGCCGCCACGGGCCGCTGATCGGGCACCGCGCTGAGCAGGCCGACGGTCTGCGTCGCGGTCTGCACCGCCGCCTGCGGGGCCGCCGCCGCGCCGGTCCGCACGCCGCCGCTCTCGTCGCTCGTGCAGTCGTCGATCAGCGGCCCGTCCTCGGCGAACTCGTAGCCGCCGCGCGAACACCGCTCCGTGCGGCACTTCTTGAGGCTCGTACGGCAGCCGTCGATGACGTGGAAGCCGAAGCCGCCGCTGTCCGTGACCCGGCAGCCGTGGAAGCTGCCCCGGCCGCCCGCGGACACGTAGAAGCCGGCCTCGGCGGGCGAAGTGACCGTGCAGCGCTCGATGGTGGGGTCCGCGCCCTTCGTGACGATCACGCCGGTCTGCGTCGCGTCCACCGTGCAGTTGGCGAGCGTCCCGCCGCTGCCGTGGTCGCGGAACCAGGCGCCCGTCGCGGCCTCGCGGATGCGGCAGTCGTCGAGCTGGGCGGTGGCCCCGTCGCTCACCGACACGGCCGTGTTGCGTACTTGGGATAGATCGCTGTCGACGACGTCCACGCGCGAGCCGCGGTCGAGCACGAACAGCGCGTCCGGCACGTCGTGCACCCGGCAGGACTCGAGCACGGCCGTCGCGCCGTCGCTGACCCAGACGGCCGGATAGTCGCCCGTACTGTCGTGGATCTCGCACTGGTTGGCGTCCACGCGCGTGCCGGGGTCCCACACCGAGAGGCCGTTGCGCCCGAATTGGCGCACGGTCGAACGCGTCAGCGTCAGCACGGACCGGGAGCGCAGGTCGATCGCGTTCTCCGGAACGTCGTGGACGCGGCAGTCGGCGAGGGTGAGCACCGCGTCCGTGTCAAGCGTGACGCCGTCCCCCGTCGTGCGGTGCACATCGCAGTCGGTCAGGTGTGCGGCGGCCCGCCCGGTGATCTGCACACCGGACCCCTTGACCTCGTACACCTCGCAGCCCACGGCCTCCAGGCCGGAGTGCTCGCCGGTCGCGGACAGGCCCGCGCCCGACGTGTGGTGCACGCGGCAGCGCTCGAGCCGCGGATGCGCGCCGCCGCGCACCGCGACGCCCGCCTGCCCGGCGGCGACGACCTCGCACTCCTCGAACACGCCGCCACCGCCGTCGAGCACGGCGATGCCGATGCCGCCGGGGTTGTCGACGGTGCACTGGCGCACCGTGGGCCGGGCGCCGCCGCGGACCTCGACGCCGGCCGCGGACCGCGTCACCACGCGCACGCCGACGATCTCCGGAGCGCCCTCCTCGAGGAGCAGCGCGGGCGCCGCCGCGTCCTGCCCCTCGACGTGCAGGTCACGGATGGTCGCGGAGGCCCGTACGGTCACGGGGACACCGTCCGCCGGGGCGATTCTGACGGAGCCGGGGGAGCCCTCGGGACCACGCAGCGTCACCGCCCGCCGCAGCACCAGGTTCTCCCGGTACGTGCCGGGAGCCACGGTCAGTACGTCCCCGTCGGTCGCCGCCTCCAGGGCGGCTGCCAGCGACGCGTACTCACCCGTGCGGCGCCGCCACCGCGACGTACCGGCGTGCGTCACCTGGACCGAGCCCTGTGCCATGGCGCTGATCTGCCCCCACCTCGTCGTACGCAGGAAGTGGGCGCGCCACTCGGGGCGCCGTTCCTGGCTTCCTCCTGCGCTCTGCCTGTCAAAAGGTGGCTCCACCGTAGCGTGCGCGGAGCACGGCAGTTGACCAGAGCCGCGAGCCTGTGGAGAGCGTCAACTGCCCGTGCCGGTCCTGCCCCAGTCGGGTCCCGCGATGTCCCAGGCGCTGTCCCAGCGCGCGTACCGGCGGCGCATCATGCGCCACAGGATCAGGCGCCGACTGCCTTCCACCAGGCCGGTGACGGCGACGGCCGCACCGAATCCGGCGAGCGCGGCGTGCGTGGCGGCGGTGGGCCGGTCCAGGGGCCTGCCGACGGCGCGGCCCTGGTCGTCGGTCCACACGGGGAACGTGTCGCCGCGGTGCGGAGTGGAGAGGTCGGCGACGACGCGGTCCTGCCGGGTGGAGCCGTCGGGCGCCTTCCAGGTCGCCACCACGCGGGTGTGCGCGTCACGCGCCGTGGAGGTCTCCGGGTCCGGGTCGAGCGGCGGCTGGGCCACCTTGTGCACCACGGTCGCCGTCACCTCGTGACGCACGCTGCGCTGCTCCTCCACGGAGCGGTACAGGGCGTCACGCGCCATGGATCCCGCGACGACGCCGGCCACCGGCGCGGCGACGACGATCAGGAACAGTGCGACCAGGGCGACCCAGGCCTCCGCCAGGTCCGTCCCGCGGCACACGGGATTGTGGCGCCAGCGCCAGAGCCCGATCAACGCTCGCATGGTCTGCACCCCCTTCCGGGTCTGTCATAACCCCGAACGGCAGCGCCCGCATGCCGGAGAAGTGAAGAGAGAGCGACGTCACCTGGCCCAGATCCTGTCTCGCCCCAGCCCACCGGCGCTTCCGACACTGCCATTGTCTCTCAACGAGCATGTCGCGGCGCCGGGTTCCCCTACCGGGTGACGGTTATTCGAGGATGGTCAAGGGATCGCCGATGCGCATGGTGCCCGTGGATTCGGGGACCAGGTTCGTGCCGAAGCACAGCTGGTCGCCGAAGCGGCGGTGCCGGGCCAGCGTGCGCAGGGGCTCCTTGCCACGCTCCGCGGTCTGCTGGTTCGTCGTCGTGACCACGCAGCGCCCGCTCTTCTTGGCGACACGGAAGGTGACCGGGCCGATCGCGATGCGCGACCAGTCGTCCTCCGCCCACGGAGGCGTGCCGGAGACGACGACATTCGGCCGGAACCGGTTCATGGGCAGCGGGCCCTCGTCCGCGTGGTCACCTTGAGCGATCAAGGAGTTGAGGGCGTCGAGCGAGGAGAGCGTCGTCAGGAGCAGTGGGTAACCGTCGGCAAAGCTCACGGTCTCGCCCGGGCGCGCGTACTCCGGGTCGATGGGGCGTCTGGTCGCCGGGTCGTCGAGGTGCATCTGGCGTATCTCGGTGCCGAGGTAGGCGCTCCACCACGCGTGCGCCGCGCGGTCGGCGGGGACCGCCTCGACCTTGTCCGACCAGACCTCGATCGTGGTCGTCTGCCGCGGCTCGGGCACCGCGACGGTCAGCGCGTCCATCCCGGGGGCCGACAGACGAACGCCGCCGGGCAGTTGCTCGGCGGCGGCCAACGCCAGGCGCGGATGCGGCCGTTGAGTGACGATCTTGTCGTCCGCGCCCACCAGTACCCAGCGCCGGTCTCCGGCCAGGCCCCACGGCTCCACGACGGCCTCGCGCGGGGCGTGCCCCCGAACTGCCTTGAGCGGGTGGACATGGATCGAACTGACTGCTGGCTGCGACATGCCGGTCATTCTGCCAGCAGCCACGGACATCGCCCGTGGCTGCTGTGGTGGGCCGGGACGTTCCGGCCGTGTCGGGTCAGTAACCGCGGTACTGCTGGCGGTTGTACGGATCCTCGTACGGTGCGGGGGCGGGCCGCGGCGTGGCCGGGCGCATCGCCTCGTAGCCGGTCGCGGGGCCGGGCGCGGGCCGCTGCGGCTGCTGGGCCTGCTGGCCCGGATAGCCGCGCGGGGCGCTCGCCTGCTGCGGGATGTACGGGGCCGGGGCCGCCTGCATCGGGGCGGTTTGGGGATGCGGATAGCCGTACTGCGGCGCGGGCGCGGAGTGCGCCGACGGTAGCGCGGGCAGCGCGGCCGGCAGTGCCGGCAGGTGGCTGTTGCTGTCGTACGCGGAGGGAACCCGGATCGGGGCGATCTGCGGCGTACCCCGTTCCGCGACGAGTGAGTCGTAGATCGGAGTGTCCGGGAAGGACGGCGCGGAGTAGTAACCGCCGCCATATGTGGAGCGGGGGGAGGTCATGACACATAAGTTAAGCCCACGATGTGGTCGTTGGGGTAGACCGATAAGAGGGTTCTTTTGCGTGTCGTGTGTGACCGCGCGTCCTCAATGCGAGCGAACTTGGGGAAAACGGTCGTCACTCGGGGCAGTTTTCCTGTAGAGCCCAAGATTTCGGGGAGTTACCGGCGGTTGGCCAGTGATCTTCGAACGAGCCTCTGGGAGCCGGAAGGCCCCAGGGAATATGTTGGCCGTAAGCCGAGGACGGGCGTTTGGGGCGGACATGACAATGGCTAAAGGGGCGAATGTCGGCGTGCGGGCGTCGGCCGTACGCGTCGAATTGGGCCGGCGTTCAGGCCCCGGGGTGCCCGAGGTCGACGTCTCGGCGCTGCTGCTCGCTTCCGGGAAGGTGCGCTCCGACGCGGACTTCGTGTTCTACAACCAGCCGACGCACGCGTCCGGAGCGGTGCGGCACGAGGGCAGTTCCACCGGCGGGGACGCCGTCACGGACACCCTCTTCGTCGACCTCGCGCGCGTGGAGCCCGCCATCGAGCGGGTGGTCCTCGCGGCGTCCGCGGACGGCGGGACGTTCGGACAGGTGCCGGGCCTGTACGTCCGCATCGTCGACGCGGCGGACGGGACCGAACTCGCCCGCTACGAAAGCGCGGACGCGACCTTGGAGACGGCGTTCGTCCTCGGCGAACTGTACCGCCGTCAGGGAGCCTGGAAGTTCCGGGCCGTGGGCCAGGGCTACGACAGCGGGCTCGCGGGCCTCGCGACGGACTACGGCATCACCGTGGACGAACCACGGCAGGCGGCGCCGCCCGCCGCCGCGCCTTCCGCGGCGACCACGCGCGCGGAGCCCGTGCAACTGACCAAGGTGACGCTGACGAAGGCGTCTCCCACCGTCTCCCTCGCGAAGCAGGGCGGCACGTCCGGTGTCCTGCGCGTGAACCTCAACTGGGAGGTGCGCAAACAGTTCGGCGGCCGGGGGAGCAGGCGCGCCCGGAACCTCGATCTCGACCTGTGCGCGCTGTACGAACTGGCCGACGGGAGCAAGGGGGTGGTGCAGGCGCTCGGCAACGCGTTCGGGGCGCTGGGGCAGGCCCCGTACATCCACCTCGACGGAGACGATCGCAGCGGAAGCCTCGCCGCCGGTGAGAACCTCACCATCAACCTCGACCACGTGAACGCGTTCCGCCGCATCCTCGTCTTCGTGACCATCTACGAAGGCGCGCGCAGCTTCGCGGACCTGCACGCCACGGTCACGCTGCGACCGGTGCACGGCGCGCCGATCGACTTCTCCCTGGACGAGTGCACGGTGCCCTCCACGGTGTGCGCGCTCGCCCTGCTCACGAACGAAGGCGGCGACCTGACCGTGCGGCGCGAGGCCCGCTATCTCGTCCCGGACCGGGGCATCAGCCCGCAGCGCACCGTGGACCGCGCCTACGGGTGGGGCATGAACTGGACGCGGGGACGCAAGTAGCGTGCCCCGGCGAGCCGTTCACCCCCGTTCGGGCGCGGCGTACGTGCGCCCCTTCCAGGCCGCGCCCCGCCCCCTGTAGTGCTGCACGGCGGAGTCCACCGTCATCAGGAGGTACAGCAGCGCGGTGAACGGCAACAGCGGCGCCAGCCACAGCGTCTGCCGGTAGTAGCGCAGCATGGGGAGGTACGTTCCCGCCATCACCGCCCAGGCGAGCCCTCCGAGCAGCGCGGTCGGCGCGCTGCCCAGGGCCAGGCCGGCGATCAGCGCCGCGGGCGGCACCAGGTAGACGAGGGCGAGCCCCAGCACGGTGGCGAGCAGCACCACAGGGTTGTGCCGCAGCTGTGCGTACGCGCTGCGCGACACCATCCGCCACAGATCGGCGAGCCGCGGATACGGCCGCACACTGTCGACGCGTTCGGCCAGGCCCAGCCAGATGTGCCCGCCCGACCGCTTCACGGCCCGCGCGAGCGACACATCGTCGATGACCGCCTGCCGGATCGCGTCCGGGATCCGCGCCCGCTCCGCCGCCTCGGCGCGCAGCAGGACACAGCCGCCCGCCGCCGCGGCCGTGCGCCCGCCCTGCCGCGCGATCCAGCGGAACGGGTAGAGCTGCGCGAAGAAGTACACGAACGCGGGCACGACGAGCCGCTCCCACACGCTCTCCACCCGCAGCCGTGCCATCTGCGACACCAGGTCGAGGCCGCCCGTGCGCGCCGCCGCCACCAACTCCCGCAGGCTGTCCGGCTCGTGTGCGATGTCGGCGTCGGTCAGCAGCAGGAACTCGGGATCACGCGCGCGTGCCAGGCCGATGCCGTGCCGCACCGCCCACAGCTTCCCGGTCCAGCCCGCCGGAGGCTCGCCCGGCGAATCGACGGTGAGGGGAAGCCCGCCGAACCGCTCCGACAGCGTCCGTGCGACCTCGCCCGTTCCGTCCGAGCTGCCGTCGTCCACCAGGAAGATCTCCGCCCGTCCCGGATAGTCCTGGGCGAGCAGGGACGGCAGGCTGTCCGGCAGCACCTCCGCCTCGTCGCGGGCCGGCACCACGACGCACACGTCCGGCCAACTCCCGGGCTCGGTGCGCGGCGGCAGACGCAGGTCCGTCCGCCAGAAGAAGCCCTGGCACAGCAGCAGCCACAGCCATGCGGCGAGCGAGGCCGCGGTGATCCACACAACGACGTCCATCCGCCGCAGTCTGCCCCACCGGCAGGGGCATTGTCGGACCGATCGTCTATGGTTTCCGGGTGAAGATCGCGCTGATGGACTCGGGAATCGGACTGCTCGCGGCCGCCGCCGCGGTACGGCGCCTGCGCCCCGACGCGGACCTCGTGCTCTCCTCCGCCCCGGAGACCATGCCGTGGGGACCGCGCACCCCCGAGGACGTCACGGCGCGCGCGCTCGCCGTCGCCGAGGCCGCCGCGGAGCACGACCCGGACGCGCTGATCATCGCCTGCAACACCGCCTCCGTGCACGCACTGCCCTCGGTGCGCGCCCGGCTCGAGCCGGGGATCCCGGTGATCGGCACCGTCCCCGCGATCAAGCCCGCCGCGGCAGGCGGCGGCCCCGTCGCCATCTGGGCCACGCCCGCGACCACCGGAAGCCCCTACCAGCAGACGCTGATCCGGGACTTCGGCGGCGGCGCCCAGGTCACCGAGGTGCCCTGCCCCGGCCTTGCCGACGCGGTGCAGTGGGCCGACGAGGAGGGCATCGACCGGGCCATCGAGGCTGCGGCCGCCCTCACCTCCCGTGACGTACGGGCCGTCGTCCTGGGCTGCACCCATTACGAGCTGGTCGCGGAGCGCATCCGTGCCGCGGTGCAGCAGCCGGACGCCGACGCCCTCGTCCTGCACAGCAGCGCGGGCGCCGTCGCCGCACAGGCGCTGCGCCGGATCGGAGAGGGCCCGCAGGTGGCGACCAATGCGCGCGGGCGGCTCACGGTCCTGCTGGGCGGCCGCGAGGACGCGCTGCCCAAGGAGGCGCTGGCCTACGTGGAGGGCCGCGACCTGCAGGCGCTGAGCCACGCGGGCTGATCGATCACACCGGCCCGGCCCACAGGGCCGCGCAAGCCGGTGCCGGACCCGCGGAACATGAGTAGGCTCGATTCCATGAGGGAACACGCCCCCGACGAGCACTCAGGGCGACGCTCTGCCGCCCCCGCGACCGACATCTGGACCGGCCGCGCGCACAACCGCGTGCAGTGGCTCCTTGCCTGCGGCGGGCTCGCCTGCCTCGCCCTGGGCATCGAGCTGGCCGTGGACAACTCGTGGGCCACCGGCATACTCGCCCTGGCCATGTCCGTGGTCGGCCTGATCGCCGTGGGCCTGCTCATCCTGTTCGGCACCCTCGCCTTCCTCCACGTGGCGGTGAAGGTCGACAAGGACCACCTCGAAGTGCGCTGCGGCCATGTCGGCCTGCCGCGCCGCCGCATCCCGCTCGCCCATGTGGTCGAGGCCGACTTCGCGCCCCGCGTCACGCCCCGGCAGTGGGGCGGCTGGGGCTACCGCTGGCGCCCGGAGATCGGCACGGCCGTCGTGGTGCGGCGCGGTGAGGGCGTGGTGCTCCGCCTCGGAGACGGCCGCAGGTTCACGGTGACCGTGGACGACGCGGAGAGCGCGGTGCGGCACATCCGCGACCGCCTCAAGCCCACCGCCGCGGGCCCGGCCCTCTGAGCCGAACCCCGACCCGCACGCTCAGTCGCGGCCGTCCCGGACCAGTTCCGGGGCGGTCGCGTCGTCGTCGGGCGGCCCGTCCGTGAGTGGTTCCGCCGTGGCGATCCCCGCGAGCAGGCCCACGCCCGCGGTCACGGTCGTGAAACTGAGCGCGTTGCCGACCGTCGCCATCGCGGCCACCGCGGTCAGCGCGGCGCCCGCCGCCAGCACCACCTGCGTCGAGCGCGCGGAGCGCCACAGGACGTACAGCAGCCAGCAGTAGGCCGCCGCGAGCAGCAGCACGCCGACGAGCCCCTGTTCGGCCGCCACCTGGAGGACGGCGGAGTGCGGCTTGCCGTCGGAGAGCGGGGACTGTGCGAGCGTCGGACTGAGGTTCTCGAAGCGTCCGGGGCCCGCGCCCAGGGCGGGATGCGCCTCGGCGAGGTGCACGGCGTCGCGCCACAGCAGGATCCGCCGCTGCGACAGGACGGTCTCCAGGGAGTCCGTCGGGCCGGCCGGCAGGGCGCCCTTGGCGAGCGCCACACCGATCCCGGCCACCACCGCCGTGGCGAGGCCCAGGCCCGCCAGACCGAGCGCCCGATTGCGCAGCCGCGTCGCGGCGAGCGAGCACAGGACGACCCCCGCGCACACCGTGACCCCGGCGGGCGAGTCGACGACGGCGGCCGCCACCACGCTGCCCGCCGCCAGGAGGTGCAGCACGGCCCGCAGCGCCCGCTGCCGCGCTGCCCAGGCCGCGCAGCACAGAGCTCCCGCCGACAGGGCGAGCAGCGCCGCGGTGGCCCCGACCCGGCCGAGCGGCGTCACGACATCCGGCGCCGGGGCGGCGTACGGGGCGGTGAACGCGAGACACAGGCCGCCGAGCCCGACCGCGCAGGACGCGCCGACCGGGACCAGGGCCCCGCCGATGCGCCCGCACGCGTACCCCGCGATCACGGCGAGCACCGCCAGGAGCTCCCCTTCCGGCCTGCCTGCGCGCGTGGTCGCGCTGATCAGCGACCACGCCGCGCAACACCCGAGAACCGCGACCCCCACGGCGTCCGAGGCACCGCGGTGCTCCCGCAGCGCACCGTCCGCCCCCGCACCCGTCGACCACCCCGTCGTACCCACCCGTCGCCCCCCCCCGACGTAGCCGGGCCCCGGACGCGAGGCCGGACGCGGCCGCGCTGTCGGGAACCGGGCCACACGGTAACCGCTGGTGGGCCGCCGCGGACCGGTGTTGCACAGGAACGATGCGCCTCGATGGCAACCCCGGGGCGCGCCGACCGGCATGTCGGCGTGACAGCACCGCGCCGTACACTCCCCGGGTGACCGCCACCGCACCTCCCGTAGCCCCGTCGGACGAGCCCGCAGAGCAGCCCGGGAGAGGCTTCCACCTGCGACGGTTCGTGCCTCTCGCGCTCGCGGTGATCGCCGGGCTGCTCCTGTACGTGAGCTTTCCGCCGCGCGAGCTCCCGTGGCTCGCGCCGATCTCCTTCGCGCTGTTCGGCATGGCCGTGTACGGGCGGCGGCTGAGAGCGGGCTTCGGGCTCGGCCTGGCCTTCGGGCTCGCCTACTTGGTGCCGCTGCTCTCCTGGACGGGCGTCGACGTCGGTCCGCTGCCGTGGCTGGCGCTCGCCGCCGCGGAGGCACTGCTGGTGTCGCTCGCGGGCCTGGGCATCGCCTATGTGTCGCGGCTTCCGCTGTGGCCGCTCTGGGCCAGTGGGGTCTGGATCGCGTCCGAGGCGCTGCGCGCGCGTGCCCCGTTCGGTGGCTTCCCGTGGGGGAAGGTCGCCTTCGGGCAGCCCAGTGGGGTGTTCCTGCCGCTCGCCTCGCTGGGCGGCACCCCGCTGCTCGGCTTCGGTGTGGTCCTGTGCGGCTTCGGGCTCGGGTCCCTGGCCCTGCGCGTCAGGAAGGCGCGCAGGGAGTCGACCGGCGACGCGTCGGCCCCCAGGAACCTGACCTTCCTGAAGGACAAGGGGATCGCCGCCGCGGCCGCGTTCACCGTCGCCCCGGTCGTCGCGGGAGCGGTCGCGATGCCCTTCGTGGCGACGGGCGCCGAGGCGGGCACCGCGCGCGTGGCGCTCATTCAGGGCAACGTGCCGCGCATGGGCCTCGACTTCAACTCCCAGCGCCGCGCCGTACTCGACTACCACGTGCGCGAGACCATGAAGCTCGCCGCGAAGATCAAGTCGGGGCAGGTCGAGCGCCCCGACCTGGTGCTGTGGCCGGAGAACTCCTCGGACATCGACCCGTACGTCAACCAGGACGCCTACGACGAGATCACCAAGGCCGCGCAGGCCGTCGGAGTGCCGATCTCGGTGGGCGCCGTGGTGACCGCCAAGGACGGCACACCCCGCAACCGGCTCATCCAGTGGGACCCCAAGACGGGGCCCGGCGCCGTCTACGACAAGCGGCACCTGCAGCCGTTCGGCGAGTACATGCCGTACCGCGGCTTCTTCCGGATCTTCAGCAGGGACGTCGACCGGGCGGGCAACTTCGTGCCTGGCAAGAAGCCCGTCGTCTTCGACATGGCGGGCACCGAGGTCGGCAACATCACCTGCTACGAGGCCGCGTTCGACGACACGGTGCGCGACCAGGTCCGCGAGGGCGCGCAGATCCTGTCCGTGCCGAGCAACAACGCGACGTTCGAGCGCAGCCAGATGACGTACCAGCAGCTCGCCATGGACCGGGTGCGGGCCGTCGAGCACGGCCGGGCCGTGATGGTGCCGGTCACCAGCGGGGTCAGCGCCGTGATCCGGGCCGACGGCTCGATCGCGCAGCGGACCGGCATGTTCGAGCCCGCCACGCTGCTCGCCGAGGTCCCGAAGCGTACGTCGCAGACGCTCGCCACCCGCGTCGGCGCGTGGCCGGAGGCGCTGCTCGTGGCTCTCGGCGTCGGGGGCCTCGGCTGGGCCGTCGTGCGGGCTCGCGCGGGGCGTCGCCCGAGTGCCTGACGGGCCCGTGGCCTGCCGGTTCGTTGGGGCGTACAGGTAGGCTCACCGACATGGCGACTCCTGAATTCATCCGTACGATCCGCGCCACCGCGGGCCACCAGCTGCTGCTTCTGCCGGGGGTCAGTGCCGTCGTCTTCGACGACGACGGCCGGGTGTTGCTCGGGCGGCGCGCGGACACCGGCAAGTGGTCGATCATCGGCGGGATTCCCGAGCCGGGGGAGCAGCCCGCGGACGTCGCCGCGCGCGAGGTGTTCGAGGAGACCGGCATCGAGTGCGTCGTCGAGCGGGTCGTGCTGGTGCAGGCCCTGAAGCCGGTCACGTACCCCAACGGCGACCAGTGCCAGTTCATGGACACGTCCTTCCGCTGCCGGGCCACCGGCGGCCAGGCGCGCGTCAACGACGACGAGTCGCTGGACGTCGCCTGGTTCGCCCTGGACGCGCTGCCGTCGCTCGACGAGTTCTCGCTGTTCCGGATCAAGCAGGCCCAGTCGGAAGGACCCACATGGTTCGAGACCATGGCCGAGCGCTGAAGTATGGGTGCTGCCCACATCGGGCGGCGCCGATCAGCTGCCTAGGGTGCCAGTCATGACGCCGCGCACCCCGCTGACCGCACCCGCCGCCCCCGAGCTCGATCTCGGCGGCCGCACCGCACTCGTCACCGGCGCCGCCAGTGGCATCGGCCGGGCCTGCGCCCTGCGGCTCGCCGTGGCGGGCGCCAAGGTCAGAGCGGTGGACCGGGACGCGGCGGGGCTCGAGGCGCTGGCCGGTGCGGCCGACGGCGTCGAGCCCTATGTCCTGGACCTCAGCGATCTCGACGCCGCGGAGGAAGCGGCGGCCGGCACCGACGTCCTCGTGAACAACGCCGGGATCCAACTGGTGCGGCCCATCGAGGAGTTCCCGCCCGACGTCTTCCACACCGTGCTCACCGTCATGCTGGAAGCCCCGTTCCGGCTGCTGCGCGGCGCGCTGCCGCACATGTACGAGCAGGGCTGGGGCCGGGTCGTGAACGTGTCGTCGGTGCACGGGCTGCGGGCCTCCGCGTACAAATCCGCGTACGTGGCCGCGAAGCACGGGCTCGAGGGGCTGTCGAAGACGGCCGCGCTGGAAGGGGCGGCGCACGGCGTCACCTCGAACTGTGTGAACCCCGGGTATGTGCGCACGCCGCTCGTCGAGCGGCAGGTCGCCGACCAGGCCGCCGCGCACGGCATCCCCGAGGAGCGGGTGCTCAGCGAGGTGATGCTGCAGGACAGCGCGATCAAGCGGCTCATCGAACCGTCCGAGGTCGCCGAGACCGTCGCGTATCTGTGCACGCCGCAGGCCTCGTTCATGACCGGCACGTCCCTCGTGCTCGACGGCGGCTGGTCCGCCCACTGACCCGACCCCGCAATTCGCCGGGTTCCGGATGGTTTCGCACGGAACGCGGTCCCTCGACCGGGTGACCGCGATTTCGTGACGACCCGAGTTGTCCACAGGGCTGGCAGGCCCGACCGCTCGACGGGTAATCCTTGTCCGCATGTCGCGCCACCAACCGCACTCAGCCAGCGCCTCCGGCCCGGTGACCACCGAGGACCGACAGGCCCCGTTCCTGGAACTGCTCGCCAGGGGCGCCTCCGCCGATGCCTACGAACAGCCGGTGCTGCTCGCCCGGGCGGAGGGCGCGGCGCCCGAGCGGATAGCGGCACTCGAGGCGGCCAAGGCGCTCGCGCTGCGGGTGCGCGCGGAGATGGAGGGCAGGCGGCGCCGCGAGGCGGAGCTGTCCGCGCTGTTCGAGACCGCGCACGACCTCGCGGGGCTGCGCGACCTGGACGCGGTGCTGCAGGCCATCGTCCAGCGGGCCCGATCGCTGCTCGGCACCGACGTCGCTTATCTGACCCTGAACGACCCGGCCAGGGGCGACACCTACATGCGGGTCACCGAGGGCTCGGTCGCGGCCCGCTTCCAGCAGCTGCGCCTCGGCATGGGGGAGGGCCTCGGCGGCCTCGTCGCGCAGACCGCGCGGCCGTACGTCACCGACGACTACGGGCACGACGTGCGCTTCCAGCACACCCGCAGCATCGACGCGGGCGTCGGGGACGAGGGGCTCGTCGCCATCCTCGGCGTGCCGCTCATGCTGGGGGCACAGGTGATCGGGGTGCTGTTCGCCTCCGACCGGCGCGCGCGGGTCTTCGAGCGCGAGGAGATCGCGCTCCTGGGCTCCTTCGCGGCGCTCGCCGCGGCGGCCATCGACACCGCGAACCTGCTGACCGAGACCCGGCAGGCGCTGAACGAGCTGGAGCGCGCCAACGAGATCATCCGCGACCGCAGCGGCGTCATCGAGCGCGCGTCCGACGTGCACGACAGGCTCGCCGAGCTGGTGCTGCGCGGCGGCGGCGTGCACGACGTGGCGGCAGCCGTCTCCCAGGTCCTCGACGGCACCGTGGAGTTCACCGACGCGGAGGCGGCGCCCGGCCGCGCCCTCGAAGCCTCCCGGGTCGACGGGCACGCGGTGCGGCACCGGGACGACTGGGTCGCGGCCGTCGCCGCAGGCGGCGAGCTGCTCGGCGCCCTGGTGCTGCGCGGCCACCCCGGCCTCGACCCCGTCGACCAGCGGACCCTGGAGCGCGCCGCCATGGTCACCTCGCTGCTGCTGCTCGCCCGGCGCTCCGCCGCCGAGGCCGAACAGCGGGTGCGCGGCGAGCTGTTGGACGACCTGCTCGACGGGCGGGACCGCGACCCGCGGCTGCTGCGCGAGCGAGCGGAGAGACTGCACGCCGATCTCGACGCGACCCATGTGGTGCTCGCCGCCCGCCTGGAGGGCACCGGCGACGCCGAGCAGGAGGCGGCCGCGCGCCGCCGCCTGTGGTCCGCGGCCAACCACCTCGCGGCGACCCGGCGTGGCCTCGCCGCCGCGCGGGACGGCGGCACCGTCCTGCTGCTCCCGGCGCCCACCACCGGCGCGTCGCAGCTGGCGTCCCATGTCGCGGGCCGGCTTGCCGAGGCCATCCACGAGAGCGTCACCGTGGGCGCGTCGGCCCTCGTCGCCGACCTGGCCGGGCGGACCGAGGCAGCGGCCGCCGCATACGTGGAGGCGCAGCGCTGCCTCGACACGCTGCGGCTGCTCGGCAGGCCGGGGCAGGGAGCGGCCGCCGAGGACTTCGGGTTCCTCGGGCTGCTGCTCGCCGACAGCCGGGACGTGGGGGGCTTCGTCACCCGCACGATCGGCGAGGTCGTCACCTACGACGCGCGCAGAGGCACCGACCTGCTGCGCACCCTCGACGCCTACTTCGCGTCCGGCATGAGCCCGGCCCGTACCAAGGACACGCTGCATGTGCACGTGAACACGGTCGCGCAGCGTCTGGAGCGGGTGGGCCGGCTTCTCGGCGATGACTGGCAGACGCCCGAGCGCGCACTGGAGATCCAACTGGCGCTGCGGCTGCACCGGTTGGCGGCCCCGGACATAGCGTGACCCCGTCCGCGGGGACGGACGGGGTCGGGCGGGCCGAAGCCCCGGTCAGACGCGGTGGACCTTGGCGGGCTGTTCGCTGTCCGCGACGCCGGTCATGACCTCGGGCTCGATGTCCGCCAGGTCGCGGTGCCGGGTCTCCTTCGCCACGCCCACGGCGATCAGCGTGAGGAGCGCGGCCGCGACGACGTACAGGGAGATCGGCGTCGAGGAGTCGTACTCGGACAGCAGAGCCGTTGCGATGAGCGGTGCGGGCGCGCCCGCCGCCACCGAGGCGAACTGCGCGCCGATGGACGCCCCGGAGTAGCGCATCCGCGTCGCGAACATCTCGGAGAAGAACGCGGCCTGCGGGGCGTACATGGCGCCGTGCAGCACCAGGCCGACGGTCACGGCCAGGAGCAGCCCACCGAAGCTCGCCGAGTCGATGAGGGAGAAGAACGGGAACATCCACAGACCGACGCCCGCCGCGCCCAGCAGATACACGGGCCTGCGGCCGATCCGGTCCGACAGGGCGCCCCAGGCGGGGATCACGGCGAAGTGCACGGCGGACGCGATGAGCACGGCGTTCAGCGCGGTCTGCTTCGAGACGCCGGCCGACGTGGTGGCGTACACGAGGATGAAGGCGGTGATGACGTAGTAGCTGATGTTCTCGGCCATGCGGGCGCCGATGGCGACCAGGACATCGCGCCAGTGGTGCCGCAGGACCGCGACCAGCGGCAGCTTCTCCACGGTGTCGGTGGTCGCCTTGCGGGCCTCGGCGCGGGCCAACGCCTCCTTGAAGACGGGGGACTCGTCGACGGACAGACGGATCCACAGACCCACGAGCACGAGGGCGCCGGAGAGGAGGAACGGGATCCGCCAGCCCCAGTCGGTGAACGCGGCATCCGAGATCAGGGCGGTCAGGGCTGAGAGCACGCCGGTCGCCAGGAGCTGTCCCGCGGGCGCGCCCGTCTGCGGCCAGGAGGCCCAGAAGCCGCGGCGTCGGGCGTCCCCGTGCTCGGACACGAGGAGCACCGCGCCGCCCCACTCGCCCCCGAGGGCGAAGCCCTGGACCAGGCGGAGCACGGTGAGCAGCACGGGAGCGGCCGTGCCGACGGTCGCGTGGGTCGGGAGCAGACCGATGGCGAAGGTGGCGCCGCCCATCATGAGCAGGCTCACCACCAGGAGCTTCTTGCGGCCGAGCCGGTCGCCGTAGTGCCCGAAGACGAGCGCGCCCAGCGGGCGGGCGGCGAATCCGACGGCGTAGGTGAGGAAGGAGAGGAGGGTGCCGACCAGGGGATCGGAGTCGGGGAAGAAGAGCTTGTTGAACACGAGCGCCGCGGCGCTGCCGTAGAGGAAGAAGTCGTACCACTCGATCGTGGTGCCTATGAGACTCGCCGCGACAATGCGCTTGAGGTTTCCGGGCGTTGGTGGAGCGGTTGCTGCGGAGGCCATGTGCACCACTTCCAGGCGTTGGTGGGGACGTGTATCTGCTGGCACAAGGTAGGAACACGCAGGTCAGCGGCACATGTGGTGGGACACCATACTTTCGGGTCCGACTGTGGCAGCTGGACACTGAATTGCGGTCCGGCAGCGGGGTGTTGAGAGTGTGGTGGGTTTGTGATGACCGTCAGGGGCTAACCGGGACACTATGAGTGATACGAACAAGGGAACGGATCAGCAGAACGAGGCGACGAACGAGGCGACGAAGCGGAAGACCGCTTCCCGCGCGGCCGCGAGCGCCGACAACGCGACGGCCCCCGTGGCCCGCGCGGCCAAGAAGGCCGAGAGCAAGGCCGATGAGACGGCCCGGGCCGCACAGCGGGGCGCCGAGCAGGCGACCGAGGGCGCGGCGGGAGCCGTGGGCACCGCGGCGCGGAATGTCGAGGCGGGTCGGCAGGCCGCGGTGGCGGCGACCGGACAGGTGACCGCCGTCGCCCGGACGGCCTGGACCGCCCTGGCGCACCGCAAGATGCTCGCCGTGGGCGTCGGGGCAGGGGTCACCGCCCTCGGCGCGGCCTCGTTCGCCGCGGGACGGCGGTCGGGTCGGCGTCCGCAGGGCCCGGTCACCCGCCTGACGGGAGGCCGCATCTGACGCGGATCGGGGCCCCGGCACTCAGCCTTCGCGTGCGCGGACGTCACCGTTGACGGTGGTCAGGCGCAGCACGCGGTCCTCGGGCGCTCCGCTGGTGGCCACGGCCACCGTGGGGCGCCCATGGTCGGTGGTGGCGGTGACCCGATAGGCGGGGGCGTCGTGCGGCAGCAGCGTGTCCACCGAGCCGTTGGTGGTCGCCGCGGTGACCCGGCGCGGCGCGGTGGCGCAGTCGAGAGTGACGTCGCCGTTGACCGTCGTGGCGTTCACGGCGGATGCCCGTAGGCCCGTCGCACGCACCGATCCGTTGCGGGTCGTCAGGCGCAGCGTCGCATCCGTGCGGCCCGAACCGGTCACCGTCACATCGCCGTTGACCGTCGACAGGTTCAAGGGCCCCGGTACCCCCGCCGCGTCGATGCCTGCGTTGCGGCCGACGACGGTGACGGCGGTGCCTTTCGGCACGTCGACCTCCGGCATCCGCGGGCACTGCCCCGCGCACGACAGGTCGAGCACCCGGGTGCCGTCGCGGCGCGACCAGTGATGGTCGACCCGGCGGTCGACGGTGACGCGTTCGCCGTCGGTGGGCCGCAGCCGCAGCCCGTTGTCGGTGGTGACCAGCAGTCGGGTGACGTGCCCGCGCGTCAACTGCCCGCCCGATTCGGCATGTTCACCGCCGTCGCAGGCAGCCGCCAGAGGCAGCAGCCCCACCGCCATCCCCAGAGCCAGCACCCGACTCCGGACGCCCGATCCCGTCACGGTTCCTGTCGCAGCCTCCATGGAAGTCGACTGCCCCGCACGCCGCCGCCCAGACACCTCACCCGAAACCTGTGACTGAGAGCGCGGACTCGGGGAACGCGTCGCTGCATGGCTGCTCTGAGGAAAAGCGCACGTCCGATGCTCGCCTCCGTCTTCGTGGCCGGCGGGCTCTCCACCGTCCGCGCGCCCGAACACGTGGCGCCCGCCGCGGAACCGGTGGCCGTTCCCGTGGCCTCCCGCGTCCCCCCGCTGCCGGAGGACCCCGAACAACTGGTCCGGATCAACGGCGCCGTGCAGATCGGCGCCGGGCTGCTGCTCGCCGCCGGGATCGCCCCGCGCCCGGCCGCCCTGGCCCTCGCCGCGACGCTCGTGCCGACCACGTTGGCGGGGCACGCCTGGTGGAAGGAGAAGGACCCGGACCGGCGCGCCGAGCAGCGCACCCAGTTCCTGAAGAACGTCTCCCTGCTGGGCGGCCTGCTCATCGCGGCGGCCGACACCCACGGCAAGCCCTCGGTCGCCTACCGGGCCCGCGGCGCCGCCGCCTCCGGACGCGCGTCGGCCCGCCGGATGCGCCGCAACACGACCGGCACCCTGCACCACGCGACGGGCGCCCTGCACGACGCGACGGACACCGTCCGCGAGGCGACGGCCGGCACCCTGCGCGGCGCCTCCGACACGGTGCGGGCCCTCCCGGCCCAGGCCCAGCAGGCGGTGAACAAGCACCTCTGACGCTACCGCCGCGCACCCGACCGCACGCCCGACGGACGCCCGGCCGGACGCCCGCCCCTGACCGGCGCCTCGGATGCCGGTCGCCCCCGGGTGCGGCACGCTGGAGACGTCGCGAGGACCGAACGCCGCGACGCACGCGCACGCGGCCGGAGGTGGCGATGGAGCCCGTACGGGCGCTGGAGCGGATCGCGTTCCTGCTGGAGCGGGACGGCGCGCCCAGCTACCGGGTGCGTGCGTTCCGTACCGCCGCGGGCGTGGTCACCGACCTGGGCGACGCCGAGGTCGCGCGGCACATCGAGGCCGGATCCCTGGAGTCGCTCAAGGGCATCGGCCCCAAGACCGCCGCCGTGATCCGCGAGGCGGCCGCCGGGCAGGTCCCCGACTACCTCACGCACCTGGAGGAGGAGCTGGCCCGCACGGTGCCGTTGGAGGGCGACGCGGGCGTGGCGCTGCGGTCCCTGCTGCGCGGCGACTGCCATCTGCACTCCGACTGGTCGGACGGTGGCAGCCCGATCGAGGAGATGGGCCGTGCGGCCCGGGACCTCGGCCACGAGTGGGCGGTGCTCACCGACCACTCGCCGCGCCTGAAGGTGGCCCGCGGGCTTTCGCCGGAGCGGCTGCGCGAGCAGCTGGACGTGGTGGCCGAGCTCAATGCGCGGTGGGCGCCGTTCCGCCTGCTGACCGGCATCGAGTGCGACATTCTCGACGACGGCTCGCTCGACCAGGAACCCGAGCTGCTCGACCGCCTGGACGTGGTCGTCGTGTCGGTCCACTCCAAGCTGCGGATGGACGCCGCCGCGATGACCCGCCGCCTGGTCACCGCCGTCGGCAATCCGCACGCCGACATCCTGGGGCACTGCACGGGCCGCCTGGTCACCGGCAAGGGGCGCCCGGAGTCACGGTTCGACGCGGACGAGGTCTTCGCGGCGTGCGCCGCCGCCGGTACCGCGGTCGAGATCAACAGCCGCCCCGAGCGGCTCGACCCGCCCCGCAGGCTGCTGCGCGAGGCGGTCGCGGCGGGCACCCTCTTCGCCGTCGACACCGACGCCCACGCGCCCGGCCAGCTCGACTGGCAGCTCTTCGGCTGCGCCCGCGCCGAGGAGTGCGGGGTGCCCGCGGAGCGGGTGGTGACCACGTGGCCTGCGGAGAAGCTGCTGGCCTGGACCGACGACCACGCGAGCGTCGCATAGGGATCACCGCTGCTCAATTGCCGCAGGGGCTCGAAGATCGGCGGGCGGACCCCTTTCGAATCCTGGCCGAGGAGGAGATATCTTGATGTCGAGCAATCTGAGCAAGATGCAGACGACGACGTGGAAGACGTGGAAGCGGAGCCCCCGGTGACTGACTCGACCATCATTTACACGCACACTGACGAGGCCCCGGCCCTCGCGACGTATTCCTTCCTGCCGGTCATCGAGGCTTACGCGTCCACCGCCGGCGTGGGCGTCGAGACCCGTGACATCTCGCTGGCCGGGCGCATCCTGGCCCAGTTCCCGGAGTACCTGACCGAGGAGCAGCGCGTCCCGGACGCCCTCGCCGAGCTCGGCGACCTGGCGAAGACGCCGCAGGCCAACATCATCAAGCTGCCGAACATCTCGGCCTCGGTCTCGCAGCTCAAGGCCGCGATCACCGAGCTGCGCGAGCACGGCTACGCGCTGCCGGACTACCCGGACGAGCCGAAGACCGACGAGGAGCGCGAGGTCGGCGCCCGCTACGACAAGGTCAAGGGCTCCGCCGTCAACCCGGTCCTGCGCGAGGGCAACTCCGACCGCCGCGCCCCCGCCTCGGTGAAGAACTACGCCAAGGCCCACCCGCACCGCATGGGCAAGTGGACCCCCGAGTCCAAGACCAATGTCGCGACGATGGGCGAGAACGACTTCCGCTCCACCGAGAAGTCCACCGTCATCCCGGCCGACGACAAGCTGAAGATCGAGCTCGTCGCCGACAACGGCACCACCACCGTGCTGCGCGAGTCCGTACCGGTCCTCGCCGGCGAGGTCGTCGACGCCTCCGTGCTGCACGTCGCGCCGCTGCGCGAGTTCCTCACCGCGCAGATCGCCCGCGCGAAGGAAGAGGGTGTGCTGTTCTCCGCGCACCTGAAGGCCACCATGATGAAGGTCTCCGACCCGATCATCTTCGGCCACGTCGTGCGCGCCTTCTTCCCGGAGACCTTCGCCCGCTTCGGCGCCGACCTGGCCGCCGCGGGCCTGACCCCGAACGACGGCCTCGGCGGCATCTACAAGGGCCTCGAGACCCTCGCGAACGGCGCCGAGATCAAGGCCTCCTTCGACGCCGAGCTGGCCGCCGGTCCCGACCTCGCGATGGTCGACTCGCACCGCGGCATCACCAACCTGCACGTCCCGTCCGACGTCATCATCGACGCCTCCATGCCGGCGATGATCCGCACGTCCGGCCACATGTGGAACAAGGACGACCAGGAGCAGGACACCCTCGCGGTGATCCCGGACTCCTCGTACGCCGGTGTCTACCAGGCCGTCATCGAGGACTGCCGCGCCAACGGCGCCTTCGACCCGTCGACCATGGGCACCGTCCCGAACGTCGGCCTCATGGCGCAGAAGGCCGAGGAGTACGGCTCCCACGACAAGACCTTCGAGATCAAGGCCACCGGCACCGTCCGCGTGGTCAACCAGGACGGCGAGGCCGTCCTGGAGCAGCAGGTCTCCGAGGGCGACATCTTCCGCGCCTGCCAGACCAAGGACGCCCCGATCAAGGACTGGGTCAAGCTCGCCGTCACGCGCGCCCGCGCCACCGGCGACCCGGCCGTGTTCTGGCTGGACGAGGGCCGCGCCCACGACGCCCAGCTGATCAAGAAGGTTGAGCAGTACCTGCCGGAGTTCGACACCGAGGGCCTGGACATCCGGATCCTGTCGCCGGAGGACGCCACCAAGCTGTCCGTCGAGCGCATCCGCCAGGGCCTGAACACCATCTCGGTCACCGGCAACGTGCTGCGCGACTACCTGACCGACCTCTTCCCGATCCTGGAGCTGGGCACCAGCGCCAAGATGCTCTCGGTCGTCCCGCTGATGAACGGCGGCGGCCTCTTCGAGACGGGCGCCGGCGGCTCCGCCCCGAAGCACGTCCAGCAGCTCGTCAAGGAGAACTACCTGCGCTGGGACTCCCTCGGTGAGTTCCTCGCCCTGGCCGTCTCCTTCGAGCACCTCGCCACCACCACGGACAACGCTCGTGCGAAGGTCCTCGGCGAGACCCTGGACCGCGCCACCGGCACCTTCCTCAACGAGGACAAGTCGCCGACCCGTCGCCTCGGCGGCATCGACAACCGCGGCAGCCACTTCTACGTCGCCCTGTACTGGGCCCAGGAGCTGGCCAAGCAGACCGAGGACGCCGAGCTCGCCAAGGCCTTCGGCCCGCTCGCCGAGAAGCTCGCCACGAACGAGCAGAAGATCGTCGACGAGCTGATCGCCGTGCAGGGCTCCCCGGCCGACATCGGCGGCTACTTCCAGCCCGACTCGGCCAAGGCCGACAAGGTCATGCGCCCGTCGCAGACCCTGAACGAGGCGCTGGCCTCGCTCGCCTGATCCCAGCCGGATCAGCGCTGCGCGAACGCTGCCCCCGGACGGCACGTGCCGTCCGGGGGCAGCGTTGTTCTCGCTGCGCGGAAGGCGCCGTATTTGACGCTCGCCCTACCCCCTGACCTGGGTAGGGTGCGGTGATGAGCACTCTGGATGACGCACGCCCGGGCATGGACCCGGCGATCCGACCGCAGGACGATCTCTTCGGGCATGTCAACGGCCAGTGGCTGGCGACCGAGCCCATCCCCGACGACCGATCCAGCTGGGGCCCCTTCGTGGAGCTCGTGGACGTGGCCGAGCAGCGGGTCAAGGAGATCATCCAGGAGATCGCGGTCGGCGGCCCCACAAGCCTGGACGCGGACGAGGCGCGCAAGATCGCCGACCTGTACGCGTCGTTCATGGATGAGGAGGCCGCCGAGGCCCGCGGGCTCGACCCGGTCCGCCCGCTGATCGACGAGGTCGCCGCGCTGAGCGACGTACGGCAGCTCGCCGGGTTCCTCGGCCGCTTCGAGCGCAAGGGCGGCTCCGGCCTGTTCGGCGCCTACATCGACAGCGACGACCGGAACTCCGACCGCTACCTCTTCAACATCCTCCAGGGCGGCATCGGCCTGCCCGACGAGTCGTACTACCGCGAAGAGAAGTTCGCCGAGATCCGCGAGAAGTACGAGGCGTACCTGACCGAGCTGTTCACGCTCGGCGAGCACGCCGACCCGGCCACCGCCGCGCGCACCGTCCTCGCGCTTGAGACCCGGCTGGCCGCGGGCCACTGGGAGCGCGCCGAGACGCGCGACGTGCAGAAGACGTACAACCTCACCACCTTCGACGAACTCACCGCGCTCGCCCCGGCGTTCGACTGGCGGGGCTACGTCACCGGGCTCGGCGGCAAGGACGAGACGCTCGCCGAGTCGTGCGTGCGCCAGCCCTCGTACCTCACCCACCTGTCCGCCGTCCTCACCGAGGTGCCGATCGAGCAGTGGCGCGACTGGCTGCTCGCGCGCGTGCTGCGCTCCGCCGCGCCGTACCTCTCGACGCCGTTCGTGCGCGTCAACTTCGAGTTCTACGGGCGCACGCTGAACGGCACGCCGGAGCTGCGCGCCCGCTGGAAGCGCGGCGTCGCCTTCGTCGAGGGCGCCATCGGCGAGGCCGTCGGCAAGGAGTACGTGGCCCGGCACTTCCCGCCGCGCTCCAAGGCGCTCATGGACGAGCTGGTCGCCAACCTCCTGGAGGCCTACCGCCAGTCCATCTCCCGCCTCGACTGGATGACGGACGAGACGAAGGAGCGGGCGTACGAGAAGCTCGCGACGTTCCGGCCGAAGATCGGGTACCCGGACGAGTTCCGGGACTACTCGGGGCTCGCCGTGGTGCCCGATGACCTGCTCGCCAACGCGTACGCCGCCGACGCCTTCGAGCACGACCGGCAGATGGCGAAGATCGGCGCGCCGGTCGACCGCGACGAGTGGTTCATGCTGCCGCAGACCGTGAACGCCTACTACAACCCGGGCACGAACGAGATCTGCTTCCCGGCCGGCATCCTGCAGAAGCCCTTCTTCTCCCCGGACGCCGACGCCGCGGAGAACTACGGCGGCATTGGCGCCGTCATCGGCCACGAGATCGGCCACGGCTTCGACGACCAGGGCGCGCAGTACGACGGCGCGGGGAACCTGAACGACTGGTGGACCGCCGCCGACAAGGCCGCCTTCGAGGCGAAGTCGAAGGCGC
The DNA here is from genome assembly GCF_044453445.1 of Streptomyces sp. NPDC051684. Lineage (NCBI taxonomy): Bacteria > Bacillati > Actinomycetota > Actinomycetes > Kitasatosporales > Streptomycetaceae > Streptomyces > Streptomyces sp. NPDC051684. Next base: position 70,442 of record NZ_JBITCS010000024.1, on the reverse strand, counting down.
TCGTCAAGCAGTACGACGGGTTCTCGCCGCGGAACCTGCCGGGGGAGTTCGTCAACGGGTCGCTGACCGTGGGCGAGAACATCGGTGACCTCGGCGGGCTGACCATCGGGCACACCGCGTACAAGATCGCGCTCGGGGACGCGCCGGTGCCGAGTGTCGGTGAACTCAGCGGTACGCAGCGGCTGTTCATGAACTGGGCGTACTGCTGGCGCACGAAGCGGCGCAAGGAGCAGGAGCAGCAGTACCTCACGATCGACCCGCATTCGCCGCCGGAGTTCCGGGCGAACATTGTGCGGAACCTGGATGAGTTCCATGAGGCGTTTTCGACGGTGGCCGGGGACGGGTTGTGGGTTGAGCCGGGGGAGCGGGTTCGGATCTGGTGACGTGATCCTTGGGTGGGCCGGACGGTTGCGGTCGTCCGGTCCTACGTCTCGGGGCGCTGCCCCGGGCCCCGCGCCTCAATCGCCGGCGGGGCTTGAAAGCAAAGACGTCCTCAGGAAGTCGATCGTCGACGTCCACGCCTCGCGCGAAGACTGTTCGTCGTAGACCTCTGGGCGGCCGTCGTTGAAGAAGGCGTGGTCGGCCGGGTACATGCGGAAGTCGGGGGTCACGCCCGACTGGGTGCTGATCGCGGTGCGCAGGCCGTCGAGGGTGGCCCGGGGGATCGCCTCGTCGCGTTCGCCGTAGTGGCCCAGGATCCGCGCCTTGAGGCGGGAGAAGTCCGGGACCGCGCCCTGGATCACGCCGTAGAACGGGACGGCCGCGCTCACCCGCTGGTCCTCGGCGGCCAGGTACAGGACGAAGCCGCCGCCCATGCAGAAGCCGACCGCGCCGACCGTGTCGGAGCTGACCTGGGGGAGGGCCAGCAGGCAGTCGACCGCGCCGGACAGGAGTTCCACGCCGCGCTCCACCGGCAGGTCCCGCATCATGCGGAACGCTTCGGCGGAGTCGTGCGCCACGTTCCCGCCGTACAGGTCGGGCGCGAGCGCCACGAAGCCCTCCGCCGCCAGACGGTCGGCGATGTCGGCGATGTGGTCGGTCAGGCCCCACCACTCCTGGATGACGAGGACGCCGGGGCCGCGCCCCGAGGCCGGCAGCGCCAGATAGCCGTGGGCCGTGCTGCCGTGGCTGTCGAACGTCAGGTTCTGGTGGGCCGGTCGGCCCGTGGACCTGGGAGTGTGCGGGGTCTGTGCCATGGGCCCACGATGCCACCGCGGAACGCGCCGCGACGGCATCGTGGGGCCGGGCCGTGTCAGTCCTTCTTCTGGGCGGACTGCAGCGCCGTGATGCACATCGCGATCGCCGACTGCAGCTCCTCGAGGCGCTGCAGCATGTCGTCCTCCACGATGTCGTCGATCTCCTCGGCGTCGACGTCGTCGAAGGTCAGCTCCTCGAAGGCCTTCGTGGCCTTCTGCAGGCTGCTGTAGAACTTCGCGCGCCGCTCCTGCACCCGCAGCTCGGGGTCCTTCTCGACGGTCTCGGCGACGAGCGTGCGCACGGTGTCGTACGCCTCGCGGGCCCACTCGCCCGCCTCCTCGTCCTCGTCCAGCTCGTCGATGAGGGACAGGTGCCGCTCGGCCTCCTCGCGCAGCGCGGGGGAGGCCTCGATCTTCTGGCCCGCGGGGGTCTTGACCTGGCCTTCCTCCGCGATCCTGCGCACGTACTCGAGCTGGCCGCCGGTCTTGGTCTCCTCGGCGACGGCCTTCTTCAGGTCGTCCGTGCGGACGATGTCGCGCGCCATGCCCGTGCGCAGCACCGGGTCCTCGTCGAGGCGGTCCATCAGCGCCTTGCGGGCGGCCTCGGCGGTGCCGGGGTCGGCGAGGATCGCGGCCCGCAGCGCCGTCGGGTTCTCCGCGACCTCCAGGGCCTTCGTCGGGCGGATGCCCTCGGACTCGGCGGCCTCGGTGATCGCCTGACCGCGCACCGAGGTCGCGCTGTTGCGGGACACGTAGTACGACAACCAGACGTCGGCGTCCGGGAGTTCGACGTCGGCGCCGGGCGCGAGGGCCTCGAACTGCGGGACGATGCCGTCGTCGGCCGCGCTGTCCCACGCCTTGTAGAAGCGCATGACGCGGTCGGCCGAGCAGCCCGCCAGCTCGGCGAACTTCCGCGCCGAGACCTTCGACGACTCACCGGCCGCCTGCCCGCCGGGGCGCACGCTGCGGGCCACCTTCAGGGCGAAGGCCCAGCCGCCGGTGCGGGCGTAGACGCCGAACTCGTGGGCGTCGCGCGTGATGGCCTCCGGTACGTCGCCGGGGGCGGGGTCGTCGTCGGCCGCCGCGTCGGCGTCGGCCTCGGAGCTCTCCGCGAAGGGGACCTCCGTGGGCGGCGTCCAGAAGCTGTCGGACGCACTGTCGGACGCGCTCTCGGCGTCCGGGGCGGTGTCGTCCGTGGCGGCGGCGTCCGGGGTCTCGGTGGTCGGCGGGATCCACATGTTCGCGGTGTCCCCGGGCTCGGCCGTCTCCTCGTTCGCGGGCGCGGCGGCGCCGCCGTCGGGGGCGACGGCCGGCGCGGGCACGGGCTCCGCGGGGGCGGCGTCGCCGGACGGGATGGCGGCGTCGGACGAGTCGATGGCTACGGACACGTAGGCACTCCTGAGTGATCGGGCACGTGCGGGTTGACGAGCCACTTTATCGCTCCGATTGGGGCGTTTTGCGCGCGAGTTGCCACGGCAGCGCGCCGGACACGTGTGCGAAGCGGCTGTGGCCCGTCCGGGGCGGGGCATGGACGGGCCCGCCATTCGCAACTCCCCCTTCTGCGAACAGCGGGCCCGTGCCCTCGGCCTCGACCGTGCGCCGCGGCGGGAGGGCGAGGGCACAGGAGGCTCGATACCGCAGCATCTCAGTGCGGGGCCTCGCGGGGGACGGGGCCAACGGGCCCTCCCGGTGGGCCGAACGGCCCGGGTTCGCGGCCCCCACCCGTCGGTGCCGCGCCCCCTACCCGTGCCGCACCCCCGCCCCGCGCACCACCCGCAGCAGGTACTCCTTGCGGTGCAGCGGGTCGTCGTCCGTGCGGGAGCGGCGCGGCGCGTCCGCGTGGACCGGGGCGTAGTGGTCGAAGGAGGCCTCCAGGACGCCCTCGCCCCGGGTGAGGGAAGGCAGTTGCTGCTCCAGGGCGCGCACCCGGGCCGCGGGGATCAGCCCGTCGACCGTGGTCCACGGCCCGCCGCCCGTGCGCTGTCCCGTCGGCACGGCCCGCAGCCGGGTGAGCACCGGCAGTACCGCCCCGTACAACTCGGCCGGGATGTCCAGGCGGAAGCGGTGCATCGGCTCGCACACCGCCGTGCCCGCGCGCGCGAGCGCGCTCATCAGGACCAGCGGGGTCAGCCCGCGGAAGTCGGCCCCCGTGCTCGACATCGACTTGTCGAAGATCGCGTGCGCATGGCTCTGCCGCGGGGCGTACCCGGAGCGCGTCAGCGTCACCGTGCAGTCGGTGACCTGCCAGCCGAGCAGCCCCTGGCGCAGCGTCCTGTGCACGCTGTCCTCGACGGCCTTGATGAAGGCCAGCGGGAGGGAGCCGAGCTCGATGCCGAGCCGGAACGCGATGCCCGAGCCGACCGGCGCCGGGTCGACCCGCAGGCCGATGGTCGCCAGGAACGGGTTCGCTTCGTCCTTCATGGCCTCGGCCGCCGCTCCGGAGCCCGTCGGCCGCTCCACGCACAGCGGCGTCGACTCCCGAAACGTCACGTCGAGCCCGAACTCCTCGGCGAGCGTGACCTGTACGACCTCCTTCTGCACCTCGCCGTAGAGCGACAGGAAGATCTCCTGCCGGATGTCGTCCTGTCGCAGCCCGATCAACGGGTCCTGCTCGGCGAGCTGGGTGAGCGCGGCGAGCAGGGCGCCGCGCCGCCCCGGCCGGTCGGGGTCGACGACCGTCTCCAGGGTCGGCGGCGCGAAGTGGTGCTCCCCGACCGGGACGTGGCGCTCGCCGAGGTCGTCCCCGACGCGTACGCCGCCGAGCCCCCACAGGCGCGCCACCTGCCCGGGGCCCGCCTCCGTACGCGGTGCGTCCGCCCCGTCCGCGAAGACGCGCACCGACGTCACCCGCTCCTCCCCGCCGCCGGGCAGTGCGAGCCGCTCGCGGACGCGCAGCGCCCCCGTGAACACGCGGGCGTACGCGATCTTCTCGCCGGCCGGACCGCGCTCCACCTTGAACACGCGGGCCGACAGCGGCAGTTGAGGCGCCTCGTCGGCGGGTGGGAGCAACCGCGTGATGCCGTCCATGAGGGCGTCGACCCCCGCGCCCGTCATCGCCGAGCCGAAGTACACCGGATGCGCCTCGGTGCACGCCGTCTGGTCGGCGAGCGCATCGAACAGTCGGCCGTACGTGACCGACTCCTCGTCCTTGACGTACGCCTCCAGGAGCGCGTCGTCCCGGGCCGAGAGCACGTCGACGAGGCGGGCGCGATGGGCCGTGTCCTCGGCGGCGTAGGGAACGCAGTGGGCGTCCCGGCCGCCGAGGCCGTGCGGCACCGTGTTCATCGGGATCACGGCGGGCGTGAGTTTGCGGCGCAGGTCGTCCAGGAGCGCGGACTCGCGGGCGCCCGCACGGTCGACCTTGTTCACGAACACCACGGTGGGGATGCGCAGCCGGCGCAGGGTGCGCATCAGGACGCGGGTCTGCGCCTGTACGCCCTCCACGGCGGAGACGACGAGCACCGCCCCGTCGAGCACCCCGAGGACGCGCTCGACCTCGGCGATGAAGTCGGGGTGGCCGGGCGTGTCCACGAGGTTGACGTTCGTGCCGTCGACCGGGAACGACACCACGGCCGACTTGATGGTGATGCCGCGCCGGCGCTCCAGGTCGAGGGAGTCGGTGCGGGTGCTTCCGTCGTCGACCCGGCCGAGTTCGTCGATCACACCGGCCGTGTGCAGGAGCCGCTCGGTCAGGCTGGTCTTACCGGCGTCGACGTGCGCGAGAATTCCAAGATTCAGCAATGCCACTGGCAGTCGAGTCCTTGAAGGAAGGGAGTGCCACGGCGGGATTCGCGGTGGCCTTCGAAAGGATCAGGACTGCAGTGCGCATGGATCGGTCCTCACGCTCGGGGACGCGCGGCCGGCTGCCGCGTCGAGATCAGTGCAGCAGCGGGCCGGGCGCCCCGGCAACCGATTTATCCGGCGTCGGCCATCCGCGCCGACCACCGCTGCTCGACCTTGGCGAGCCGCCAGTAGGCGAGGGCGGCCACCCACACCGCGACGAACAGACCGACGATGACGTACCCGACGTTGTCGAGGTCGAGCCCGGCGATCCACCCGGTCACCGCGTCGCTCAGGTCGAGCTTGTCGTGCAGGACGCCGACGAGTTCGATGGTGCCGATGAAGAACGCGACCGCGATGGACAGGCCGGTGATGGTGAGGTTGTAGAACACCTTGCGCACCGGGTTGGAGAACGCCCACTGGTAGGCGAAGTTCATGAACGTGCCGTCGAGCGTGTCGAACAGGCTCATGCCCGCGGCGAACAGCAGCGGCAGGCACAGGATCGCGTACCACGGCAGGCCCGCCGCGGCGCCGCTGCCCGCCATCACCATCAGCGTCACCTCGGTCGCGGTGTCGAAGCCGAGCCCGAAGAGGAAGCCCAGCGGGAACATCTGGCCGGGCCGGGTGATCGACTTGGTGAAGCGGCCGAGGATCCGGTTCATGAACCCGCGCGAGTCCAGGTGCTCCTCGAGCCGCCGCTCGTCGTACGAGCCCGCGCGCATCGCCCGGAAGACCTTCAGGATCCCCATCAGGGCAACGAGGTTGAGCGCCGCGATGAGGTACAGGAACGTACCGGAGACGGTCGTGCCGACGACGCCGAGCACCTGGTGGGTGGTCGAGCCGTCGTTCAACAGCGTGCCGGCGAGCGCCGCGCCGCCCGCGACGAGCGCCGCCATCGCGACGACCACGCTGGAGTGGCCGAGCGCGAACCAGAAGCCGACCGAGACGGGCCGCTTGCCGTCGGCCATCAGCTTGCGGGTGGTGTTGTCGATGGCGGCGATGTGGTCGGCGTCGAAGGCGTGCCGCATCCCGAGTGTGTACGCCGTGATGCCGAGGCCGATGCCGAAGGCCTTGTTGCCGACTTCGTAGTGCTCGGGGACGACGAGCAGGAAGAGCACGCCGAACGCGACGACGTGCAGCGCGGCGATCACCGCGATCAGGCCGGCCGTGCGCAGCGTGTCCTCGCGGCGCCAGCGGAAGGCAGGGGGAGGGGTGTTCAGGGCAGGGGTCGGGGAGTTCCCGGGCAGGGTCATGCGTCGATCACGCTCCAGCACCTCGTGGATCACTTCGTGAGATGCCGCGGCCGGTCTCCTGGCTTACGGGCGTGCCCGCCGTTCCGGCCTTCCCAGCGGCTGGTGGCCGCCAGTGGCGTACAGGATGGAACGGCGCGCTCCGGACGTCGCTGTCCGAAACCCGATCACAGTGGCGAGGGCCGCTCCGGAATGGGCCCCTGAGGGGCCGTCACCGGTCTTCCCGAGCACCACGGCCCGACCACCCTACTACCTAGTCGGAAGCGCGCTCACGGGCCCGGCGGATCTCCTCGTATGCCTTCTCCCGGCCCTCCCAGTTGGAGCCGTCGACCGACTTGCCGGGTTCGAGATCCTTGTAGACCTCGAAGAAGTGGGTGATCTCCAGGCGGTCGAACTCGGGGATGTCCTCGATGTCCCGGGTCGCGTCGTGCCGCGGATCGTGCGCGGGTACGCACAGGACCTTCTCGTCCGGGCCCTTCTCGTCGCTCATCACGAACATGCCGATCGCCCGGCACTCGATGGCGCAGCCGGGGAACGTCGCGTCGCCGGTCAGGACGAGCGCGTCCAGCGGGTCGCCGTCACCGCCGAGCGTGCCCTCGATGTAGCCGTAGTCCGCGGGGTACTGCGTCGACGTGAACAGCATCCGGTCGAGCCGGATCCGGCCGAGATCGTGGTCCATCTCGTATTTGTTCCGGGACCCCTGCGGGATCTCCACGATCACGTCGAACGCCTCGGCGCGTGCCTGACTGCTGCCCAATGTGGCCTCCTTGCCGCATTCCGACGCCCCCGAGTGTGCGCCGTGGCGGGCGAGGGCGGAACCCCTCAGGCGGCCGGGGGAATGGGGAATTCGAGTTCGGGCCGGTCCCAGGCGACGGCCGGCGGGCGCGCGGGCACCGTGCCGGTGCGGTGCGCGCCCATGCCGCGGTAGAAGCCCTCGGCGGGCGGGTGCGCGACGACCCGGACGTGGTCCAGGCCCGCCGCCAGGGCCTGCGCCCGCATGTGGTCGACGAGCAGCCGCCCGATGCCCCGGCCCTGCGCCTCGTCCGCGACGAACATCAGGTCCAGCTCCGGCGGCTCGGTGAGCAGCGCGTAGAAGCCGAGCACCCGCTCGTCGGCCACGTCCACGGCTACGTGGACGTGGTGCGCCTCGATGTAGTCGGGGCCCACCCGGTAGCCCGCGACCATGGAGGCGTAGGGGTCCCGGTAGGCGGTGGAGCCGCGCACGAGGCGGGTGAGGCGCCGGGCGTCCCGGGCGGTGGCCCGCCGGACGCTGACGGCCGGGGGCCCGCCACGGCGCGTAATGCTCGCGTTCATGTGTCGAGTATTACGTACTCGGGGGCGGGGTCAGGCGGTGGGCACCGTGGAGTGCGCCTGGCGCAGGAACGCGGCGTTGTCCGGGCTCTGGCGCAGCTTGTCGAGCAGGGCCTCGTAGGAGGCGGCGGGGTCGCGGCTCTGCAGGGCGCGCCGCAGTCCGCGGGTGACGGTCAACTCGGCGGCGGGGAGCAGGAGTTCATCGCGGCGGGTGCCGGAGGGGGTGAGCTCGACGGCGGGGTGGACGCGGCGCTGCGCGAGGACGCGGTCGAGGCGCAGCTCCATGTTGCCGGTGCTCTTGAGCTCCTCGAAGTAGTAGTCGTCGGCGCGGGAGCCGGTGTCGACGAGGGCGGTGGCGAGGATGGTCAGGGAGCCGGCCTCCTCGGCGTCGCGGGCCGCGCCGAAGAAGCGCTTCGGGCCGTGCAGGGCGGCGGCGTCGACACCGCCCGACAGGGTGCGGCCGCTGGCGGAGGCCGCGTTGTTGTGCGCCCGGCACAGCCGGGTGAGGGAGTCGAGAAGGATCACCACGTCGCGGCCCTGCTCGGTGAGGCGCTTGGCGCGCTCCACGGCGAGTTCGGCGAGCGCGATGTGCGCCTTCGCCGGGCGGTCGAACGTCGAGGCGTACACCTCGCCGCGCACGGAGCGGCGCATGTCGGTGACCTCCTCGGGGCGCTCGTCGACGAGCACCACCATGAGGTGGACGTCGGGGTGGTTCGCGGCGAACGCGGCGGCGAGCTGCTGCAGCAGCACCGTCTTGCCGGTCTTCGGCGGCGCGACGATCAGGCCGCGCTGTCCCTTGCCGATGGGTGTGAACAGGTCGACGACGCGTCCGGCAAGCCCGGCGGCCGGGTGCTCCAGGCGGAAGCGCTCGCTGGGGTGCAGCGGGGTGAGATCGGCGAAGCGCGGGCGGCGGCGGGCCGTCTCCGCGGGGGCCCCGCCGACGGTCTCGACGTGTGCGAGGCCGCGCGGCCTGCCGCGCGCGCCCTCGACGAAGTCGCCCTTGCGCAGGCCGAGTTGGCGGATGAGGTGGGCGGGGACCTGGACGTCGTGCGACGTGGGTTCCAGGTCGGCGGCCCGCAGGAAACCGTGCCCGTTCCCGCCGATGTCGAGGACGCCGGCGGCGCGGACGGGTTCTTGTTCCTGGGAATCGGTGGTGGTGCTCGTGGCTGGTGTGGTGGTGGTCGTGGTCATGGCGATCACAGGTCCTTTCGCGGCCTGGGCCGCGGACGCGAGGGGCGTGAGGGGGCAGGGAAGGGGAGGGATCCGGCGAGTGGCAGGGGCGGCAGAGCGCGCCCCGCGGCCGGGGAGAACCCGGTGTCGCGGCAACGGGTGAAGAGCCCGCCAGAAGCCGCTGACCAGGAATGACGTGCGCCGTGCGGTGACAAAGAGATGTCGAACCGCGTGCGCTGAAAAGAGAGATTCGGTACCGGCGCCTCGAAACGGGCGAGCACATGTACCGCCTTGACCGTACCACCCGACCCCTGCCGCGCGGCAAGCCCCGATGCCGGCGTCCGCGCGCCCTATGCTGATCGGCCATGTTCACCGATCAGGGCCCCACCCTCCGCGAGCTGGCCGTTCAGGCGCTGTCCTCGGTCGAGCGCGGCTACGACCTGCTGGCGCCGAAGTTCGACCATACGCCGTTCCGCACCCCGGACGTCGTGCTCGACGCCGTGGGCCGCGCGCTCGCCGGTCTCGGCCCGTACGACACCGGGCTCGACCTGTGCTGCGGCACCGGGGCGGGCCTGCGCGTGCTGCGTGAGGCGGGGGTCGGGCGGGCCGTGGGCGTGGACTTCAGCGGCGGCATGCTGGACGTCGCGCGGCGCGGCGAGCCGACGGCCGACTGCGTGCGCGCGGACGCGCTCGCGCTGCCTTTCGGCGAGGTCTTCGACCTGGTGGTGAGCTTCGGGGCGTTCGGACACTTCCTGCCGCGCGAGTGGCCGCGGCTGTTCTCCGAGGTGTGCCAAGTGCTGCGCCCCGGCGGGCAGTTCGCGTTCCCGCTGCCCGCGCCGGCGCGCCCCGCCTCGCCGGCCTACTGGGCGATGCTCGGCTTCGACGGTGCGATGCGGGTGCGCAACGCGGTGTGGCGGCCCCCGTTCGTCATGTACTACCGGCCGTTCCGGCTCGGCGACGTCCGCCGCGCGCTGGACCGCGCCGGGTTCGACGTCGCCCTGCACGCGCTGCCCGATCTCGGCGACCGCCCGGACGGCAGCCCCCGGTGCCGACTGGTGGTGGCCACGCGTCGCTGACGGGTCCCGCCGGATCGCGCAGCAGGCCCGCCGCGCCTAGCGTGGAGCCGTACCTGCCGGGCCGCGTCGTGTCCGGTGGCCGACGGAAGGTGTCGCGACATGTCCGCTCGTCCTGAAGGCGCGCCGGTCTGGGCCGACGCCATGTTCCCCGACCTGGAGGCCGCGAAGGGCTTCTACGCGGAGCTGTTCGGCTGGACCTACGACGAGGGCAGCGCCGAGTTCGGCAACTACACGCAGGCGAAGACGCCCGACGGCAAGCATGTGGCGGCGCTCGTGCCGCAGATGCCGGGCGCGGAGGGCGTGCACCCCGCCTGGAACCTGTATCTCGCCACCGCGGACATCGGCTCGGTCGCCGAGCGGATCAAGGACGCGGGCGGCAGCCTCATGATGGACCCGATGCAGGTCGCGTCCTTCGGCACGATGCTCACCGCCCAGGACCCCGCCGGCGTCGTCTTCAGTGTGTGGCAGCCCGACACCCACGAGGGCTTCGAGAAGGTCAACGAGCCCGGCGCGTTCTGCTGGGCCGAGGTCAACACCCGCAACGCCGCGAAGACCGACTCCTTCTTCCCGGCCGTCTTCGGCTACGACGTGAAGAAGATGGACGACGACCAGATCGACTTCAACGTCTGGCAGCTGAACGGCGAACCGGCCATGGGTCGTATGCAGATGACGGACGACTTCCCGCCGCACGTGCCGAGTCACGTCAACGTGTACTTCGTCGTCGAGGACTGCGACGCGGCCGTCTCCACCGTCCAACGCCTGGGCGGCAAGCTGTACTTCGGCCCCGTCGACACCCCCTTCGGCCGGTTCGCCGCGGTCGGCGACCCGCAGGGTGCCGCGTTCTCGGTCATCGACGTGACGTCGACCCAGGGCGAGATGCCGGACCTGTCCTGACGGTCAGTCGCGCGGCGGGAGCTCGAACCCCAGCTCCCGCGCGGCGCGTTCGGGGGTCGGCTGCGCCCACCGCTCCACCGCTTCGGGGGTCTGCGTGGACGACAGGGACCTGATCTCCGCCCGGTCCAGATAAAGCGTGCCGTTCAGGTGGTCCGTCTCGTGCTGCACGATCCGCGCGGGCCAGCCCGTGAACTCCTCGTCCACCGCGCGCCCCCGCTCGTCGAGGGCGCGCAGCCGCACACGCTCGTGCCGGGCGACCACGGCCTGGTAGCCCGGCACGCTCAGGCACCCTTCGTAGAACGCCGCCCGGCGCCCGCCCACGGCCTCGTACGCGGGGTTGACGAGCACCCGGAAGGGCTGCAGCGTCCGCCCCCGCGCCGCCCGCACCTCCTCGCTCACGGCCGCCGCGTCCTCGATGACGGCGAGCCGCAGCGGCACGCCGATCTGCGGCGCCGCGAGGCCGACGCCGGGCGCGGCGTGCATGGTGACCCGCATCGCGGCGATCAGCCGGGCGAGCAGCCCGTCGGAGAGCTGCCCGTCGACGGGCCCGGCGGGGCGCCGGAGCACCGGGTCGCCCGCGGCGACGATCGGCAGCGGGCCCTCGGCGGCGAGCAGGGACTCGACGTGATCATTCAGTGACGTGAACGGCATCGCGCCAGGATGCCAGCGTGATCACGGGCACGCCCCGCGGGGTCCGGGAATGTGTCGGCGCCCCCGGCGGTTCTGATCTTTTGGCCGCCCCGATGCGGATGGGGCGCCGGTGGCACAGGAGAAGGTTCGAAGGTTTCGACGGATGACGCAGACGCAGACGTACGCAGCACACGAGGGCACCACGGGTCCCGCCCCGCACTCCGAGCGCGGGTTCCACCCCCTCGATCACCCCGCGTACGCCGCGCTCACCGGCCCGCACGCGCACTTCGCCGAGCGCAGCGGCCGGGCCCTGCGCTATCCCGCCGATGTCACCCCCTGGACCGCGCTGCCCCCGGACCCGGGCCCCGCGGACTGGAACGGCCTCGCCGCCTTCGCCGCCCCCGACGGCACCCTCCCGCTGCTCGGCACCGACATCGAACTCCCGGAGGGCTGGGAGACGACGGTGGACCACGCGGGCGTGCGCATGGTGGGCGACGCGGTGGACGCGGCCCCCGACCCCGAGGCCGTGCTGCTCACCGCCGCCGACGTGCCGGAGATGCTCGACCTGGTGGCGCGCACCCAGCCGGGCCCGTTCACGCCGCGCACCATCGAGCTCGGCACGTACCTGGGGATCCGCCGGGCCGGCACGCTGATCGCCATGGCGGGGGAGCGCCTGCACCTGCCCGGACACACCGAGATCAGCGCCGTGTGCACCGACCCGGACCACCGGGGCAAGGGCCTCGCCGGACGGCTGGTGAAGGCCGTCGCGGCCGTCGTCCAGGAGCGCGGCGAGACCCCGTTCCTGCACACCGGCGCGGGCAACACCAACGCGATCCGGCTCTACGAGTCCCTGGGCTTCCACCTGCGCAACACGACCCGCTTCCGGACGGTGCGCGCCCCGCGATAGGCCGCGGCGGACTACGCGTCCGGTTCCTCCTGTGACGCGTGGTTGTAGCGCACCAGATAGTCGGCGAACCGCTCCAGGTCCTCCTCGGGCCAGTCCGCCAGGCGCTCGCCGAAGATCTGCCGGCGATTGACGGTCACCTGGCGCAGCACGTCGGCGCCCGCCTCGGTCGGGTGCAGCACCTGCACCCGGTGGTCGTCCGGATCGACGCGCCGGATCACGAGCCCCGCCCGCTGCAGGGCGGCCACCTGGCGGCTGACCGTCGACTTGTCGAGGGCGTAGTGCGCCGCCAGGTCCGTGGCACGGCAGCCGCCCCGCTCGTCGAGGTGGGCGAGCAGCGAGTACGAGACGAGCGAGAGCTCGGGGTGCATCCGGGCGGCGGTGGCGCGCGCACGCCGGGCGAACGAGGTCAGCTCGCGCTGAATGGTCTCCACGGCCGCCTCACGGTCGGCCGGGTGATCGGGCTGTGCCACGGCGGTTCCTTTCCCCGGTACTTGTTGCACTCTACAACCGAATGCACCCTCCGGGATCGTACGGGAGGCACGTGGCGCGGATCTCTTTTGCAACTTGTTGCAAAACCAATGCGGTGTCCTCTACAACTGTTTCGACCGTTCACCGCTCACGGAGGGCCCCATGAGCCGCTATCCGCACCTGCTCGCCCCGCTCGACCTCGGATTCACGACGCTCCCCAACCGCGTTCTGATGGGCTCGATGCACGTGGGCCTGGAGGAGGCGCCGAACGGGTTCGCGCGCATGGCCGAGTTCTACGCCACCCGCGCCCGCGGCGGCGTCGGCCTCATGGTCACCGGCGGCATCGCCCCCAACGCAGAGGGCTGCACCTTCGACGGCGGTGCCAAGATGACCACCGAGGCGGAGGCCGCGCAGCACCGCCAGGTCACCGACGCCGTGCACGCGGCGGGCGGCAAGATCGCCATGCAGATCCTGCACTTCGGCCGGTACGCGCACCACGCGGGCCTCGTCGCGCCCAGCGCCGTGCAGGCGCCGATCAGCGCCCACGTCCCGCGCGCCCTGACCGACGAAGAGGTCGAGCGGACCATCGAGGACTACGCGCGCGCCGCCGAGCTCGCCAAGTCCGCCGGGTACGACGGCGTCGAGGTCATGGGCTCCGAGGGCTACCTCATCAACGAGTTCATCGTCTCCGCCACCAACCACCGCGACGACCGCTGGGGCGGCTCCTACGAGAACCGGATCCGGTTCGCCGTCGAGATCGTGCGCCGCGTGCGCGAGCGGGTCGGGCCCGAGTTCATCCTCATCTACCGCCTGTCCATGCTGGACCTGGTCCCCGGCGGCTCCACCCTGGAGGAGGTCGTGCACCTCGCCAAGGAGATCGAGGCGGCCGGCGCGACCATCATCAACACCGGCATCGGCTGGCACGAGGCCCGCATCCCCACCATCGCCACCTCCGTGCCGCGCGGCGCGTACACCTTCGTCACCAAGAAGGTCATGGGTGAGGTGAGCATCCCGCTGGTGACCACCAACCGCATCAACACCCCGGAACTCGCCGAGGAGTTGCTCGCCGACGGCGCCGCCGACATGGTGTCCATGGCCCGCCCGATGCTCGCCGACCCGGAGTTCGTGAACAAGGCCGCGGCCGACCGCTCCGACGCCATCAACACCTGCATCGGCTGCAACCAGGCCTGCCTGGACCACATCTTCAGCCTCCAGATCACCTCCTGCCTGGTGAACCCGCGCGCCTGCCACGAGACCGAGCTGGTCCTCTCGCCGACCCGGATCCGCAAGCGCGTGGCCGTCGTCGGAGCCGGCCCCGCGGGACTCGCCTGCGCCGTCAGTGCCGCCGAGCGGGGCCACGACGTGACCCTCTTCGACGCCGCGGCCGAGATCGGCGGGCAGCTCAACGTCGCCCGCCAGGTCCCCGGCAAGGAGGAGTTCAACGAGACGCTGCGCTACTTCCGCACGCAGCTCGAACTGCACGGCGTGACCGTCAAGTTGGAGACCCGCGTCGTCGCGGGAGACCTCGACTCCTACGACGAGGTCGCCGTCGCCACCGGCGTCACCCCGCGCACCCCGGCCATCGACGGCGTCGACCACCCGAGCGTCGTCAGCTACCTCGACGTGCTGCGGGGCGGCGCCCCCGTCGGCGACCGCGTCGCCGTCATCGGCGCGGGCGGCATCGGCTTCGACGTCGCCGAGTACCTCACCGACGGCGGCGAGAAGGCGAGCCTGGACCCGGCCACGTACTTCCGCCAGTGGGGCGTCGACATGGACTACGGCGACCGCGGCGGCCTCGCCAAGCCCGAGCGGCCCACCCCGCCCCGCCAGGTGCACCTCGTCCAGCGCAAGACCAGCAAGGTCGGCGCCGGGCTCGGCAAGACGACCGGCTGGATCCACCGCACCGAGCTGCGCCACCGCGGAGTCACCATGGTCGCCGGAGCTACCTACGACCTGATCGACGACGCGGGCCTGCACATCACCGTCGAGGGCGAGCAGTCCCTCATCCCCGTCGACACCGTCGTGCTGTGCGCGGGCCAGGAACCGCACCGCTCGCTCTACGACGACCTGGTGGCCGCCGGACGCACCCCGCACCTGATCGGCGGCGCCGACGTCGCGGCCGAACTCGACGCCAAGCGCGCCATCAAGCAGGGCACCGAGGTCGCGGCGGCGCTGTAGGACCCCTCCGAGACCGGGTGGTGGCCGGGGGGGGGGCCCCCCCCCCCCGGCCCCCCCCCCCCCCCCAGGACAGGGGGGCCCCAGGCCCCACCCCCCCCCCGCCCCAACCCGCCCCGGGGGCAGGCCGCGGCGGGGCGCGGCCACACCCCCACCGCCCCAACACCGCGGGCCCCGGGGGGGGGGGGGGGGTTTCCCCCCCCCCCCGCCGGGGGGGGGGCGGGGGGCGGGCCCCCCCCCCCCCCCCCCCACCCTCCACCTACTCGTACTCTGGGCACCATGTCACTCCCGCACGCGATCCTCACGGCGCTCCTGGAGAAGCCGTCGTCGGGCCTCGAACTGACCCGCAGGTTCGACAAGTCCATCGGCTACTTCTGGTCGGCCACGCACCAGCAGATCTACCGGGAGCTCGGCAAACTCGAACGCGAAGGACTGATCCGCGCGCTGCCCACCGAGACGCCCGCGCGCGGCCAGAAGAAGGAGTACGAGGTCCTGCCCCAGGGCCGGGCCGAACTCGCCCGCTGGACCGCCACCCCGCACGACCCCAAACCGCTGCGCGACCCGCTGCCACTGCGCCTGCGCTCGGCGGCCGTGGTCGGCACGGCGGGGATCGCCGAGGACCTGACCCGCCATCTCGCCCTGCACCGCGAGCAGTTGGCGACGTACGAGGACATCGAGAAGCGGGACTTCCCACCGGAGAAGAACAGCGAGGCGGACCGATTGCAGCACGCGGTGCTGCGCGCGGGCATCGACCTCGAACGCTTCTGGGTGGACTGGCTGGAGCGCACCCTGACGGAGCTGGGCTGAGGGCTCAGTCCCGCTTCGCCGCGGTGGTCACGGTCCGCTCCGCCGAGAAGGCGCCCCACGTCCCGTCCGGAAGCTGCGCGCGCAGCTTCACCCGGTGCGTCACGTGCGGCTTCCTGTCGATGTAGAAGCTGTACGTCGCCGAGTCGGCCGGCGCGCCCTCGCCCCACATCACCGTCGTCGCCTCCCGGCCGTCCAGGTACACCTGGTACGCCGGGACCTCGCCGCCGGTGCGCGGCGGAGTCCACGCCAGGTCGAGGTAGTACGCGCCCTTCGCGCGCCGCGCCGACGCCTCGAACTCGGCCGGGGCGGTGCCGGGCCCCTGCTCGCCCTTGCCCCGCGCGGTCGTCAGTCGGAGGGTCCCGCTCGCGGCGGAGGTGTTGTCGGCGACGTCCCGTGCACGCACGCTGAACGCGTAGGCGGTACCCGGCCGCAGCCCGGTGACCAGCGCCCGCGTCTCCTTCCCGCCGACGCTGTGGATCTTCGTGGCGCCCTGGTAGATGTCGTACGAGGCGACGCCCCGGTCGTCCGTCGCCCTGTGCCACGCCAGCGACACGGCCCGGCTCCCGTCCGCCTCGCCGCGCAGTCCGGTCGGCCGGGTCGGAGCGGCGCGGTCCTCCGCGACGGCGGCCGGGGTGGTGACGGTGACACGCGGGCCGGCGGGCCCGAGGGAGCCGTCGGTGCCGCGGGCGCGCACCGTGAACACGTAACGGGACTTGGGTGCGAGCCCGGTGACGTCGACCATGTGCTGCCGCGCGGTCAGCCGCTTCACGCGCTTGCCGCCGCGGTACACCTCGTACCCCTCGACCTCCGCCGTGCTCGCGGGCCGATTCCACATGACGTGCACGGAGGTGGCGCTCCCGGCCTGCGCGGTGACCCCGGCGGGCGCCGACAGGGCGGGTCCCTCGGCCTTCGCGCCGTCGGACAGCAGGCCGCAGGAGGCGAGCCCGGGGGCGAGAGCGGCGGCGCAGAGCGTGCGGGCGAGCAGGGCGCGTGGGGGGAGGCGTCGCACGGAGGGCCTTCCGTTCGAGCGGATTGGTACAGACCTGTATGGCACGGGAGGAGGGTTCCCCTCAAGGGGTTCGCGCCAACAGGTCTGTACCAAAGCCTCGTTGAGGAAGGTCCGGAGGCGTGCGGGAGACGTGAGCGGAGGGGGTTCGGTCACCCCGTCACTCCTTGCGGTAGGTGTACGCCTCCGAGGCCGCCGCGGCGACCGCGTCCAGGTCCGCCCCGGTGGAGGCGGTGACGACCGCGGCGATCGCACCCTCCACGAAGGGGGCGTCCACCAGGCGTGTGCCGTCCGGGAGTTCATCGCCCTCGGCCAGCAGCGCCTTCACGGTCAGCACGGCGCTGCCGAGATCGACGAGGACCGCGACGCCCGCGCCGCGGTCGACCTCGGCGGCGGCCGCCGAGATCAGCTCGGAGCTGGTGCCGAGACCGCCGTCCTCCGTACCGCCCGCCGCCGCGACGGGCGCGGTGTCGCCGCCTCCGGAGAGCCCCGTCGCGAGCCGCGCCACGGAATCGGCGACGTCCCTGCTGTGCGAGACCAGCACGATGCCGACGGGCTTGCCGGGGGCGCTCACGACCCGGCCCCCGACGCCTCGGCCAGCGCGGCGATCAGCAGCGCCGACGAGGTGGCACCCGGATCCTGGTGCCCGATGCTGCGTTCACCGAGGTAGCTCGCCCGCCCCTTGCGGGCCTGGAGCGGGGTGGTGGCCTCGGCCCCGTGCTCGGCCGCCGAGCGCGCCGCCGCGAAGTCCCCGTCGCCGAGGGCCTCCACCGCCGGCACCAGGGCGTCGAGCATCGTCTTGTCGCCGGGAGCGGCGCCGCCGAGCGCGGCGACGGCATCGACTCCCGCCTTCAGCGCCTGCGCGAAGTCGGCCTCGCTCACCTCGCTCGCGTCGCCCAGCGCCTTGCCGGTGCGGCGCAGCAGCGTCCCGTACAACGGCCCGGACGCGCCGCCCACCGTCGAGATCAACTGCCGTCCGGCCGTGGTGAGTACGGCTCCCGGGGTGTCCGGGGCGTCCTTGTCGAGGGTGGCGCGCACGGCGTTGAAACCGCGCTGCAGATTGCTGCCGTGGTCCGCGTCGCCGATCGGCGAGTCGAGGTCGGTGAGCCGGTCGGCCTCGCGGTCCACGGCCGCGGCGGCCACCGTCAGCCAGCGCCGGAAGAAGTCGGCGTCGAGCACGTGATCTCCTTGCTGTTCGGGTTCGTTGACGTGATCGGATGCCCGGGCAGGTGGGTCACATGCCCCAGCGCAGGCCGGCCGTACTGACGGGCGCGTCCCACAGCCGCAGCAGCTCCTCGTCGGCCTGGCAGATCGTGACGGAGGCACCGGCCATGTCGAGCGAGGTGACGTAGTTCCCGACGAGCGTGCGGGCGACGGGCACGCCGCGCTCTCCGAGCACCCGCTGCACCTCGGCGTTGAACCCGTACAGCTCGAGCAGCGGGGTGGCGCCCATCCCGTTGACCAGCACCAGCACCGGGCTGCTGGGGTTGAGGTCCTCCAGGACCGCGTTCACGGAGAAGTCCGCGATCTCCCCGGACGTCATCATGGGCCGCCGCTCCCGGCCGGGCTCGCCGTGGATCCCGATCCCCAACTCCAGCTCACCGGACGGCAGATCGAAGGTGGGCGCGCCCTTGGCGGGCGTACTGCAGGCGCTCAACGCGACGCCGAAGCTCCGCGCGTTCTCATTGACCTGCCGGGCGATCGCCTCGACGCGCTCCAGCGACTGCCCCTCCTCGGCGGCGGCCCCCGCGATCTTCTCGACGAAGAGGGTGGCGCCGGTGCCACGCCGCCCGGCGGTGTAGAGGGAGTCGGTCACGGCGACATCATCGTTGACAAGCACCTTGCCCACCTGCACGCCCTCGTCCTCGGCGAGCTCGGCGGCCATGTCGAAGTTCAGCACGTCACCGGTGTAGTTCTTCACGATGAACAGCACGCCGGCGCCGCTGTCCACCGCGGCGGCGGCCCGCACCATCTGGTCCGGCACCGGCGAGGTGAACACCTCGCCCGGGCAGGCCGCGGCGAGCATCCCCGGGCCGACGAATCCGCCGTGCAGCGGCTCGTGCCCCGACCCGCCACCCGACACCAACGCCACCTTCCCGGCCACCGGCGCGTCCCGGCGCACGATCACCCGGTTCTCGACGTCCACACTCAGCTCGGGGTGGGCGGCGGCCATCCCCCGCAGGGCGTCGGCGACGACCGTCTCGGCTACGTTGATGAGCATTTTCATGAATACCTCCGGGTGGCGTTGGCAGGCGGCGGCGTGACCTGTGTGTTGCCTGTTCAGAGTGGTTGTGAGTGGTTTTGGCTCTGTCCCGACTCTACTGACGGGACGTTCGGCGCTGATTGTCGACGTTTCGTGCTCCTACGCCAGTATCGACGGCCCGGTCGCGTTGGGCACCTGTTGCGACTCACTCGGCGAACCTCAGGCCGACGGTCTTTGTGTCCATGCGAGACCGGGACGTATTACAGGCACGAGACGCTTGAATTTAGCCGTCAAGGAACACAGAGGTGCCGGTTCAGATGAAATCCGACGGCCAGGCGAGGAGGCGGGCGCCGATCACTGCGGTCTGCAAGGTGTAGCGGTCGGCCGGGACCGCGGGGTCGATGCCCGTGAGCTGGTGGATGCGGGCGAGGCGGTATGTGAAGGCCCGTACGCTGAGCGACAGTTGGCGGGCGGCCTCGGCCGATACGCAGCCGGAGTCGAAGTACGCCATCAGGGTGTCGATGAGCGGCTGGGCGCCGCCCCGGGCCTGGCGCAGCGGCCCCAGCGTGTTGTGGACCAGATCGGTCATGGCCTGCCGGTCGCGGGTGAGGACGGGGTAGACGAGCAGGTCGGCCGCGTGCAGCACGGGGGCGTCGAGGCCGAGGCGGGTGGCCAGGTCGAGGGCGCTCAACGCCTCCTCGTAGGACTGGACGACGCCGCCGGGGCCCGACTGCGCGCGGCCGATGGCGACTTGGCCACCGTCCGCGGCGGCGTACGCCTGCTTGGCGAAGTACGTGAGGACCTCGCTCTGGTCGCCGGGGGCGATGCAGACGAGCCGGCCTTCCTTGGTGGTCAGCAGGATGTTCCGGTTGCCGAAGCGGGCGATCACCGCGCGTTCGATGTCACGCGGGACGGTGTCGCCCTCCTCGTACGCGCGGTCGCCGCGGGCCACGGCTATGGCGTGCTCGTCCGACAGCCGCAACCCGAACCGCTCGGCGCGCTCGGCGAGTTTGCCCAGGTCGCTGCGGCCGTAGAGCAGGTCGTCGATGAACTCGCGGCGTGCCGCCTCCTCCCGGCGCATGGTCTGCTGCTGCGCGCGCTCGTAGCCCTCGGCGAACGCGTCGATGGCCTGCGCGCCGGCCGCGACGACGGAGTCGACGCCCACCCTGGTGCCCAGGTTGCCGGTGTGCGTGCGCGCGAGGTGGGCGGCGACCAGCGCGCGCAGTCCGAACCCGGCCTCCGCGGCGCGTTCGCCGAGCGCGCGGCGGGCGTCGAGTTCGTCCCGGGTCAGGCGGCGTCCGGTGGCGGAGGCGTCGGCCACCGTCCGGACATATCCGTCCAGATACTCGTCGGGGACGTCCTGCTGCGACGCCATACCCACCCCCATCGCCGTGCCGGTCCTCGTCAGTTCCTCCGCATTCTTAGCCGATGAGCACGCAGGCATCAAAATCGCGTAAAGATTGCCGGATTCCGGCAGTTACGCGAGGTGGTTGCCCATGGCAGCATCCAGGGCAGCAGCGGAACAGGGACGCATCAGGGGAGGCCAGTGACATGACGTGGTTTCTGGGCCTCGGCATCGTGGGCGTGGTGCTCCTCGCCCTGTCACTGGTCCTCGACGGGGTGTTGGAGGGGCTGTTCGACGGGGTCGGGGCGCTGGACGGGCTCTTCGACGGCCTGCTGTCGCTGCCCGTGATCGCGGGCTTCGTGTCCATGCTCGGGTTCGGCGGCGCGATCGTGCTCGGCACGACCGGCCTCGGTGCCGGGTCCGCCACTGCCGTCGGTGCCGTCGCGGGGGGCGGCGCCGGCTGGCTGACGTGGAAGCTGACCCGCGCGTTGATGCGGGACCAGACCGCGCTCACGCCTCGCGGCGACGATCTGGTCGGCAGCGCGGGCACCGTGGTCACCGCCATCCCGGTCGGCGGGTACGGCGAGGTGCTGTTGCAGCTCGCCGGGCAGCCGACGAAGTTCTCGGCGAAGAGTGCGAGTGCTGTCGCCCGCGGGGGCGAGGTGTGGGTGGCGGACGTCCTGTCGCCGACCTCGGTCGAGGTCCGCACCGTCGACCGCTGACCCGCGGCTACTGACCAGCGGCCGCTGACCACGGGTCACTGATCGCTGACCACTGACCATCGGCCGCTGTTCACCGTTCCGTACGCGTCGCGGCGGGTCGTGCGACCCGTCACGACGCGTGCGAGCCATCACCAACCCTACGAACCATCACCGACCGACTGCCGTCTCCCGGGAGGCGAGGGGGCAGACGGGGCAGAGGGGGAGGCCATCATGAGCCCTGTCACCATCGCCGTGGCCGGAGTCGTCGTACTCCTGGTCCTGCTGGCGCTCGTCGTCATCACCCGCTACAAGGTCGCCGGACCCAGCGAGGCGTTCATCGTCACCGGGCGGCGCGGCAAGAAGTCGACCGATCCGGAGACCGGCCACGTCATCACCGACAACAGCGGCCAGAAGGTCGTGGTCGGCGGCGGCGTGTTCGTCGTCCCGTTCGTGCAGCAGAAGTTCACGCTCGAACTGTCCTCGCGGCACATCCCCGTCGCGGTGCGCGGCGCGGTCACCCTGCGCGGCGTGAAGGCGAACCTCGAGGGCGTCGCCATCGTGAAGGTGGGCGGCACCGAGGACTCGATCCGCGCGGCCGCCCAGCGTTTCCTGATGCAGCAGGACGGCATCGTCGGCTTCACGCAGGAAGTGCTGTCCGGCGCGCTGCGCTCCATCGTCGGGCGGATGTCCGTGGAGGACGTGATCCGGGACCGGGCCGCGTTCGCCGGGCAGGTCGCCGAGGAGGCGGAGGCGTCGCTGTCCGGGCAGGGCCTGGTGCTTGACGCCTTCCAGATCCAGGACATCACGACGGAGGGCTCCTACCTGGAGGACCTGGGCCGGCCCGAGGCCGCCCGCGCCAAGCAGGAGGCGGACATCGCGGAGGCCGTCGCGCGCCGTGCCTCCGAGCAGGCGCGGCTGAAGGCCGAGGAGGAGATCGCGATCGCGCAGCGCACGTTCGCGCTGAAGCAGGCCGAGATCAAGGCGGAGACCGACCGGGCCGCCGCGCAGGCGAACGCGGCGGGTCCGCTGGCCGACGCGGCCCGGCAGCAGGAGGTGCTGACCGAGCAGGAGAAGGTGGCGCAGCGTCAGGCGGCGCTGACCGACCGGGAGTTGGACACGAAGGTCCGCAAGCCCGCGGACGCCGCCCGGTACCAGGCCGAGCAGGAGGCGGAGGCCCGCAGGATCGGCATGGTCAAGCAGGCCGAGGCGGATGCGGAGCGGTCCCGGCTCACCGGTGAGGGCGAGAAGGCGCACCGTGCCGCGCTCGCGGACGCGGTCCGCATCGAGGGCGAGTCCGAGGCGGCGGCGATCGGGGCGAAGGGTGCCGCCGAGGCGGAGGCCATGCAGAAGAAGGCCGACGCGTTCGCGCAGTACGGCGACGCGGCCGTGCTGCAGATGCTGGTCGAGGTGCTGCCGCAGGTCGTCGCCAAGGCCTCCGAACCGCTGGGCGCCGTCGACAAGATGACGGTGATCTCCACGGACGGGGCGAGCCAGTTGTCGCGTACGGTCGCGGACAACGTGGCGCAGGGCGTGGAACTCCTGAACTCCACCACGGGCGTGGACCTTGCCGCGCTGCTGAAGAACATCACGGGTGGGAAGGGTGCGGCGGTGCCCGCACCGAAGACCGCCGAACCGGTGGGTGGCGAATCGGCGAACGGCCACATCGCGATCAGCGACTGAACCACTGAACCGCTCGGCGGCCCGTACGGGGGCGGGCCGCCGAGGCACGACCGTGGCTGAACGTTCGTTAGGCACTCTTCGGGGTCACCGCGGGCGACAGGGACACCGATCCCCTGTCGCCCGACTTCCGCTGCGGGCTCGGCGGCGAGGACACACGGCGCTACGATGACGGCGCCGTCGCCGGCTTTACGATTGTTCAGTCGCGGGGCGGACCGAGCGGCCCAGTAGATCGGAGCATCGTGTCCACTCGACCCGCAGGTCACCGGGCCATCATCGAGGCCGCCCGCGAAGAGTTCTCCGAGCAGGGCTACGGGGCCACCTCGATCCGCGACATCGCGGGCCGCGCCGGCGTCAGCCTGTCCGCGCTGTACTACTACTACAAGGGCAAGCAGGACCTCCTCGTCGCCATCCTCGAAGAGGGCCTCGACGCCTACTTCGGCGCCTGCGGCACAGCTCTCGAAGAGGCCGGTGACGATCCCGCGGAGCAGCTGGAGGCCCTCGTCACGGCGACGGTGCAGTTCCGTATCGAGCACCCGGTCAAGAGCAGCATCGTGCTGACCGAGGGCCGCAGCCTGGAGCCCGAACACCTCGCCCGCTACCGCAAGAACGAGGAGCGCGGCACCCAGCAGTTCCGCGAGGTCATCGAACGGGGCGTGGCCCAGGGCGTGTTCCTGACCCCCCACCCGGACGACGCCCGCCGCGCGGTGATCGCCATGTGCAACGCCATCGCCCAGTGGTACCGCACCGACGGCGAGGTGACCCCCGACGAACTCGTCGAGCGGTATGTGTCGTTGGCGCTGACGGTGGTGGAGTATCGGCCGCGTTCGGTGCGACGGGCGGCCCGTACGTGAGGACGGTCGGCGCACCGCCCATGTCCCGCTCAAGTAGTGCGGCTACATCTGGTTGTGGGGACAACCGGAGCACGTGGGGGAGGGGCGCTCATTCATGAGTGGTCGCACGAGGGGATCCGTCGGCGTCTGCGCGAGATGCGGCGCCGCTTCGGTGCCTGGCACGAGCCGATCCCCACGCTGCTCGACGCGACGCACCCGGACGCCGTTCTGCACCACGACGTCAACGAGCTGCGTACGCCGCTGGCTTCGTACGTGGTCGGCCGGGTCGCGCTGCTCGGCGACGCGGCCCACGCCATGACGCCGAACCTGGGGCAGGGGCCTGCCAGGCGCTGGAGGACGCGGTCACCCTCGCCTCCGCCCTCGGCTCCGAGCCCACCGTGGAGGCCGCGCTCGCCCGCTACGACGCCGAGCGCCGCCCCCGCGGCCAGGCCGTCGCACGCGCCGCGCGTCGGGCCGGGCGCATGGGGCAGCAGCTCGTCCGGCCGCTGCCCGTAGCCCTGCGCAACACGGCGATGCGACTGACACCCTCCCGTACCGCCGTCCGCATGATGCTGCGGCACCACGACTGGACCCCACCGACCCTTGACCGCAAGGGAGTTGACTGAGGCGCGGCCCCTCGTCCACGCGTCCTCCGTACGGCTACGGTGACCGCGTGGACCACGATCCGATTTCATCCAGGCACGTAAAACAGGCACGAGACGCCGAGCGACAGCGGCACGCCTCCTCGTTCGGTGCGGCGGCGGTTTCGTATGCCGAGCATCGGCCCGACTACGCGCGGGACGCCGTGCGTTGGGCGGTCGGCGGTGCGCCCGGGGTGCGAGTGCTCGATCTCGGTGCAGGGACCGGCAAGTTGACGGCCACGCTCGCAGCGCTGGGCGTCGACGTCGTCGCCGTGGAACCGGACGACGCCATGCTGGCGGAGCTGCGGCGCGCGCTGCCGGGGGTCCGGGCCATGTCGGGGAGCGCGGAGGCGATTCCGCTGCCGGATGCCTCGGTCGATGTCGTGGTGGCCGGCAATGCCATGCACTGGTTCGACATGGCGGTCGCGGGGCCCGAGATCGCCCGCGTCCTCGCGCCCGACGGCGTACTGGCCGGGCTGTGGAACCTGATGGACGACGAGGTGGAGTGGGTCGCCGGGCTCGCCCGGGTCGCCGGTGGCGCGGCCGTCGGTCCTCGCGACACCCCCGCCGCCTGGCGTGCGGCGACCGCCGGCATGCACCTTCCGAGGGCCGGGGCGGCGGCCGTCCGGTTCGGGGCGCCGGAGCAGGTCGAGTTCGCGCATGGACAGCGCCGTACCGCCGACTCCCTTGTCCGGACTCTCGCCACGCGTGCCGGGGTGCTGGTCATGCCGGAGGGGCAGCGGGAGGCCCTGTTGGGGCGGGTTCGTGGCTTCCTCGACAGTGTGCCGGAGACCGCCCGCGGTGAGTTCGTCCTGCCGATGCGGACGGGCGTGCTGCGCGTGCGCAGGCTGTGACACCTGCGAACCGGCAACGGCGGCCTGTCAGGGCGTGGGCACCGGGCCGCCCAAGCGGTAGCCGTCGTCGGCCGAGAACGCGGCGGCCACCGCGAAGCGGTCCGCGCGGACCAGCGTCTGGCGCCACTCGACCTGGCGGCGGTCGGCGTCGTGGCCGAGCCGGTCGATCGCGAACAGCGCCGTGGACTCGGGGCAGTCGAGCAGCGCCCGCTCCGCGCGGGTGGGCACGACGGCCCGGATCCGCTCCCAGCCGCCGCTGATGTGCGTACGGCAGTGGCGCTCCAGCTCGTCGTAGAGCGAGGTGTGCGTGAAGTCGACGGACAGCAGCGGGCGGGCGAGGTCCGCGGGGAGCCAGACGCGGTCGACGGCGAGCGGCTCCCCGTCGGCGAGGCGCAGGCGTTCGAGGTGGACGAGGGGAGTGGACTCCTCCAGGCCCAGGCGCGCCGCGATGACGCCGTCGGCGCGCTGGTCGAGGCGGCGCACGACGCTGCGCTGGACGGCGCCCACCTCCTCGACGGAGCGGAACAGGCTGTACGCCTGGCCGACCTTCTGCTCCAGCGGCCGGCTCGCCGCGAACCGGGACACCCGGCCGCGCTGCGCCGTGACCAGGCCCTCCGCGCGCAGCGTGCGCAGTGCCTCGCGGACGGTGTGCCGGCTGACCTGGTACTCGGCGACGAGGTCGTGCTCGCCGGGGAAGACGTCCCGGAACTCGCCGTCCTCCAGGCGCCGCAGCAGGTCGGCGCGGAGCTGGGACCACAGCGGCTTGCCCTTGGAGCGGGTGAGCGGGCGGGGGCCGGACTGTGAGCTGCTGGTGGGCACGGGATGCATGCTCGTCGATTTACGGAGGCGGTGCAAACGCCGGGACCCGCTCACACGAACGCGTCCACCAGCATGAACGCCGCCGTCGCGAGCAGCAGGACCGCGAACGTGCGTTGCAGCGCCGGTCCCGACAGCTTGGCCGCGAGCCGCCTCGCGTCCCACGCCCCGAGGATCGCGGCGCCGACGAAGGGGCCGAGCACCACGGGGTCGATGGAGAGGCCCTCGGTCGTCAGGCGCGTGGTGAGGGACACGAGCGAGTTGAGGAGGGTGACGACGAGGCTGGTGCCGACGGCCACCCGCATCGGCAGCCGCAGCACGGACACCAGGGTGGGCACGGCGAGGAACCCGCCGCCCACCCCGAGCAGCCCGGTCACCGTGCCGAGCCCGGCCCCGGCTCCCGCGGTCCGAAGGGGGCTCGTGCGGCCGTCTGTTGCGCTGGTGGCGGTGGTTGTGGCTGCCTTTTCCCGGACTTGTACGAGGCCGGGGGCGGGCCCCGCCGCCGGCGGGAGGGTGCGCGATGCGGGTGCCGCGTCCCGACGGGTGCGGGTGCCGCGCAGCATCACCGCGGCGGCCACCCCGGCCAGTACGGCGAACGCGCCGGTCAGCAGGTTCTGCGGGAGGCGGTGCGCGAGCATCGACGCCCCGATGGTGGGCACCGCGCCGACCGCGGCGAACAGGGCGCCGGTGCGCCGGCGGACGGTTCCGGTGCCCGCGTGGCGGGCGAGGGCGGTGGCCGAGGTGACGGTGACGATGACCAGGCTGGTGGTGCCCGCGTCGGCCGGGTCGACGCCCAGGAGGTAGACGAGGGCGGGGACCGCGAGCACGCCACCGCCGCCGCCGAGCCCGCCGAGGGCCAGGCCGACGACGGCGCCGCAGAGCACGGCGAGGATCAGGATGCTCACGCGCGGACGCCGCCCCCGCGGGACGGGTGCTCGACCGGTCCGCGCCACGCGGCGAAGCCGCCGCGCAGGTCGTCGGCGTCGAAGCCGCGGGCCCGGAGCACGGAGGCGGCCACGGAGGACCGGTTGCCGCTCGCGCACACGACGACGAGGGGCTGATGGCCCGTCAAGTCACCGCACCTGGCGATCAGTTCGGGCAGGGGGATGGTGCGGGCGCCGGGGAGGGTGCCGGTGTCGTCGATCTCGCCGGGGCCGCGGACGTCCAGCACGGTGCAGGGCCGGGGGCTCTCGGCCAGGCGGTCGGCGAGGGCCTCCGCCTCGATGCGCGGCACGGAGAGGGTGTGTCCGGCGCCCAGTGTGTCGGCGGACAGGCCGCCGAGGACCCGGTCGTAGCCGATGCGGGCGAGGCGGTTGCGGGCCTCGCGCGCGGTGTCGGGATCCCCGCACAGGACGAGGTCCGCGCCCGACGGCAGTACCTCGCCGCAGAGTTCGGCGAACCGGCCGCCGAGCGGGACGTTGACCGCGCCGGGCAGATGGGCGGCGGCGAAGGCGTCGGGGTCCCGGGTGTCGAGGACGGTCGCGCCGTCGGCGACGGCCTGCCGTACGGCGTCCGGGGCGAGCGCGGGCACGGGTGCGTTTTCGTCGAGCACCGGACGTGCCTCGCGGTTGCGCGCGGAGGTGAACGGGAAGTAGGCGGGCGCGGCGGACTGCCCCGAGGTCACGGCCTCGACGAAGGCGTCCTCGGACATGTCGGCCAGGGCGTAGTTGGTGCGGCGCTGGGTGCCGAGGTCGCAACTCAGCGCGGTCGAGAGGTTCTTGCCGCAGGCTGAGCCCGCCCCGTGCGCCGGGAAGACGCGGGTCGCGTCGGGGAGGGTGAGCAGGCGCTCGCGGGTGGAGCGGTACAGGGCGCGGGCCATCTCCTCGGCGGACCGGCCGCGCGCGCTGAGCAGATCGGGCCGGCCGACGTCGCCGATGAACAGGGTGTCGCCGGTGAGGACGCCGTAGGGGACGGTGTCGGCGGCGTGCTCGCGGACGACGACGCAGACCGACTCCAGGGTGTGGCCCGGTGTGTGCAGGATCTGCAGGTCGACCTCGCCGAGGCGGAGGTGCGCTCCGTCGGCGAGGGGGTCGGTGGCGAAGCCGACGTCGGCGGCGGCGCCGTAGGAGATGCGGGCGCCGGTGCGCTCGGCCAGTTCGAGGTGGCCGGAGAGGAAGTCGGCGTGGACGTGGGTCTCGATGACGCGCTCGATGGTGAGGCCGTGGTGTGCGGCGCTGTCGAGGTAGGCGTTGACATCGCGCTGGGGGTCGACCACGACGGCGCGGCCGGTGGTGCGGTCGCCGATGAGGTACGAGGCGTGCGAGAGGCAGTCGAGGTAGAACTGCTCGAATATCAACGGTCCGGTGCCGTCGTGGGTGACGGGCTCCTGGGGCATGACGGACTCCTGGGTCATGAAGTGCTGGGGGCGGGGTGTGCGGGTCACGCGAGCCCGCGGAGCATGAGGTTCCAGTACAGGAACGGCAGACCGTGCCGCTTGAGATACCACATGTCGGTGCGCTCGCGGACCGTGTCGATCAGCGGGATCGACGGGGCGGGCCGTCCGCTGTAGTCGAACTCGGCGAGCAGCATCTTGTTGCGGGCCGTGGTCAGCGGGCACGAGGAGTAGCCGTTGTAGACCGCGAGGGGTTCCTGGCCGTGCATCGTCGCGAGCAGGTTCTCGACGACCACGGGCGCCTGCTGGCGCACGGCCGCGCCGGTCTTCGAGTTCGGGGAGGAGCCGGCGTCGCCGAGGGCCCAGATGTTGGGGTACCGGACGTGCCGCATGGTGTGCTTGTCGATCTCGACGTAGCCGGCCGGGTCGGCGGCGTCCGCGAGCGGGCCGCGCTTGATCCAGTCCGGGGCGCTCTGCGGCGGTACGAGATGCGCCATGTCGTAGGGGAGCGTCGTCCTGTCGCCTGTGGCGCGGTCGCTGACGACGACCTCGCGGGCCTCGGGGCGGACCTCGGTGACCTCGCTGCCGTAGTGGACGTGGATGCCGTACCGGCGGGCCACGCCCTCCAGGACCCGGGCGAACTCCGGGACTCCGAAGATGGTGTCCGTCGGGAGCACCAGGTGGATGTCCATCCGGTCGAGAACGCCCTGCCGGCGCCAGTGGTCGGCGGCGAGGTAGGCGATCTTCTGCGGGGCGCCGCCGCACTTGATGGCTCCCGGCGGCATGCTGAACACGGCGCTGCCCGAGCGGGCCTCGCGGATGAAACGCCAGGTCATGGGCGCGGTGTGCGGAAGGTAGTTGCTGGAGAGGCCGTTCTGGCCGAGTCCGGCCTCCAGGCCCGGTACGCCGCCCCAGTCCAGCTGGATGCCGGCGCACACCACGAGGTGGTCGTAGTGCACGATGCCGCCGTCGTCCAGGGTCACCTCCTGGGTCTCCGGGTCGACGGCGACCGCCGCGCGCCGGATCCAGCGGACCCCCTTCGGCATCACCGACGTCTGCGGCCGGATGCTCTCCTTCAGCGGCGCCCGGCCGCCGCCGACCAGCGTCCACAGCGGCTGGTAGTAGTGCCGCTCGCTCGGGTCGAGGACCGCGACGTCGCGCTCGCCGGCACGCCGGAGCCGCGCCGCGACCGAGATACCGGCCGAGCCGCCTCCCACGATCACCGTCCGGTGGTGCTGCTTGGTCACCAAGGGAATCCCTCCAGCTAATGTACGTACATCTACGCTAGGACGCCCGACCGCCGGTGTACAAGTGGCTGCCGGGTTTGTGGCGCGAGCTGTACGTACATTTAAGGTCGCCCCGATGGGCCGCGGCGGGCCTACGCCGCCCAGATGTGACCGGTGGCCCGGGAAATCCGGATGCGGTGGGCAGGGTGAGGCGTGAAGGTGTGGGGCTATGTCCGTCCATCGACGCCGACACCTGGTCCCGCGGCCGCGGCTGCGGCAGATCCACGCGGTGCTGGAGGACTGGGCGGGTCGGAGCTGGGGCGCGGACGCGCCGGGGGCGCAACCCCTTGCCGTTCGCCAGGACATGGGTTAGGCAGTCCAAGACCGGACAACCGACAGAAACGGGGACGGAAACCATGCGCGTCAAGGCTCTCGATCATCTGGTGCTGAACGTGGCCGACGTCGACAAGTCGCTGGAGTTCTACACCGGCCGCCTCGGGCTCGCGCCCGAGCGGGTGGCGGAGTGGCGGGCCGGGAAGGTGCCGTTCCCGTCCGTACGGATCGACGACAGTACCGTCATCGACCTGTTCGCCGCCGCGCGCGTCGAGTCCAACGTCGATCACTTCTGCCTCGTCGTCGACCCCCTCGACTGGCAGGAGGTCATCGAATCGGGGGAGTTCGACGTGCTGGAGGGGCCGGTGCCGCGCTGGGGGGCGCGGGGGCAGGCGCAGTCCGTGTACGTCAAGGACCCGGACGGGAACACCGTCGAACTGCGGTGGTATCCGCAGGACGCGGAGAACTGAGTGGCGCGGCCAACGACCGCGGACCCAAGTCCGTTGACTGGCTAGAACGGCCGTGCGACGGTGAGAGCGCGTTCCCCCTTTTGCCTGCCAAGGCCCCGCGCGAGCAGGGCCGATTCGAGAACGGGAAGCGGATACCGTGACGCTCGGACCTGCGTACACCTCTCAGTCCACCGATGCCCCGGCCGACAGCGACCGCAGCCTCACACCGCCACAACTCGAGTCCTATGAGAAGGAGTTCGCCGCCCGTCCCGCGAACCGGCTGATGCAGAACGCCGTCACGCAGACGACGGTGGACGACATCGCGCTCGACCGGCGGATCGTCACGGCCCTCGACCACTCCGTCTCGCACCACCTGGACGACTGGAAAGTCACCAACCAGAAGCGCAGCGGACGCTGTTGGATGTTCGCCGGGCTCAATCTGCTGCGCGTGGGCGCCGCGCGCAAGCTCGGGGTGAAGGACTTCGAGTTCTCCCAGAACTACGTGCTGTGGTGGGACAAGTTCGAGCGCGCGAACCACTTCCTGGAGAGTGTCATCGACACCTCCGCCCGCGATGTCGACGACCGCACCGTGGCGCATCTGCTCGGCGACCCGATCAGCGACGGCGGGCAGTGGAACATGTTCGTCGCGCTGGTCGCCAAGCACGGTCTCGTGCCCAAGTCGGCGATGCCGGAGACCGAGAGCTCCTCGGCGACCGGGCCGATGAACCGGGCGCTGATGAGCCTGCTCAGGCAGGGCGCGCGTGATCTGCGCGCGGCGGCCGCCGACGGTGTCGAGGCGCAGCGCGCCCGCAAGGCCGAGGTGCTCGGCGCGATCCACCGTGTGCTCAGCATCCACCTCGGCACGCCCCCGCAGACGTTCCTGTGGCAGTGGCGGGACAGCGACCAGGAGTTCCACCGCGACGGCTGGATGACACCGACCGAGTTCGCCGACGCGTATGTGCAGATACCCCTCGACGAGTACGTGTGTCTCGTCCACGATCCGCGCGAGTCCAGCCCCGCCGGGCGCACCTTCACCGTCGAGCACCTGGGCAACATCGTCGAGGCCCCGCCCGTGGTCTACCTCAACGCGGACATCGACCTGCTCAAGCGCCTGACCATGGAGGCCGTGGTGGGCGGCGAGCCGGTCTGGTTCGGCTGCGACGTCGCCCAGCAGATGCGCCCCGACCTCGGCATCTGGGACGCCGAACTCTTCGACTACGAGGCCGTGTACGACGCGGCCTTCGAGCTCGACAAGGCCGACCGGCTCCTCCACCACGAGACCCAGATGACCCACGCGATGCTCTTCACCGGCGTCGACGTGGTCGACGGCGTGCCACGCCGCTGGCGGGTCGAGAACAGCTGGGGCGACGAGAAGGCCGACAAGGGCTTCTGGACCATGAACGACTCGTGGTTCGGCGAGCACGTCTTCGAGGTCGCGGTCCGCCGCTCCGCACTTCCGCCGGAGCTGTCCGCGGCCCTCGACGAGCCGCCGATCGTGCTGCCCGCCTGGGACCCGATGGGCGCGCTCGCCGACTGACCGGACCGTCAGGGGAGCACCGGGGAGGTCGGAGCCGTCACCACGGCGTCAAGCCCGGGGCGTGCCAGGAGCTGCTCCGCCGTCAAGCCCGGAGCAGCTCCTGGCACGCTGCCGTGCGGTCGGTGTCACCGTGCACGAACCAGGCACGGCAGCGAAGACGTCATGTGTGGAGTATGTCCGACGGGTGTGCGGCCAGGGGTGTCACCTCCAGCGTCATGTACGGGAACAGCGGCAGGCCCCACAGGATGTCGTGGAGCTCTTCGTTGTCGCGCACGTCGAAGATGCTGAGGTTGGAGTACTGGCCCACGCGGCGCCAGATGTGCAGCCAGACACCCTTGTGCTGGAGTTCCTGGGAGTACGCCTTCTCGCGGGCGACGGTGTCCGCGCGTACCTGGGGGTCGAGATCGGTGGGGATGCGGACGTCCATCGTGACGGCGAACAGCATGGCCGGGCTCCTCGGTCGGTGGCAGGGGGTCAGGCGGGGTCGAGGACGAAGTCGTAGGTGACCTCGTGTCCTGTGCCGTTCGTCGCCTTGGTCGGGGCGAGGACCAGTTCCGGCTTCACGGCCTGCGCGATGTCGTCCTCGATATGGCTGCCGCCCTTGAAGTACAGCTGCGTGGTGATGAGTTGGTGGTCCGCGGCCGACACCTTGAGGTGCAGATGGGCGGGGCGCCACGCGTGCCAGCCCGCGGCGGCGATCAGGTTGCCGCAGGAGCCGTCCGTGGGGATCTGGTACGGCGCCGGCTCGATGGTGTGAATGGCGAAGCGGCCCGTGTCATCGGCGACGACCGTGCCGCGCAGGTTCCACTCGGGGAGCTCGGGGGCGTACTGCGAGTAGTAGCCGTCGTCGTCGGCGTGCCACATCTCGACGCGCGCGCCCGGCAGGGGAGTTCCGTCGACAGAGGTCACCTGCCCCTGGAAGAGCAGGGGTGTGCCCTGCTCGCCGGGGCGCATGGGGAGCGTGGCCTCGGCGGGCAGTTCGGGCGCGTCCGGCACGTAGTAGGGGCCCTCGATCGTGCCCTTGGAGCCCTCGCGCGACTCGTTGGCGACCTCCTCGACGACGTGCTCGATCCACACGTCGAGGAACAGCGGCCACTCGCCGTCCATGCCCACCTGGATCAGCCACGCCTTCAGCGCGTCGTACTCGGCGTACGTGACCTTGTGGCGGCGGACGATGTCATGGACGGCCGCGATGAGTTCGGAGGCGAGGGTGTCGACGCGCTCCGTGCTGCTGGCGGCGCCGGAGCGGGACTTCTGGGCGAACGCGGCGGTGGCGGCGTTGCCGGACGCGGCGGCCGTGGCCTGCTCGGTGGAGGTGGTCATGATGCGGCTCCTTGGGAATGCGGAAGGGGTTGCACAAGCGATTCAGAGGTCCTGGCGGTAGCGGGTCAGCTTCGCGGCGTCGAGTTCGATGCCGAGGCCCGTGCCCTCGCGCACGCGCAGCGTTCCCCCGCTGATGCGCAGCGGCTCGGCGAGCAGGTCGTCCGTCATGTCGAGGAAGTTGGAGAGTTCGCCCGCCCGGCGCGAGGTCGCCTCGTACGCGGCGCCGAAGGCGACCGAGCACAACGAGCCGAGCTGGCCGTCGATCTGATTGCCCATCACCACCTCCACGCCGAGCCCCTCGCTCTCGAAGAGCACACGCTGGGAGTGGCTGAAGCCGGTGCGGGCCGTCTTGATGCTGATGGCGGTGGCCGAGCCGCCGAGCAGTTCACGGGTGACCTCGCCGGTGCGGGTGGCGCTCTCGTCGGCGACGAAGGGGACCGGGCAGTCCGCGACGAGCCGGCGGCGGCCGAGGACGTCGTCGGCCGGGCACAGCTCCTCGGCCAGTGTCAGGTCCAGGCCGTCCATGGCGCGCAGGGCGCGCGCCGCCTCCGAGGGCGTCCAGCCGCGGTTGCCGTCGACGTACAGCTCGACGCCGTCGCCGAACGCCTCGCGCAGCGCCCGGCACACCTCGACGTCCAGGCGGAAGGGGCGGCGGCCGACCTTCACCTTGAACGTCGTGATGCCGTACGTGTCCCGCATCCGCCGCGCCTCGTCCACCATCTCCTGCGGCGGGGCGAAGCCCAGCATGTGCGAGACCCGCATGAACTCCCCGTGCCCGCCGAGGAGTTCGCTCACGGGCAGGCCCGCGGCCTGGCCGACGATGTCCCACAGCGCCATGTCGATCGCGGCCTTGGCGGTCGGATTGCCGACGGTGCGGTTCAGGCGCGCGTGCACGGCCTCGCGGCGGACGGGGGAGAGGCCGAGCAGCTGCGGCTCGAAGATCTTCCCGATCACCGCGACGATGGACTCCTGCGTCTCGCCGTACGTGAACGGGCGCGGCGGCGCCTCCGCCGTCCCCGTCAGTCCGGCGTCGGTGTGCACGCGGACGAGGACGTGTTCGGCGGTGTGCACCTCGCCGCTGGCGAACTTCAGGGGCTTTCGGTACGGGATGGCGAAGGGGATCGCTTCGATCGCGGTGATCTTCATCGTGCTCCGGGAGTGACGGGCTCGGGGGCGGCCGGGGTGTTCTCGTGCCGGGAGGTGCGGGCCGGGGCCGTCTCCGGGAGGGCGAACAGGCAGGCCAGCGTGAGGAGAAGGAGTGTCGCCAGGTAGTAGCCGACGTTGAGGGCGTCGCCCGTACCGGAGATGATCCGGTTCGCGACCATCGGGGAGATGCCGCCGCCCAGTACGGCGCCGACGTGGAAGCCGACGCCGAGCCCCGACTGGCGCTGCTCGCGCGGGTAGAGCTCGGCGAAGTACGTGTACATCGGGCCGAACAGCAGGCCGGTCGCGGAGAACCCGATGATGACGGCCGTGTTGACGGCGGCGACCGTGCCCAGGCCCGTGACGTGGAACATCGTCAGCGCCGAGGCCAGGGAGAACAGCGCGCCCACGATCATCACGGGCTTGCGGCCGATCCGGTCCGACAGCCAGGCCGAGCCGACGTTCAGCAGGGCGTGACACAGCAGCCCGATCAGGCTGCCGTTGACGATGGGCTGCCGGGGCAGTTCCAGGCCCTCGGGTGCGTCCGCGGTGGCGTAGGAGAGCATGAAGGTGGCGAGCGCGAACGTGCTGGCGTTGAGGCCGATGTTCACGCCCGCGGTCAGGGCGACCCGCCGCCAGTTGGTGCGCAGCACCTCCAACACCGGTGAGTGCGAGGGTGGTTGTCCGCCCTCCTGCTCGGCCATCTCCTGGAAGGCCGGGCTCTCGGCGACGCCCCTGCGGATCCACAGGCCGACGATGACGACGAGGCCGCCCACCAGGAACGGGACCCGCCACCCCCAGCCCACCATGTCGTCCTCCGGGAGCAGCAGCACCAGGGCGAACGCCAGGTTGGCGAGGATCGAGCCGACCGGCGAGCCGATCGCCACGAACGAGCCGTACAGGCCGCGCCGCCGGTCAGGGGCGTGCTCGATCGCGAACACCGCGGCGCCCGCGTTCTCCCCGCCGCGCGCCGCGCCGTGCACCAGGCGCAGCAGCACCAGCAGGACCGGGGCGGCGATGCCGATGGCGGCGTAGGGCGGCAGCACACCCATGGCGAAGGTGGCCGCGCCCATGGTGACGAACGCGGCGAGCAGCGCCACCTTGCGGCCGCGCCGGTCGCCCAGCGAACCGAACAGCGCGGCGCCAAGCGGCGCCATGAGGAAACCGATCGCGAACGTCGCCAGGCTCATGAACGTGCCGAACCAGGCGTCGCCCGTCTTGAAGAACAGCTCGCCGAACACGAGGGCTGCGGCGGTGCCGTAGATCGCGAAGTCGTAGAACTCCAGCGAGGTGCCGACGCCGGCGGCGAGGCCGACTCTGAGCACGCTCGGCTTGCGGGACGCGGTCCCCGTCGAGGTCATGTGTCTCCTTCAGTACGGCTCGGTCAGTACAGCTCGACGACGAGCCGCTCCGACCGGGCCCGTGACACGCACAGCGCCATCTGCGTGCCCGCCGCCTTGTCCGCCGCGGACAGGCAGTTGTCGCGGTGGTCCGGGGTTCCTTCGAGGACGCCGGAGACACAGGAGCCGCAGATGCCCTCCTCGCAGGACTTGAAGACGTCGATCCCGCCCTCCTCCAGGACGGAGAGGACCGACCGGTCGGCGGGGACCTCGAAGACCTCGCCGGTGTCCAGCTCGACGGTGAACGCCCGGTCGGCGCTGGTGTCCACCTCGGCGGCCTCGAAGTGCTCGATGTGCACATGTGCCGCCCCGACCACCGGCTCGAAGACGTCGGTGACCTGCCGCATAAAGCCGTCCGGGCCGCATGTGTACACGTGGGACGCTCCCGTGAGTCCCGCCGCGGCGTCGGCGAGCAGCGCGGGCCGCTCCTCCCTGGCCGTCCCGAAGTGCAGGCGCACCCGGTCCGGGAACTCGGCGCGCCGCTCCAACAGGTCGACGAACGCGGCCCGTTCGCGGCTGGTCGCGAAGTAGTGCAGCTCGAAGTCGGCGCCCGTGCGGTGCAGTTCGTACGCCATGCTCAGCAGCGGGGTGATGCCGATGCCGCCCGCCACCAGGACGTGCCGGTCGGCGTCCTCGGCCAGGCGCAGCAGGTTGCGCGGGCCGTCGATCTCCAGGCGGTCGCCCTCGCTCACCCCGTGCAGGGCCAGCGAGCCGCCGCGCGAGGACGGCTCCCGCTTCACCGCGATGAGCAGTGAGGACGGGTCGGACGGCGGGCCGCACAGCGAGTACTGGCGCAGCACGCCGGTCGGCCCCTTCACGTCGATGTGCGCGCCCGCCGGATACGCCGGGAAGGCCGCCCCGTCCGCGCGCACGAGCCGCAGCGCGCGGATGTCGGGCGTCTCCTCAGTGACCTCGCGGACCCGGACCTCGACGCTCACAGCAGGAACCCGGCCGCCGGTACGGCGTCCTCGCTGTCCACGAGGCGTACGACCTTCAGTGCGATCCGGTCACCGTCCTCGGAGAGCCGGACCCGGTGCGTCACTTCGCCGGCCCACAGGTCGTGCCGGCCCCGCTTGTAGGCGACGAGCACCTGCGCCGAACGCAGTGTCACCTCCGTGTCGTCGACCTCCTCGGGCACGAACCGGGACACCGTCCGCACGGTGCGCGCGGCGTCGACCGCGGCGATGGCATAGCCCTCGGTCATCCGGGTCACCCGCATCCGCCGCATCCGGGCGTCGTCGTACACCATGTTCAGGGTGCCCGAGAAGTCCTCGGTGTCCGGATCGATCGGGATCACGTAGTGCGCGTCGTCGGTGTAGAGCTCCTGCCACCGCTCGTACTGCCTGCGGTCGAGGAGGTCGGCCTCGTGCCAGACCAGGGAGATCGCGCGCAGCACGCGGGGGTCGGACAGGCCGAGCAGGCCCTCGGCCGACGTCGCCAGGGTGTCAGTCATCGCGCATCATCTCCTTCCACTGCGCGTACGCGGCGCGCATGCCGGTCTCGTCGGTGACATGTGCGGTCGGCCAGCCCTCGGGGCTCGGTGTCTCGCGGGACAGGCCGCGGTTGACCAGGATCGGCATGTCGGGCGCGGCCTGGACGCCGCGCTGGACGCGGTCCCAGCCCTCGGCGTCGTCGGGGGTGCCGAAGCCGAACGGGCCCTGGAAGTGCTCGTGGATGCGCAGCCGTTCGCGGTTGACCGGGTCCACGACCTCGGGAGGTCCGTCGGGGCCGAGCGCCACGTGCTCGATGAGGGTCTCGTTCGCCGACAGCGGGCGAAGGACGCGCAGGAACGAGTTGGACATCGACAGGTTCGGGAACAGGTTGAGGTTGAACCCGGTGCCGTGCACGGCCCGCACCAGCTTGCGTACCGCCGCGTCGTCCAGGCCCGCAGACCTCAACTCGCCCACCAGCGTGTCGAATCGGGGCTGGAGCGGCTCCGTGCCGTCGTCGGCGTCGAGGTCCGCGTGGCCGGGCACCATCTGCATGACACTGTGCCCGTGGCCCAGGTCGTGGGTGACCGCCTCGGGGTCCGTCATGAACGACATCATGTCCGCGGTCTCGGCGTCGACGGACGCCATCCACGAGCGGTGCACGATCGGGAAGTGGTAGCCGTCGGTGGTGTTCTCCAGCTGGATCTTCCAGTTGCCGCGGAAGCGGAACTGGTGGGTGCCCAGCACCTTCACCGGGTAGCCGCCGCCCTGCTTCATGAACCGGTCGATCCACAGCTTCACGTCACCGAGGAAGTCCTCCAGCGGCTCGATGTCCTCGGCGAACGTCGCGAAGATCATGCCGCCGTACGACTCGGTACGCAGCTTGCGCAGCCCCAACTCGCCCTTCTCGACGACGCCTTCGTAGCCGTCGGGGTACGGGATGCCGCGCAGCTTGCCGTCGAGGCCGTAGGACCAGGCGTGATACGGACAGGTGAAGCCGTTGGCCTGCCCCGTCCGTTTCTCGCACAGGCTCGCGCCGCGGTGCCGGCAGCGGTTGAGCAGGGTGTTGACGTTGCCCTTGCGGTCCTTCGTCACGATGACCGGCTGCCGGCCGACGTACGTCGACTTGAAGCTGCCCGCCTTCGGCAGCTCGCTGTCGTGGGCGACCCACACCCAGGTCCGTTCGAAGATCGCGGTCATCTCCCGCTCGAAGAGCCGGGGATCGGTGTACATGCGCCCCGCCACGCGGTCCTCGCCCACCAGATCGTGCGGGGCCAGGTCGTGGACGGTGTCCGCACTGAACTCAAGCGTCATCGTGCCTCCGTCGTTCGATGCCCAAGACGCTAGGACGGTGACAGGGGCCGGACAATGGGGAATTGACTCGCCCAGCATAGGGGAAATCCTTAAGCGCCCCGAAGGAACTCTCGATATCGCGGGCCGCCCGCCGCGCCCTACCGTGACAGCCATGACACCCGTGACACGCAGGGCAGCGGTGGACCAACTCACCCCGAACCAACTCTCGTTCCGTGACGCGATGGCGAACCTGTCCGCAGGCGTCAACATCGTCACCACGGACGGACCGCGCGGCCGCGCCGGCATCACGGTGAGCGCGGCCTGCTCCGTCACCGACGACCCGCCCACCATGCTCGTCTGCATCAACCAGTCCAGCCGCAGCCACGACCTGTTCACCGAGAACGGCCGCGTCTGCGTCAACGTCCTGGGCCCCGACCACGCCGACGTCGCCACGGCCTTCGCGGGCGGCGTACCCGCCGAGGAGCGCTTCGCGGCCTGCGGCGACGTCTGGGACCACACGCTGGCCGACGTCCCGGTGCTCAAGGGCTCCGCCGCCTCGGTCGTCGGGCGGGTCACCGGCACCGCCGAACGCGGCTCGCACACCGTGATGTTCATCGAGGCGGAGCGGGTGCTCGTCGGCGAGGACGGCGCGGGCGCGCTGGTCTACTTCCGCCGCCAGTTCCACTCGATCCCCACGTCGCTGACCGCGTGAGCGGCGCGATGCGGGGCACGGACGGCCGGCGCATGACGCTGACCTGCTACAACGACACCTTCGACTACGGGTGGCGGCACGTCGACCTGTTCACCCACGACGCCGAGGGACGCGAACTCGGCTGGGTGCACTGGACCGTTGACGCCGACGGCCCCGAGGCGGCCGACGCCGCCACCGCCCGCGTCGAGCCGACGCTGCGACGCACCTCCCCGTGGCGCCATTCGGTCAGCGCGGCGGGCATGGACTACTGGGAGGCCGACGCGCAATGGGAGGACGACGCATGAGCCTGTGGCAGCCCTGGTCCCTGCGGGAGCTGGTGGACGACCTCGCGGCGGGACGCACCACGGCAGCCGCCGCCCGCGCCCGTGCCGAGGACCGCTCCGCGCGGACGGAGCCCGAGGTGTCGGCGTGGGTCGAACCGGTCCGTGCGCCCGCGCCGACCACCGGGCCGCTCGCGGGAGTTCCCTTTGGCGTCAAGGACATCATCGACGTGGCCGGGCACCCCACCCGCTGCGGGTCGCGGTTGCGCGCCGACAGCGCACCGGCCACCGCCGACGCGGCGATCGTGCGGGCCTGGCGGGATGCGGGCGTCGATGTCATCGGCAAGACCGTCACCACCGAGTTCGCCTTCTTCGCGCCCGGCCCCACCCGCAATCCCGCCGCCCCCGAGCACACCCCGGGCGGCTCGTCCAGCGGCTCGGCGGCGGCCGTCGCCGCCGGCCAGGTGCCGCTCGCGATCGGCTCCCAGACGGCCGCCTCCGTCACCCGGCCCGCCGCGTTCTGCGGCGTCGCGTCCCTGGTCATGACCCACGGGCGCTTCCCCGTCGACGGCGTGGTCGGCCTCAGCCCCAGCCTGGACAGCCACGGCTTCTACGCCGCCGGGGTCCGCGACCTCGCCCTCGCCTGGCACGCCCTCACCGGCGAGACACCCCGGCGGGCGGCGCCACCGCGCGTCCTGCTGTGGGGCGCCGAGCCGTTCGACGTGAGCGACGCGATGCGTGAGGCCGTGGAGACGGCGCGGACGCGACTGACCGCCGCCGGAGCCGTGGTGGAGCCCTTCCCCGAGGAGAAGCTCGTCGCGGAGGTCACGGCCGCCCACCCGGTCGTCATGGCGTACGAAGCGGCCCGCGAACGCGCTGCGGAACTCGACCAGTCCGCCCGGCTCAGCGAACCGCTGCGGAACCTGTTGCACACCGGCGCAGCCACCTCCGAGACCGACTACGCGGGTGCCCGCAGCACCGTCGAGCAGGCCCGCACCCGCGTCGCCGCGCTGTTCGCCACGTACGACGTCGTCCTCGGCCCGGCCGCCCTCGGCGCCGCCCCGCGGGGCATCGACGCCACGGGCGACCCCGTGCTGAGCCGCGCCTGGCAGGCGCTCGGGCTCCCGGCGGCGACCGTGCCGGGACTGCGCGACACCGACGGGCTGCCGCTCGGCATCCAGGCCGTCGGCCCGGCCCGCGGCGAGTCCGCGCTGCTCGCGCACGGCGACTGGATCGAGTCCGCGCTCACGACCCCCGACGACACGGAAGGCGCCCACCGATGACCGACACGCACACCGATCCGCACACCCTCGCCGCCCTCGTCGAACGCGTCGAGACCCTGGAGGCCGAGGCCGACATCCGGCGCCTCCAGGCCCGCTACATGTTCCTGTGCGACACCCCGTGTCCCGAGTTCGGCGTGCGCGACGACACGCACCGCATCGACCTCATCATGGAGCTGTACGCCAAGGACG
The DNA here is from genome assembly GCF_044453445.1 of Streptomyces sp. NPDC051684. Classification (NCBI taxonomy): domain Bacteria; kingdom Bacillati; phylum Actinomycetota; class Actinomycetes; order Kitasatosporales; family Streptomycetaceae; genus Streptomyces; species Streptomyces sp. NPDC051684. The sequence continues at coordinate 29,792 of NZ_JBITCS010000024.1, read as the reverse complement.
CCGTGTGGGAGGGCGTCGGCGAGTACTACGACGGCCAGTTCGGCCGCGCCGAGGGGCACGCCGCGGTCCGCGCCCACTTCGAGGCGTTCTGGGGAGAGCGGCAGGATCCCCAACTCATCCTCAACGCGCACTACTTGACGTCCGAGCAGATCCACGTCGACGGCGCCACGGCCACCGGCCAGTGGATCCACATGCAGCCCTGGCTCTACGCCGACGGCACCGCGCTGCTGCGCTCCAGCCGCCTCAACAACGCCTTCCGGCGCGAGGACGACGGCATCTGGCGGATCACCCGGACCAGGACCGAGAACGTGCTCGTCGCGCCGCTGCCCGCGCACGTCGCCGAGAGCTATCCGTCGGCCTCCGTGCTGATGCGGCCGTGAGGTGCCCGCTCCGTGAGCGCGCGGCGGCGGAAGTCGCGGGGCGTCTGTCCGTACGCCGCCTTGAAGACCCGGCTGAAGTGGCGGCCGTCAAGGAGTCCCCAGCGCGCGGCGATCATGCCGATGGGCTGCCGGGCCGCTGCGGGACCGGCCAGATCCCGCGCGCACCGCTCCAGGCGGCGCGTCCGGATCCAGCCCGCCACCGTCAGGCCCTCGGCGGCGAACAGCTTGAACAGATAGCGCCGAGAGATGCCGTGCGCCTGCGCGATCGAGTCCGGCGTCAGACCGGGGTCGGGCAGCCGGCTGTCGATGTGCGCGCGGATCCGCAGCATCATCGCGTGCCCGGGCTCCGCGGGCGCCGCCCGGTCGAGGCCCTCCGACACCAGCGCCGTGACCAGGGATGCCGCCCCGTCCGCCAGGCCCGTCTCCGCGGGCCCAGCGCAGACGCGGGCCTGTTCGCCGAGCGAGCGCAGGAAGGGCCCCACCACGGCCGCCGCCCCGCTCTCCCCGGCGAGCCGGCGCGCCGTGAGCCCGCGCACCGCCTCGGGCCGCACCGGCAGCATCGCCCGCGGCACCAGCATCAGCACGGTGCGGAACGCGGCGTCGTAGCGGAACGCGTACGGGCGGGTGGTGTCGCAGATCGCGAGGTCGCCGGGGCCCAACGTCCCGTACGTGCCGTCCTGTTCGACGACACACGTGCCGGCGACCTGGAGTGCCACCTTGTAGTGGTCGTCCTCGCCGCGCGACGTCTGCCGCTCGGTGCGCCGCACCCGCAGCGGCCCCGCGCTGATCGAGCCGAGCAGGAGCTGTCCGAGCGCGTCGCAGGTGGCCGTGCCGTGGAAGGCGTTCGCCGCGACCGGGCGGGTGTCGAGCCCGCCGAACACCTGCGAGATCTCCCGCGCCCAGTGGGCGAACCGGTCGGCCCGGGCGACGCCGTCGGTGCTCGGGTATTCGGTGGTCACGTACGAAGGCATGCTGCGCTCCACCCGCCGGAGGACTTTCGATCAAGGTAGTCCGCCCGCGCGTGCATGCAAAGGCGGTAACGGATGCACGCACCCGCACTCCCGGGCCGCCCACCGCGCGCACAGTACGTCCCGACCCCACCGAACTCCGGCCGCGAGGAGACCGCGTGATCGAGCAGCCCGCAGCACCGGAAGCAGGACCGCACGCAGCACCCGAGCCGCGCACCGGACTGCGCAAGGGCGCCGTGGGCGTGGCCGGGATGGTGTTCTTCGTGCTGTCCGCGCAGGCGCCGCTGACCGGCGTCGCGGGCACCCTGCCCATCCCGCTCGGCCTCGGCAACGGCGGCGCCGCGCCCGCCGTGTACCTCGTGGTCGGCGTCATGGTCGGCCTGTTCGCCGTCGGGTTCATCGCGATGAGCCGGCACGTGACGGACGCGGGCGCCTTCTACGCCTACGTCTCCCGCGGCCTCGGCCGGCCGCTCGGCGTCGGCGCCTCCCAGACGGCGATCCTCTGCTACAGCGCGACCCAGGCCGCGCTCTACGGCCTGTACGGCGTGGTCGTGCAGGGACTCGCGCAGCGCTACCTCTCGCTCGACCTGCCGTGGTGGGCGTGGACGCTCGCCACGATGCTCCTCGTGCAGGCGCTCGGCTCCCTGAACATCGAGCTCGGGGCGCGCCTGCTCGCCGTCCTCGTCGTCGCCGAGACCTCGGTGCTGCTGCTGTTCGCGGGCCGGGAACTTTTCACCGGCGGCGGCCCGCACGGGCTCGACATCGCCGGGTCCTTCGCCCCCTCCGCCTTCTTCACGGGCGCGCCCGGCGTGGCGCTGACCTTCGCGATCGGCTGTCTCCTCGGCTTCGAGTCGACCGCCCTGTACGCGAAGGAGGCGCGGGACCCCGCGCGTACGGTGCCACGGGCCACCTATGTGTCGGTCGCGGTGATCTCGCTGTTCTTCGCCCTCGTCTCCTGGATGATCGTGAGCTACTACGGAGCGGACCGCGTCCAGGGCGCCGCACTCGACGCGCTGCGCGCGGGCGATGCCACCTCCGTCGTCCTGACCCCGCTCACGCACACACTCGGTGGCTGGGCCGGTGATGTCACGCAGATCCTGCTGGCCAGTTCGCTGCTCGCGGGCGTCGTCGCCTTCCACAACGGGATCAACCGCTACTTCCACTCGCTGGGCGAGAGCGGGGTGCTGCCCCGCGCGCTCGCCCGCACCAACCGGCACGGGGCGCCCTTTGCGGCGAGCCTGACGCAGACGGTGCTCGCGGCCGTCCTCGTCGTGCCGTTCGCGCTCGCCGGGGCCGACCCGGTCCTCACGCTGCTGACCTGGGGCGGCGGTGTCAGCGTGCTCGCCCTGATGCTGCTGTACCTGCTCACCTCGGTGTCCGTGATCGTGTTCTTCCGCAGGACCCGGCTCGATGAAAGGATCTGGCACACCATGCTCGCCCCGCTGCTCGCCATCGCCCTGCTGTGCGGCGCGACGGTGCTGGCCCTGCGCAACTTCACCACCCTGGTCTCCGCGCCCGAGAGCACGGCGCTGGTCCTGGAACTGACCGTGGTCGCCGTGTTCGCCGGGGGAGCGGCCCTCGGCCGCCTGCGGCCGGAGGTCCGTACACATGACGAAAGCGAGGAATCATGACAGGTGAGCCGGCGGCCGACCTCGTCTACGTGCTCGACGACGACGAGCAGTTGTGCCTCTCCCTGGCGTGGCTGCTGGAGTCCGTGCACATCAAGACGGAGTGGTTCACCGACGCCGACGCTTTCCTCGACGCCTTCGACCCGGACCGCCCGGCGTGCCTCGTCCTCGACGTACGGATGCCGGGCATCGGCGGATTCCACGTACAGGAACTCCTCAACGACCGGGGCGCGGCGCTGCCCATCGTCTTCGTGTCCGCGCACGGCGACATCCCCATGTCGGTGCGCGCCCTGAAAGCCGGGGCCGTCGACTTCCTGGAGAAGCCCTACGACCCCCAGCGGCTGCTCGACATCCTGCAGAACGCCCTGCGGGTGGCCGGCGAACGCTATGCGCGCCGCGCCGAGCAGCGCTCGCTGCGCGAGCGGATCACCCACCTCAGCCCGCGCGAACGCGAGATCCTGCGCCAGGTCGTCGAGGGCGTCCCGAGCAAGGTGATCGCGCGGCAGCTCGGCATCAGCCTGAAGACGGTCGACGCCCACCGGGCGCGGATCCGCGAGAAGACGGACGCCGACACCCTCGGCGCCCTCATCGGCGACATGATGCGCTGCGGCCTGCGCCCCGAGGAGGTGTGACGCGCCATGCCCCCCACCGCCGACCTCGCCTGCCCCGACCTGGCCCGTCTCTTCGAGGCCATCGACGGCTGCGTCCTGGTGCACGACGCCGCCACCAAGGACATCCTGTGGGCCAACCCGGCCGCGCGCACCGCCCTCGGCTTCACCCTCGATGAGCTCAAGCCGCTCAAGGCCCCCGACATGAGCTCCAACGCGGCGCAGTACGCGCGGCACATCGGTGTCGCCTGGCTGCAGCGCGCCGCCGACCAGGGCCGCAGCCGCATCGAGTGGTGCTACCGGTCGAAGTCCGGCACCGACATCCTCAGCGAGGCCCTTGCGGTGCGCGTGGAGCTGTCGGTGGGGCCCGTCGTCATGGTGCAGTTCCGCGACATCGCCGAGGAGAAGGCGACCCGCCGCGATCTGACCCGCACCGAGGCCAGGCTCCAGGCGTTCCTGCGCAACCTCGACGAGGGCATCGTGGTGCTCGACGACGACGGCCGGATCGTCTTCGCGGGCGAATCGGCGGGCATCCTGCTGGACCGGGACCCCGACGTGTTGCTCGGCGCGGACTTCGCGGAGTTCCTCGCGGCGGATTCCACCGCCGTGCTGCGCGCCGTACTGAAGGACACCTCACGCGGCGGCCGGCCCACCGACGCCCGCTACCGCCTTTCGGTCTCGGAGGGGGCGGGCGGCGGCCCCGACCGCTGGTTCGCGGCGCGCTGCCAGTACATCGACATCGAGAACGACCTGCGGGGCCTGCTCCTGCTCTTCCACGACATCACCGACACGGTGCACACCGAGGAGGAGCACCGGCGCGACGCCCAGTACCTCAACCACCTGGCCCGCTACAACGCGATGGGCGACATGGCGATGGCCATCGCCCACGAGGTCAGCCAGCCCATCGCGGCCGCCCACAACTTCGTCGCCGGCGCCCTCGGCCGCATCGACGACACCCCTCAGACCGGCTCGCTGAGCTGGGGCCTCGACCACGCCGCACGCCAACTGGAGCGGGCCACCACGATCCTGTCGAGCCTGCGCGCCTACGTGGTGCGCCTGGAGGACGCGAAACGGGCCGTCGACCTGGGCGACGTCGTGGCCGACTGCGCCTACTTCGTCGACGTACGGGCCAGGGCGCACCAGGTCGCCGTGCGCTGGGAAAGCGCGGCCGAGGCCCTGCCGGTCAGCTGCGAGAAGGTGCTCATCGGGCAGGTCGTCATGAACCTCGCCTTCAACGCCCTGGAGGAGATGGCCCGTTGGCCCGACGAACCGGGCCACGTCACCATCGCCACCCGCCGGGACGGCGACTGGGCGGTGGTCGAGGTGCGCGACACCGGCGGCGGACTGCCGGCGTCATCGGACGGGCGGATCTTCGACGGGGTGTTCACCTCGAAGGGCAACGGCCACGGCATCGGCCTCGCCCTGAGCCACCGCATCATCACCCGCCACGGCGGCGAGATCGAGGCGTGCCCGAACTCCCCGCGCGGCACCGTCTTCCGCTTCCGGCTGCCGCTGCGCGGCCCGGCGGCGTAAACGATCAGGGAAATCCCCTACGCGGCGCCACCCATTCCCAATTGTTGGCGCACGATCTCCCGCCTAGCGTTATGGGTGCATCGAGTTCGAGCGATCAACTCGCAGCCCAGGCAGGGGAATTACTCATGACACAGACGCTGGATCCGCCCTCGACCTCCACCGACGCAGCCTTCGAGCACGTTCTTGACCTGGTGGCCGAGCGCAGGGCGGAATTCGAGAACGCGCGGCACGTACCGCGCGACATGATCGCCGAATTCAAGAAAGCGGGCCTCTACCGGGCGAGCGCGCCGCGGCGTTTCGGCGGCGAACCGCTGCCGCCCGCCCAATTCCTGCGACTGATCGAGCGGATCTCCCGCGTCGACGGCTCGGCCGGCTGGGTCGCGAGTTTCGGCTCCTCCCTGATCTATCTCGCGGCGCTGCCCCTGGAGACCCAGGAACGGCTCTACGCGGACGGGCCCGACGTCGCCTTCGCCGGCGGCCTCTTCCCCGTCCAGCCCGCCGAACCGGTCGACGGCGGCTACCGGGTGTCGGGCCGCTGGAAGTTCGCGAGCGGCTGCAAGGGCGCCGACGTCCTCGGCGTCGGCATCAAGGTGGGCGAGGACCGGGCGGGCCGGCCGCGCACCGCGGTGCTGCGCCCCGAGGACGTCGAGATCGTCGAGAACTGGGACGTCATCGGGATGCGCGGCACCGGCAGCCACGACCTCGCCGTCGACGGCGTCGTCGTGCCCGAGGAGTGGACCTTCGTCCGCGGCGACGAGCCGACCGTCGACGAACCCCTCTACCGCTACCCGGCCGTCCCGTACGCGGCGCAGGTCCTCGCCGTCGTCGGACTCGGCGTGGCGCGGGCCGCGCTCGACCAGGTCATCACGGAGGGCGGGCGCGCGAGTTACACCGGAGGGCCGGTCGCCGCGGACCGCGCCGCCTACCGGATCGCCGTGGGGCGGGCCGAGGCCCGGCTGCGCTCGGCCCGCGCCTTCTTCTACGAGATCACCGAAGAGGTGTGGGAGACCGTGCTCAGCGGCGACCCGGCCAGCGCCCAGCAGGCGAGCCTGCTGCGCCTCGCCTCGACCACCCTCGCGCACGACGCCTTCGACGTCGCCCGCACCGCCTACCAGCTCGCCGGCATCCGGGCCATCGCGGACGGCAGCCCGATGCAGCGCTATCTGCGGGACGCGTCCGTGGTGCCGCAGCACGCGTTCCTTCAGGAGGGCCTGTACGACGGGGCGGGGGCCGTGCTCATGGGCGTCGACCCGTTCCCCGGCTACCTCTGAACCTCAACCGGCCTTGTCAGCAACCCCGTTCACGAGTTCACGAAAGGCGTGACCCACATGTCCACTTCCCCCCAGGCGCCCCTGCGGGTGCTGTTCTGCATCGGCGTCAACCAGAACTTCTTCGACCTGCCGACCGGGCAGGGCAAGGCGGTCTGGGACGGCTTCACCAGCATGCTGCGCCAGCTGCACGAGCTGCCGGGCCTTGAGGTCATCGGCACCATCGACGACGACCAGCACATGGTCGGCCCCTCCGGCTCCTGGCCCTGGACCAGCTATGTCCTCGCCGACGTCGTGGACCAGCCGACCGTCGCCGCGGCCTGCAACCTCTTCCGTACCGTGCAGGTCGGCGAGCACGGCCTGTGGCGGTACATGAAGATCGAGGCCCGCGTCGGGCGCCCGCTGCCGGACGTGACGAAGTGAGCCCGCAGGGCGTCGGGGAGCGCTGGGAGGACGACACGCACCGCGTGGTCCTGGTCACCGGGGCGGCCGGCGGCCTCGGTGGTTGCATCGCCGCGCGCTTCTACGACCACGGGTACCGGGTCGCCCTGACCGACCTGGACGAGGCGGCCGCCGCCAAGGCCGCGGCGGAGCTCGACCCCACCGGCGAGAACGCCGTCGGCCTCGCGCTCGACGTCCGTGACAAGGAGGCCCTCGCGCGGGTCCGCGACCAACTCGTCGAACGCTGGGGCGCCGTGCACGTCCTCGTGAACAACGCCGGGCACTCCAAGGTCGAGTCGCTCATGGACATCACCCCGGAGAGCTTCGCCGCCGTGGTGGAGACGAACATGCACGGCACCTTCTTCGGCTGCCAGGTTTTCGGCGCGTACTTCGCCGAGCGCGGCTACGGACGCATCGTCAACCTCGGTTCGCTCGCGGGCCAGAACGGTGGCACCGCGACCGGTGCGCACTACGCGGCGTCCAAGGGGGGCGTCGCCACGCTGACCAAGGTCTTCGCCCGCGACCTCGGCCCGCGTGGTGTCACCGTCAACGCCGTCTCGCCGGGTCCGCAGGATCTGCCGGTCGTGCGGGAGACGGTCGCGCCCGAGCAGCTGGCGCGGGTCGAGGCGCAGATCCCGGTGGGGCGGCTCGGGCGGCCGCAATTTATTGCCGACATGGTGGTGTTGTTGGCTGCGGAGCATGCGGATGCGGTGACCGGGGCGTGTTGGGATGCGAACGGGGGGTTGTTCATGCGGTGACGGTCCCCTGGGGGCGGTCACCCCGGGGTGGCGGTTGCCGGTCCCGTGGCGGTGGGCCGTCCCTACGCCCCGGGGCTCTGCCCCGGACCCCGCGCCTCAATCGCCGGCGGGGCTTGAATTGCGGGGCTCGCCCCAGGTCCCGCGTCTCATTTGCCGGCGGGGCTTGATTTGCGGGGATCGCCCCAGGTCCCGCGCCTCAATCGTCGGGGGCTTGAATTGCGGGGCTCTGCCCCGAGTCCCGGGCCCCGCGCCTCAATTGCTGGCGGGCTTGACTACGCGGAGCCCGATCCGTACACGCTCTGGTGGCGCAGGTATGCCGTCAGGCCCTCGGGGCCGAGTTCAGTGCCCAGGCCGCTGGACTTCGTGCCGCCGAACGGGGCCACCGGGTCCGGGAGGTAGCCGTTCACGCCGATCGTGCCGGTGTGGATGCGGTGGGCGACGGCCGCGCCGTGTTCCGGGTCGGCGGTCCACACGGTGCCGCCGAGGCCGAAGTCGGAGTCGTTGGCGATGCGGACGGCGTCCTCCTCGTCCTCGTAGGGGATGACGCACAGGACCGGGCCGAAGATCTCCTCGCGGGCGACGGTCCAGGAGTTGTCGACGTCGGCGAGGACGGTCGGCTCCAGGAACCAGCCGCGGTCGAGCCCGGCCGGGCGGCGGCCGCCCGTGGTGAGGCGGGCGCCCTCGGCGAGGCCCTTGGCCACGTGTCCCTCGACGCGTTCGCGCTGCGCGGAGCTGACCAGGGGGCCGACGAGGGTCGCCGCGTCGAGGGCGTTGCCGACGGGGAGGGAGCGGGCCAGGTCCGTGATGAGGTCGACGACCTCGTCGTAGCGGCCGCGCGGGGCGAGGACGCGGGTGCTGAGGAAGCAGGTCTGGCCGTTGTTGGTGAGGGTGGCCGCGACGAGGTCCTGGCCGATGGCGGCCGGGTCGAGGTCGGCGTCGTCGAGGACTATGCCGGCCGATTTGCCGCCCAACTCCAGTGTCACGGGCCGCAGCAGACGCCCGCAGGTCTCGCCGATGACGCGGCCCGCGGCCGTCGAGCCGGTGAACGCGACCTTGTCCACGCCCGGGTGGGCCACCAGGTGGGCGCCCGCCGCCCGTCCTCCCGGCACGATGTTGAGCACCCCCGCCGGCACCCCCGCGGCCTGCGCCGCCTCGGCGACCAGGAAGGAGTCGAGGACGGTCTCCGGGGACGGCTTGAGGACGAGCGTGCAGCCGGCCGCCATCGCGGGTGCGATCTTGAACATCGACAGGACCTGCGGATAGTTCCACGGCACGATCGCCGCCACGACGCCCACCGGCAGCCGGCGCACTTCCACCCGGCCGCCGAGCAGCCCCGTGCGCACCTCGCCGAACGTGCTCTCGCGGGCCAGGCCCGCGTAGTAGCGCAGCACCGTGCTCGGGTAGCCGACCTCCAGCTGGCGGGCGATGCTCACCGGCATCCCGTTCTGCGAGCTGACCAGTGTCGCGATGTCGTGTGCCCGCGCGTCCAGCTCCGCGGCGAACCGCTCCATCACCTCGGCGCGCCGCTCCGGCTCCCAACTCGTCCAGCCGCCGGGGGAGTCGAAGGTGACGCGCGCGGCGGCCACCGCCGCGTCGACGTCCGCCTCCACCGCCTCTGGGACCGAGCCGAGCGGCAGTTCCGTGCTCGGGTCGACCGATGTCAGGCGCCGCCCGGTGCTCGGGCGCACCCATGCCCCGCCGATGTACAGGTGGTCGCGGCGATCGTCCATGTGCGTACTCCGTAGGTCGCTCGGTGGACCGTTCCCGGCGGGGACGGCATGCTGCGACCTTGACCCTTCGCGCGCGGCGCGGGACACCACTGGGTGCACGCATTGGCGCCTTCGCGTGCACGCGCTGCCGCACCGGCGCGAGTCCACCGGCCTACGTTCGCGGTGACACGGACGTAGGGCAACGCTTCGGGAGCGCCTCATGAGTGACCTGCACGATCACGATCCGCTCGCACCGGTGACCGCCGAGGAGATCCGGGCGGCCCGGGACATTCTGAGCGCCGCGGGCCTGCTCGCCGACACCACCCGTTTCGCCTACCTGGGCCTCGAAGAACCCGCGAAGGAAGTGCTGTTCGGCGGCGGGACCGGTGCGGACGGCTGGCGCCGGGTGCGGGTCCTGCTTCAGGACACGGCCGGGGCGCCCGCCCACGACGTGGTGGTGTCCCTGACGGACGCGCGCGTGCTGTCGGACCGGCAGGTCGACCCGGTGAAGGATGGCCAACTGCCCGTTTTGGAAGAGGAGTTCGGAGCCGTAGAGGAGCTGCTCGCCAAGGATGAGCGGTGGCTCGCCGCCCTGGAGAGCCGGGGCCTCGACGTCCAAAAGGTGCGCGTCGCACCTCTGTCCGCCGGTGTGTACGCCGACGAGTACCCGCAGGAGAGCGGGCGGCGCATCCTGCGCGGCCTCGCCTTCGTTCAGGACCACGGCGCGGACCACGCCTGGGCACACCCGGTCGACGGGCTCGTCGGCTACGTCGATGTCACCCACCGCACCGTCGACCAGGTCGTCGACCTCGGCCCCGTCCCCGTACCCACCGGCTCCGGCAACTTCGACGACCCCGCGGTCGCGGGACCCGCGCGCACCACCCAGCGCCCCATCGAGATCACCCAGCCCGAAGGCCCCAGCTTTACCCTCGACGGCCACCGCCTGACGTGGGAGAACTGGTCGCTCGACATCGGCTTCGACGCCCGCGAGGGCCTCGTCCTGCACCGTGTCGCCTTCGCCGACCGCGACACGGGACGCACCCGGCCGATCCTCCACCGCGCCTCCATAGCCGAAATGGTCGTGCCCTACGCCGACCCGTCCCCGGTGCGCTCCTGGCAGAACTACTTCGACACCGGCGAGTATCTGATCGGCCGCTGCGCCAACGCCCTGGAACTGGGCTGCGACTGCGTCGGCGACATCACGTACCTCGACGCCGTCATCGCCGACGAGCAGGGCGGGCCGCGCACCCTGCGCAACGCGATCTGTCTGCACGAGGAGGACGACGGGATCCTGTGGAAGCACACCGACCTGTGGGCGGGCTCCGCCGAGACCCGCCGCCAGCGCCGCATGGTGCTCTCCTTCTTCACCACCATCGGCAATTACGACTACGGCTTCTACTGGTACCTGTACCTCGACGGCACCCTCGCCTTCGAGGCCAAGGCAACCGGCGTCGTCTTCACCGCCGCGTACGAGGGCGACGAGCGGTTCCGGGCCGAGATCGCGCCGGGGCTCGGCGCGCCCTTCCATCAGCACCTGTTCTGCGCACGCCTCGACATGGCCGTCGACGGGGTCACCAACCGCGTCGAGGAGGTCGACGCCGTGCGCGTCCCGGTCGGCCCGGACAACCCGCGCGGCAACGCGTTCACCCTGCGCCGCACCCCGCTGCTCACCGAGCGTGCGGCCCAGCGCGACGCCGACCCGGCCGCCGACCGCACCTGGCACGTCACCAACCCGGAATCCCTCAACCACCTCGGCAGGCCCGTCGGTTACGCCCTGTTCCCCGAGGGGAAGCCGACCCTGCTCGCCGACCCGGCGTCCTCGGTCGCCGCGCGCGCCGCTTTCGCCACGAGGCATCTGTGGGTGACCCGCTCCGACGCCGCCGAGCGCTACCCGGCGGGCGACTTCGTCAACCAGCACCCCGGTGGGGCGGGCCTGCCCGCGTACGCCGCCGCCGACCGCGACCTCGACGGACAGCCCCTCACGCTGTGGCACACCTTCGGCCTCACCCACGCGCCCCGCCCCGAGGACTGGCCGATCATGCCGGTCGACCGCACCGGCTTCACCCTCAAGCCGTTCGGCTTCTTCGACCGCAACCCGACGCTGGACGTACCGCGTCCGGGATCCGCCCACGGCGCGTGCGGTACGCCCGACTGCCACGGGTGAGTGGTGCGCGGCAGACTCTCACTGGGTGGACCCGGCGGAGTGTGGAGCCCCGCCCCTGCTCCTGGTGGGCCCTGCGAATTCGTCCTGAGCTACAGGTGTGCGGTGAGGAGATTGGCGTCGAGCGGGCCCAGGTCGACGGCGCGACCGGCGCGGGCGTAGCCGGTCAGCATGCGTTTGGCGGCGATCATGGACTCGGGTGAGCGGCGGCCGAGCAGGCGCGTCCAGGCGGTGACCGTGCGGTCGAGGTCTTCTTCGGGCACGGATTCGTGCAGGAGGTCGATCCGGTGCGCCGTGGTGGCATCGAACTCCCGGCAGGTGAGCATCAGTTCGCGAATGCGCGAGACCCCGACCTCGGTGATGAGGCGGCCGGTGGCGCCGCCCCAGGCCGGCGGGAGTCCGAGGACTCCTTCGGGCATGCGGTAGCGGCTGGTGTCGGCGCCGACCCGAAGGTCGCAGTAGGAGATGAGCGCGAGGCCGGCGCCCGTGACCCGGCCGTTGAGGCGCGCGATGGTGATGGCATCGGTGGCCTCCAGGGCCTGGCACAGCCGGTAGCCCTTGTCGACGATGCGGCGCAGGGCCGCACCGGACGGGTCGGCTTTGCGTGCCTCGGCGAACTCGGTGCGGTCGGCGCCCAGGCAGAAGTCCGCGGACAGCGAGGACAGGACCAGGACCTTCACGTCGGTGCGCTCGGTGAGCCTGTCGAACAGTTTCAGGAGGTCGTCGATGGCGGCGACGTCGAGCACGGCGTCCGGGCGGCCGGCGTGGAGCCGGGCGTTCAGGACGGGGCCGTCCTGGTCGATGCGGAGGGTTTTGTAACCGTCGGAGGGCTGGGGGTGGTCGGTCATGTGAGGGCGAGGTCCAGATTCAGGAGGCGGCGGAAGGCGACGCGGGGCGCCCAGGTGGGCGGGCGTACGAGGGTGAGGCGGGGGATGCGCCGCGTGAGGTGGGTGATGAGGGTCTGTGCTTCGAGGCGGGCCATGGGGGCACCCAGGCAGTAGTGGGCGCCGCCGCTGAAGGCGAGATGGCCGGGGGTGCGCCGCGGGTCGTAGGTGGCGGGGTGCAGGTGCCGGTGCGGGTCGTGGTGGGCCGCGCCGATCAGGAGGTGGGCCATCTCGCCCTCGCGGATGCCGTGGCCGGCCAGGACGGTGTCGTGGGCGGCGACGCGGCTGATCACGTGGGTGGGCGGGTCGTAGCGCAGGCTCTCCTCCACGGCGCCCGGGGCCAGTTCGGGGTCGGCGGTGAGCGCGTCCCAGTGCGCGGGGTGTTCGACGAGGCGCAGGACCGCTTGCGACAGCAGGGTCGCAGTGGTCTCCAGCGCGGCCAGCAGGACGAAACGGGCCAGGTGGTACACCTGGTGGTCGGCCTGGTCACGGTCGATCTCGAGGGTGTCCCAGGTACGGATCCACTGCGAGACCGGGTCGTCGCCCGGGCGGGCGCGGCGAGCCCGCACGAGGTCGGTGAAGTACGCCCGCAGCTCCACGGTGGCGGCGTCCGAGCGGGCGAGTTGGCTGGCCGTGGGCAAGAGCTCCTGCGTGAACACCTGGTCGTGGGTGAGCTCGCGCAGCCGGGGCCAGTCGGCGCGCGGCAGGCCGAGCCAGTGGCCGACCGTGGCGATGGGCAGTTCCTCGCCGACCAGGGTGGCGAAGTCGGCCTCTCCGTGGCGGAGTTGCTCGTGGAATGCGTCCAGGAGACGGTCCGTGGCCGATGTGATCACGGGGGCGAGGCGGCTGATGGCGGTGCGGTCGAAGCCGCCGGCCGCCCGGCGTATTCGGTTGTGCTCAGGCCCGTTGAGAGTGGGCAGGGTGTGGCTCATCTCCTGCGCGGAGGGCGCCGTCCAGCGGGTGCCCTGGCCTTGCCTCTCACGCCAGGACCTGTCGGGTTCGAGCCAGTCGCGGTCGCGCAGGACCTGGTCGCACTCGGCGTACCCGGTGATGAGGTGGCCACCCCAGGGGGCGGGGCCGACCGGTCCTGGGGCGGCGAGTTCGGCGTAGAAGGGGAGCGGATCCGCTTGCCCCTGCGAGGTGCGCAGGCGTGAGAAGACTCTGGCGGTGGCGCGGCGAAGATCCTGCGGCAGTAAGGCGATTCCCACTGTGCTCCTTCCCGAGCATCAGTCGCCATCGATACCCACAAGATCATTTGAGTATCCAATAACACCGCGGCGAAGTGGAATTGCCTCTGTCACTCTCCCTTGGTCCATGCCAGGAAGCGGCTGAAGAGTCCTCCCTTGCGGGATTTGTGCTGCGGGTCGGGCTCAGGAGCGCTGCCGGAGGTAGGCGCGACGGTGGGCTGAGCGGCGGGCTGCTGGAGGTCGGGCGTGGGCTGGGAGACCACGGGGGCCGCGGACTCGTACGGAGCCGGGGCCATGGGGGTGGGCCGCGGAGAGAAGCGGACGGGCAGCTCGCTCAGGGCGCGGCTCCACGGCGAGGGGACCCAGCTGAGCGAGGCGAAGGCCTCGTCCAGCTCTATGTCGGGCAGCCGGTTGAGCAGGCACTCGACCGCTGTCACCGCGATCATGAAGGCCGGGTCCTTGGCGGGGCACGCGTGAGGGCCCGCGCCGAAGGCCAGATGGGCCTTCGAGTTGAGCTGCGCACGGTGTTCGGTCAGCCGCGGGTCCGTATTGGCCGCGGCGAAGGAGATGAGCACCGGGTCGCCGGCCCGTACGGTCCGCCCGCCGAGGTCGATGTCCATGGCGGGGTAGTGACCGGCGTAGTTGGCGATCGGCGCGTAGTTCCACAGTGCCTGGGAGACGGCGTCCTCGACAGGGAGACCGGTGGGCCAGTCCTCGCCGAGGTAGAGGGCGCTGCTCGTGCCGATGGCCGCGGCGAGTGGCGCGGTGCCGCCGGAGAGCAGCGTGACGAGCTGGTGGAGCACGGCCTCGTCGGCTTCGGATTGATTGTGCGTCAGGAGCGCGTGCTGGTGGATCAGTTCGGTGGTGAGGTCCTCGCCCGGCCGGCGGTGCTTGAGCGCGATCAGTTCCGCGAGCGCCTGGCCGAGGATCTCGTCGGCGCCGGCGGCACCTTCGAAGATGCCGCTGATCCCGGTGATGACCCGGTCGCCGATCTCGGGCGGGCAGCCGAAGAGGTGGGAGAAGACGAGGAGGGGCAGCGGGCCGGCGTACTCGGCCATGAGTTCCGCGCGGCCGTGGCGGTCCGAGCTGAACCCGCTGATCAGATAGTCGGCCGACTTCTGGGTCTGGCGGATCAGGGCCCGCTCGTCCACGGTGTCGAGCGCGGCGGTGACGGCCTGGCGCAGCTTGGCGTGGTCGGCGCCGTCGGAGAACAGCGCGTTGGGTCGGTAGGCCATCATCGGCAGGGCCGGGCTGTCGGCCGGCACGCGCCCTTCGGCCAGCGCGTTCCAGCGGCGCGAGTCGCGCGGGAAGGCGGCCGGGTTCTGCAGGATGTGCAGGGCGGCGTCGTAGCTCGTGACGAGTTCGACCTCGACGCCTGGGGCGATGTCGACGGAGGCGCTGGGGCCTTGTGTGCGCAGGTGCGCGTAGTAGGCCTCGGGGTCCGCCGCGAAGTCGGGCCCGTAGAGCTGGACGTTGCCGCCGTGTGCGTGCGCGGGGCAGCCGGGCGGTATCGAGCGGGGGTCGGTCGGCTGGGACATGCAAGGGCTCCTAGGCGGCGAGCTGGGTCATGAGGTGCTGCACGAGGGTGATCAGGGCCTCGGCAGAGGAACGCTCGTCGCGGACGTCGCACCGCACGATCGGCGTCCGGGCCTCGAGGTTCAGTGCCTCGTGCACTTCATCGAGCGCGTACTCGGCCTGGCCCTCGAAGGAGTTCACACCGATCGTGTACGTCAGCCCGAAGGATTCCACCAGGTCCAGGACGGCGAAGCTCTCGTCGAGGCGCTCGGGGTCGACGAGGACGAGCGCGCCCAGTGCACCGCGCGACAGGTCCTCCCACATCTCCGTGAACCGCTCCTGGCCAGGTGTGCCGAACAGGTAGAGGACCAGGCTGTCCGAGAGGGTGAGGCGGCCGAAGTCCATGGCCACGGTGGTGGTCGTCTTGTTGGGTGTGTTCGTGAGGTCGTCGAGTCCCACGCTGGCCACGGTGATCTGCTCTTCGGTCCGCAGCGGTGTGATCTCCGAGAGGCTGCCGATGCACGTGGTCTTGCCCACGCCGAAGTGACCGACGATGAGGATCTTCACCGCCTGGGTGACGGATGGCTCCAGATACACGCTCACGCTCCGAATTTCTTCTGCAGGCCGGTGAGGACGGCGCTGACGACGTCCATGTCCACCTGTTCGGCGGCGGGGACCGGCTTGCGCACGACGAGCAGGCCGGCCTCCGCGAGTTGCGCCAGGAGGATGCGCACGACACCGACCGGGAGTTGGGTGTGCCCGGCGACCTCGGCCACCGACAGAAAGCCGTCGGTGACCAGGTCCATGACCGTGCGCGCTTCCGGTGTCAGGGCGCGCAGCGCGGCCTCGGAGCCCTGGGCCGAGGTCACCATCGCGGTGTGCTCGTACTCGTGCTCCGGGGGCAGGGTCCGTCCACCCGTGATCACAAAGAGCGGCACGAGGTCGGAGGTGACCACGAGGCCCGGGTCGCTGGGCTCAGGCATGGCCGGGCGCCCTGCCGGCCGCGGCAGACCTCGCGATCTTGGTCTCCACTTCGTGCAGCCGGCCCGTCAGGTCCTCGATGCTGCAGTCATGGTCGGCCGACGCCGCCAGGAGTGCACCGTCCCCGGCAGTGATGAGGGAGATCCAGCCGTGCTGGAACTCGATGGCCGTCTGCTGCCACACCACGTTCGCGACGGGGCCGGCGAACTGCGCGGCAGCCCGGCTGTTGGCGTGGATACCGGTCATGGCCGCACAGATCCGGTCGGCGAGATCGCGGGGCAGGCCCGAGGTGGCGCCGCGGGGCAGGCCGTCACCGCCGAGCAGGACCGCGTGCCGAGCGCCGTCGACATCGGCGAGCGCCTGGTCGAGTTCGGGCAGCACCTGGGACAGCACCTCACCGGGCGCCGGCTCACGGCTGCCGTGCCGGCCGCGCTGACCGGCCGCGTCCACGCGGGGCGCGGAGGTCATGTTGTGCCCCAGCCGGGCCACCAGACGGTGCATCCGGTAACTGATCTGCTGCATGTCCACGTCGGGCTCCGCGGCCGCCGCGAGATAGGCGCCCTGTCCGGCACCGATCAGGAAGATCCAGCCGTGCGAGAACTCGATGACGGTCTGCGTCCAGGCCGCATCCGGAGCGGCCCCGACGAACGGAGCCGTGGCACGGCTCAGGGCCTGGATACCGGACATGGCCGTGGAGATGGTGCGCAGATCTTCCTCGGCCAGGCCTTCGGTGGAGGCGCGGGGCAGGCCGTCGGCGGACAGCAGGACGGCATGGCGCGCCCCGACCACGTTCTTCACGATGTCGTCGAGCATCCACGACAGGTCGGCGCTCACCGCTCATCAGACCCTTCGCCCAGGGGGGCCTCGTCCGCACGGGCTTCCAGGGTGCCGCGCTGGAACGCGCCCAGGCCGCGGCTGGATGCCCGCGGCACGGGCTGTGGGACGCCGTCCGGGCGGGACGTGCCCGCCGGTGCCGCGGGTGCGCTCGGCGACTGGCGATTGGCGCGCTTGGGCAGGCCGTTCGGGGTGCGCAGAGGCGCCACCTCGGAACGGCTCGGTCCCTGACTTACTGGCGCGGGCGCAGCCGGTGCGGGAGCGGGCGCGGCCGGTGCGGCCTTCGGGGTCGCCTCTTCCATGGTCCACAACTCCTCGGGCAGCAGGACGACAGCCCGCACACCGCCGTAGCGGGACACACCGGTGACGTCCACCTTGAAGCCGTACTGGCGGGCGATCAGGCCGATCACCGGAAAGCCGAACTTCGGCTGCGTGCCCAGCTGCTGCAACTGCGGCGGTTCGTCGCCGGACAGCAGAGCGGTGGCCCGCTGGCGGTCCTCGTCACTCATGCTGACGCCGGCGTCGTCGATGACGATGCACAGGTTGCCCTGCACGCGCTGGAAGGTGACCTCGATCGGCGCGTCGTGCTGCGAGAAGCTCGCGGCGTTGTCCAGCAGTTCGGCGACGGCCAGTGCGACCGGCGCGACCGCGGTTGCCTTGAGGGCCAGACCGGGCTGCTGCATGATCGAGACGCGCTGGAAGTTGCGGATCTGGCCCTGGGCGTTGCGCGCCACGTCGTACACGCTGGCCGGCCGGTTGCGGCGGCCCAGCGGCGCCCCGCACATCACCGCGATGCCCTGGGCCTTGCGCGCCATCTGGGCATTGGCGTGGTGCACGTCCAGGAGGTCGTTGAGGACTTCGTTGCCGCCGTACTTGCGCTGCATGTTGTCCAGCAGCGCGGTCTGTTCGGCCGCCAGGCTCTGTAGGAAGCTGGCCGCTCCCTTGAGGACGGACTTCGTGCTGTCCTCCGCGGCGGCCCGCGCTTCGGCGATGACACCATCCCGCTCCGCGCGGGACCTCTGCAGTTCGGACTGGTGGGCCGCGATCTGCGCGTTGGCCTGGGCCAGCCATTGTTTCTGCTCGGCGTCAGCCTGGCGTCTCTTGTCGGTCAGCGCTCGGTTGCGGGCAATGAGTGCAACGACTGCGGCGACGGATATCAGCGCAATCGCACCCAGGCACCACACAAGTGCGTGTGTCATGGACGCCTCTCTTGGCACGGGCAGGTAGATCGGCGACCCGTACCCCCGCTCTCATCCCGCAGGCAGGTGTCAAGGCGGCACGCGGGATGAGTTGATCAAGATCGCCGCGGGGATGCTATCAGCATCGTTTCGCCTCAACCGGCCTGCCCAGCACCCCTGTTGGACGATTCCACTTATCCCGCCCGGTCGGCGAATGGTCCAGGCCACTCAACAGATGAGTTTCAGCCAGGCGTTCCCGTGCGGTCCCGGCACATACGGGAAGGTGTGCCCGAGCCGGGGCTCAGTCCCCCGCTTCGTCCACCAGCGCCAGCAACGGCCCCCGTTGCTCCTCCGTCACATACCCCGCGTAGTAGTCGTACAACGTCCGTCGGGAGATGCGGGCCGCCGCCAGGCCGTCGCGGGTGCGGATGGCTTCGAGGACCTCCTGGTGGTGGCGCAGCGACGTACGCATCAGGGACTCGCGGTTGTCCGCGTGGGCGACCTTGTCGGCGATCAGGGTGAGGACCGCGCCGCGGACGACCTGGTTGGAGACCTCGATCAGTGCGTTGCGGCTGGCGCGCGCCACCACCTCGTGGAAGGCCACGTCCGCCGTGCTGAACTCCTCGTAGCCCGCGTCGATGGCCCGGGTCATCGCCGTCACCGTCTCCTCCATCGCGGACAGTTCCTCGTCCGTGCGCAGCCGCGCCGCGAGCTGGCTCGCCGAGCCGTCGAGGATCATGCGGAACGAGATCAGCTCGGCCATCGAGATGGTGTCGAAGCGGGCCAGGCGGGTCATCTCCTTGGCCAGGCCCGCCGTGGTGAAGGGCAGGATCTCCGGGCCGTGCGGGTCGCCGTGGCGGGAGCGGATGAGGCCATTGCTCTCCAGGACACGCAGCGCCTCGCGCACCGTGGGACGGCTCGCACCGAACTGGCTGACCAACTCGCGTTCGCTGGGTAGACGGTGACCCGGCTTCAGGTCGCCGGAGGCGATGGCCTGCTCGATCTGTTCAACGATGCGCTGGTACAGCCGTACCGGCGCGACCTGCTGGAACCGTGCCCCGTCCGGCGTCACGTCGTCTCCCCCTCCTGGCCCGGCAGCGAGGCGTCCGGCCACCGCGGGACCGCCTCGGCCGGGCGGTTCCTCTCGTACCAGGCCGCCGCCCGCAGCACGCCCAGGTCGTCGAAGCGGCGCCCCGAGAGCTGTACGCCGATGGGCCGGCCGTCCGCCGTGAAGGCGCAGTTGACGGTCGCGGCGGGCTGGCCCGACATGTTGTACGGGGCGGTGAAGCCGATGTGTGACATGGTCCTGCCCGGTTCCATGAACGGCATCGGCTGCTCCGCCGCGAACGCCGCGACGGGCGCGACCGGCGACAGCACGATGTCGTACGGGAGCGTCGCCGCCACCGTTCGGGCCTGGATCCGCATGATCTGCTGGTAGCAGTGCAGCACGCGTGTGCCGGGCACGTCCGCGCCCTCGCGGCACCAGCCCATGATGTACGGGTGTACGCGCAGCGCCGCGTCGGGGGACAGCTTGCGCAGGTCGTTCCAGGAGCGCACCCGCCAGAACAGGTCCAGGTCGTCCAGGAGTTCCTGGGACATGAACGGCTCCACCTGCGACACCGTCGCGCCCGCCGCCTCGAAGGTGTCGGCCGCCCGGCGCACCGCCTCCACCACCTCCGGATCGCGCGGCCCTCCGCACCCCGCGTCGAGGTGCAGGCCGACCCGCAGCCCGCGCACGTCCCCGGTCGGCTGTGACCAGTCGATGTCCTGCGGCGGCAGGCTCGTCCAGTCGCGCGGATCGGGCCTGCTCAGCACCCGCATGAGCAGCGCCAGGTCGGCGACCGTGCGCGCCATGGGGCCCGCCGCCCGGCCCAGGTACGGGGTGTCCAGCGGAACCCGGCCGTCGCTCGGCTTGAGCGTGGCCAGGCCCAGCCATGTGCCCGGAAGACGGATGGAGCCGCCGATGTCCGAGCCGACGTGCAGCGGCCCGTACCCGCCCGCGGCCGCCGCGCCCGCCCCCGAACTCGAACCGCCCGTCGTCCAGGCGGGGTTCCAGGGGCTGCGGGTGATGCCGTGCCGGCTGGAGACGCCGGAGGAGAGCATGCCCCAGTCCGGCATGACGGTCGAGCCGAGGACCAACCCGCCCGATTCCAGGACCCGTTCGGTGATCGGCGCGTCCCGCCCGGGGACGACCGGCTCCACCCCCGCGTTGCCCGAAGGCATCGGGACGCCTCTGCGGGCGATGTTCTCCTTGAGGGTCACCGGCACACCGTCGATCGGCCCCAGCGGCTCCCCGGCCGCCCAGCGAGCCTCGCTCGCCGCTGCCGCCTTGCGGGACTCGGCGGGGTCCCGCACCCAGAACGCGTTGAGCACACCCTCGCGCGCCTCGATCACCGACTGCACGGCGTCGTGCACCTCGACCGGTGACACCGTGCGATCGGCGAAACGGGCGGTCATCTCGACGGCGGACATGGTGGCCAGGTTCTGTTCGGTGAGCATCCGCACCCTCTCCTTCATGCCGGTGGACAGGTTCCGCCCTCTTGACAGGTACCGACTCAGTCGTCACGGTACCTGTCAAGTGAGCTTACTGGTCAGGCCAGTTACGGCGGAAGGGTCGTGCATGAGCGAGGACCGACGACGCGCGCGACCCGTCCGGGCGGCCGAATCCCTGCTGACCTGCTGTCTTCTGCTCCTGGCCACAGCCTGCTCCGCCGGTTCCACCGCCGCGGGATCCCGCCCCGACGGCCCCGGCGACTCCCTCGCGATCGGTGTCACCGCCGAGCCCGCGAATCTCGACTTCACGAAGACCGACGGCGCCGCCATCCCGCAGGCGCTGCTCTACAACGTCTACGAGAACCTGGTGAAGCTCGACCAGCACGGCAGGATCCGGCCCGCCCTCGCACGTTCGTGGGAGCTGTCGAAGGACCGCCGCACGTACACCTTCCACCTCACCAAGGACGCCAAGTTCAGCAACGGCGCACCGTTCACCGCCGAGGACGCCAAGTTCTCCATCGAGCGCGTCGTGCCCAAGTGGACGGTGGCGCTCAAGGCCCAGATGAGCGTCGTGGACCGCGTACGGGCCGTCTCCCGCGACGAGTTGAAGGTGACGCTGAAGCGGCCCAGCAACGACTGGCTGTACCGGATGACCACCCGCACCGGCGCCATGTTCAGCCGCACCGGCGTCGGCAAGCTGGCCACCGACCCCGTCGGCACCGGACCGTACGAACTCAAGAGGTGGAACCGCGGCGACTCCCTCACCCTCGCCCGCCGCCCCGGCTACTGGGGGCCTGCACCGCACTTCGACACGGTCACGCTCAAGTACTTCAAGGACCCGACGGCGATGAACAACGCGCTGCTCACGGGCACGATCGACGTCATCGGCGCGATGCAGTCACCGGACTCCCTCTACCGCTTCGAGAACAACCCCAAGTACCGCGTCATCGAAGGCTCCACCAACGGCGAGGTGATGCTCTCGATGAACAACGGGTCGGGGCCGATGCGCAGCAAGAAGGCCCGGCAGGCGGTCCGGTACGCCATCGACCACCAGGCGCTCGTCGACACCTGCTGGGGCGGGCGCGGCAAGCTCATCGGGAGCATGGTGCCGCCCACCGACCCCTGGTACCAGGACCTCACCGGCCTGTACCCCTACGACCGGGACAAGGCCCGCAGGCTCCTCAAGGAGTCGGGCGAGGCCGGGCGCACCCTGCGGCTGCGGATCCCGACCCTGCCGTACGCCGCCGCCTGCGGCACCGTCGTCAAGAGCCAGCTCGAACAGGCGGGATTCAAGGTCGAGTTGAGCCAGCTGGAGTTCCCCGCGGCCTGGCTGTCGACCGTGTTCAAGAACGCCGACTACGACATGACGATCATGTCCCACGTCGAACCCCGCGACATGCCCGCCGTGTTCGGCGACAAGAACTACTACACCCGCTACGACAACCCCGCCTTCCGCGAACTGCTCGCGAAGGCGGACACCGGCAGCCAGAAGGAGCAGACCGCCACCATGCGCGAGGCCGCCCGGACACTGTCGAAGGACGCCGCCGCCGACTGGCTGTTCCTGCTGCCGAACCTGATGGTGGCGGACGCGGACATCACAGGACTGCCGGTCAACAGCGTCACCGAATCCCTGGACCTCACCGGCCTGAGCCGGTCCGGCCGGACCGACGCGTCCTGAAAGGCGGCCCGAACCGATGATCGTCCGTCTGGCGCAGCGGATCGCGATCCTGCTGGCGAGCCTGTTCGTGAGCTCCGTCGTGGTGTTCGCGTTCATGGCGGTGCTGCCCGGTGACCCCGCGCGCGTCGCCCTCGGCACCGGCGCCTCCGACTCCGCGGTGGCCCAATTGCACGCACAGTTCGGCCTCGACCGCCCCCTCGTCGACCAGTACCTGAGCTGGCTGCACGACCTGGTCACCTTCGACCTCGGCGACTCCTACATCTCGCACACCCCCATCGGCCCGCAGCTCGCCGACCGGCTCCTGGTCACCCTGTGGCTCGTCGGCACGGGCATGGTGATCGCGTGCCTCGTGGCGGTGCCCCTGGGCACGCTGATGGCGGTCCGGCACCGCAAACCGTCCGGGCTCGTCCTGTCGGCACTGTCCCAAGTCGGCGTCGCCGTACCGGCGTTCCTCGCGGGCATGCTCATGATCACCGTGTTCGCGGTGGGGCTCGGCTGGCTGCCGGCGAACGGCTGGACACCACCGGCCGACGATCCCGTGCTCTTCCTCAAACAGCTGCTGATGCCCGCGCTGTCCCTGGGGCTTGTCCAGGCCGCCGTCCTCACCCGCTACGTCCGCAGCTCCGTGCTCGACGTGCTGCGCGAGGACTATCTGCGCACCGCCCGCGCCAAGGGCCTGCGCCCGATGAAGGCGTTGGTGCGGCACGGGCTGCGCAACGCCTCCGTGCCGGTCGTCACCGTCCTCGCGCTGCAACTGGCGACGCTGCTCGTCGGCGCCGTCGTCATCGAGCGGGTCTTCGTGATCCCCGGCCTCGGCAGCATGCTGCTCGACAGCGTCGCGGGACGGGACCTCATCGTGGTCCAGGACGTCGTCATGATCCTCGCGGCGGCGGTGCTGCTCGTGAACTTCCTCGTCGACCTGGCCTATCTCGTGATCGATCCTCGACTCAGGGTGCGTGGCTGATGGTTGCTTCGAACGCCGTGGACACGGGCGCGCCGGCACGTCGCCGCCGCAGGCCGCTGCCCGGCTCCCTCCTCGTTGGCGGCGCCGTCGTCGCGCTCGTGGTCGCCGTGGCCCTGCTCTCCTTCGTGTGGACCCCGCACGATCCGACGCTGGTGGACCCCGCCGTACGCATGCAGGAACCGTCCGCCGACTACTGGTTCGGCACCGACAAGTTCGGCCGCGACGTCTTCAGTCAGATCATGATCGGCTCACGGACCACGCTCTACGTCGGCCTGGTCGCGGTCGGCGTCGCCGCGGTCGTCGGGGTGCCGCTCGGCATCCTCGCCGGGGCCGGCTCGCGCCGGCTCGGCGAACTCCTCATGCGCGGCAACGACCTGATCCTCGCGTTCCCCGCCCTGCTGCTTGCCATCATGTTCGCCGCCGTCTACGGAGCGGGGACGGGCGTCGCCATGGTCGCCATCGGCATCGCCGCCATCCCCGGCTTCGCCCGCCTGATCCGCGGCGGCACCCTCCAGGTCATGGGAACGGAGTACGTCATGGCCGCACGCGCGGCCGGGCGCGGACGGCTGGCCATCGCGCTGCGGCACGTCCTGCCCAACGTCAGCAGCCTGATCATCGTGCAGGCCTCGGTCGGCTTCGCCATCGCCGTGCTCGCCGAGGCCGCGCTGTCCTTCCTCGGCTTCGGCACCCCGCCGCCCACCCCGTCCTGGGGCCGGATGCTCCAGGAGAGCCAGGAACTCCTCGGCACCGCACCCCGCCTCGCCGTCTTCCCCGGCCTCGCCATCGCGGTCGCCGTACTCGGCTTCAACCTGCTCGGCGACGGACTGCGCGACCGCTTCGACCCCAAGGTGGAGGACCACCGATGACAGCCGCTGCCGCGACCGACGACGTACTGACAGTCCGCGGGCTCGACGTGACCACCCGCGACGGCGGACCCCTCGTCCAGGACGTCGACTTCACCATCCGCGCGGGGGAACGCGTCGGCCTCATCGGCGAGTCCGGCTCCGGCAAGTCGCTCACCTCACTGAGCCTCATGGGGCTGCTCCCCGAAGGGCTGCGTGCCCAGGGATCGGTGCGGCTCGCCGGGGTCGGCCACGACCTGGTCGGGGCGGACGAGGCGCGGATGTCCCGCGTACGGGGCAAGGACATCGCCATGGTGTTCCAGGAGCCCATGACGGCCCTGAACCCCACGATGCGGATCGGCCGCCAGATCGCCGAGGTGCTCCTCGTCCACCGCACCAGGACCGACCGCGCCTCCGCACACACGGCAGCCGTGGAACTGCTCGACCAAGTGGGCCTGCCGGAGCCCGCGGCCGCCGCGCGCGCCTACCCGCACCAGTTCTCCGGCGGCCAGCGCCAGCGCGTCGTCCTCGCCATCGCGCTCGCCAACGACCCCGCCCTGCTGGTCTGCGACGAGCCGACCACCGCGCTCGACGTCACCGTGCAGGCCCGCGTCCTCGACCTGATCGTGCGCGGGGTCGAGGACCGTGGCTCGGCGCTCCTGTTCATCACGCACGACCTGGCGGTCGTCGCGACCGCCTGCGAGCGCGTCATGGTGATGTACGGCGGCCGGATCGTCGAATCAGGGCCCGTGCGCCAGGTGTTCACGCGCCCCAGACACCGCTACACCCAGGCACTGATCGGCGCGTCCGACCTGACGGCCGTCGACGAGCGCGGCCGGCTCGCCACCATCGGCGGCTCGGTGCCACCGGCCGGCGCCTTCCCTGAAGGATGCGTGTTCCGCAACCGGTGCGCCAAGGCCACCGACCTGTGCGCGACCCGCCCCGCGTGGACCGAGACGGGCCCCGACTCCGGCTACGCGTGTTTCCATCCCGTGCCGCGGGGCCACGGCGGCGTACGCGGCGCGGACACCCCCGACCCCCAGGAGGCCCGCCGTGGCTGAGCAGCAGACCAGCGGCGACGCCATCCGCGTCACCGACGTCACCCGCGACTACCACCGGCCGCGCGTCTCCCTGCGCACCCCCGCCCCGCCCGTGCACGCGCTGCGCGGCGTCAGCCTCTCCGTGCCGCACGGCGGGCGCTTCGGCATCGTGGGGGAGTCGGGGTGCGGCAAATCGACGCTGCTGCGCATCCTGGCCGGTCTCGACAGGCCGACGAGCGGCACCGTCGAGATCGAGGGACGGGACATCACACGGCTCAAGGAACGCCGGCTCCGCTTCGTCCGCGAACGCCTCCAGCTCGTCTTCCAGGACCCGATGAGCTCCCTCGACCCGCGGATGAGGGTCGGCGACATCGTGGCCGAACCCCTCGTCGCGCAGGGCATCGGCAACCGCAAGGAACGGGTCGCCGAACTCCTCGAATCCGTCGGCCTCGGCGCCGAGGCCGCGCGGCGCTACCCGCACCAGTTCTCCGGCGGCCAGCGCCAGCGCATCTCCATCGCCCGCGCGCTGGCCCCGCGCCCGCACATCATCGTGGCCGACGAGCCGGTCAGTGCCCTGGACGTGTCCGTGCGCGCCCAGGTCCTCAACCTCATCGCCGACCTCGTCGACGAACTGAACCTCACCCTCGTCTTCGTCTCCCACGACCTGTCCGTCGTGCGGCACGTGTGCGACCACGTCGCCGTCATGCGCGCGGGCGAGATCGTCGAGAGCGGACCCACCGAGGAGCTCTACGAGAACCCGCAGCACCCGTACACCCGCAGGCTGATCGCCGCCGTGCCCACGCTGGAGAAGGCACTGGCCGGAGTGACGGCGGCCGACCTCAACCAGGAGCCCTCCTCGTGAACGCACACCCCGAACCCGCCGCGGCGGCAAGCTCGTTGACGTCGGACCTCCCCGAAGGGCTGCCCGTCGGCGACACCTGGCTGCCGGCCCCCACGAGCGACGAGGTGCGCTTCCCGTACGACGGGTCGCTCGTCGGCCGCGCGCCCGTCGGCGACACGGCGCTGGCCGGCCGCGCCCTCGACGAGGCCGTCGCGGTCCGCACCCGGGTCGGCGCGCTGCCCTCGCACGTGCGCAGCGCGGCCCTTCAGTCGACGCACGACGCCCTCGCCGCCCGCCGCGCCGACTTCGAGCGTCTCCTCGTCCTGGAAACGGGAAAGCCGCTGGTCGACTGCCGCGTCGAGGTGGACCGCACCCTGCTGACGCTGCGCACGTCCGCCGAGGAGGTGGCCCGGCTGCACGGCGAGACGGTGCCGCTCGACCTGCTGCCCTCCGGCGAGGGACTGCTCGGCTTCTGGACCCGCAAGCCCATCGGCGTCGTGGTGGGCATCGCCGGGTTCAACTACCCGCTGCTGCTTGCCGCGCACAAGCTCGCGCCGTCGGTCGCGGCCGGCTGCCCGGTCATCGCCAAGCCCGCCCCGCAGACCCCGCTCGCCACGCTCTGCCTCGTCCACCTGCTGCGCGAGGCACTGTACGAGGCCGGGGCGCCACGGGCGGCGGTGCAACTGGTCACCGGGGGCCCCGAGGTGGGCGAGGTGCTCACCACGGACCGGCGGATCGGCGCGGTCTCCTTCACCGGCTCCGCCGCCGTCGGCCACCGCATCGCCAAGGACGCGGCCCCCACCAGGACGCTGCTCGAACTCGGCTCCAACGCAGCCCTGTTGGTGGCCGCCGACGCCGACCTCGACGCCGCGGCGGACGCCGTCGTGCGCGGCGGCTACTACGCGTCGGGACAGGCCTGCATCAGCGTGCAGCGGGTCATCGTGGAGGAGGCGGTGCGCGGGGACTTCGTGGCGCTCCTGAAGCGGCGCATCCCCAAGATCGCGACGGGCGACCCGAGGGACGCGACGACACGTGTGTCGGCCCTCATCGACGAGGGCTCGACGAACCGCGTACGCACCTGGGTCGAGGAAGCGGTCAAGGCGGGCGCCGTGCCGGCCGTCGGCGGTGACATCCCGGACCGTGTCATCGGGCCCGCGCTGCTCCTGGACCCGGATCCCGCGCTGCCCGTGTGGAGCGAGGAGATCTTCGGCCCGGTGGTGTGCCTGCGCTCGGTGCCCGACATGGACGCGGCCTTCGCCCTGGCCAACGACTCGCGCTACGGGCTGCACGCCAGCGTCTACACCGCCTCGCTGGACACGGCGTTCGCCGCGGTGGAACGCCTGGAAGCGGGCGGCGTGGT
The DNA here is from genome assembly GCF_044453445.1 of Streptomyces sp. NPDC051684. Lineage (NCBI taxonomy): Bacteria > Bacillati > Actinomycetota > Actinomycetes > Kitasatosporales > Streptomycetaceae > Streptomyces > Streptomyces sp. NPDC051684. The sequence continues at coordinate 2,541 of NZ_JBITCS010000024.1, read as the reverse complement.
CGTCAACGAGGTGCCCGGCTTCCGCTCCGACGCCATGCCGTACGGCGGTGTGAAGGACTCGGGGGCGGGCCGCGAGGGCCCGAGGTTCGCGATCGACGAACTGACGGTGACCCGCATGGCCGTGATCCGCCCGACGACGAAGAAGGACCGGTGACACCATGACGACCCAGGAACCGACCGGGCCCGCCGACTACGCGGGCCTGTTCCGCCTCGACGGACGCAAGGCGGTCGTGGTGGGCGGGGGCGGCGGCATCGGCCGCGAGAGCGCCCTCGCGCTGGCCGCGCACGGCGCGCAGGTGGTGTGCGCGGACCGCGACCTGAAGGCGGCAGAGGAATCGGCGTCCCTTGCCCCCGGGATGTCGGCGTACGCGCTGGACGTGCTCGACGCGGAGGCGGTCGCTCGCGCGGCCGACGAGTTGGGCCCGGTCGACGCCCTCGTCTTCACGGCGGCGACGAACGTCCGCAAGCGGCTCCTCGACTACACGTCGGAGGAGTTCGACCGGGTCGTCGCCCTCAACCTGCGGGCCTCGTTCGACCTGGTGCGGGCGTTCGGGCGCGGCATGGCGGAGCGCGGCCGGGGCAGCATCATCGGCTTCAGCTCGATCCGCGCGGTGACGGTGGAGCCGGGCCAGGGCGTGTACGCGGCGACCAAGGCGGGCCTCGTCCAGCTCGCGCGCACGGCGGCGGCCGAACTGGGCCCGTCGGGCGTGCGGGTGAACACCATCGCGCCGGGCGTCGTGGCCACGCCACTGACCGAACAGATCCGCGCGGTCCCGGAGTGGTCCGCCGCGTACGCCGACAAGAGCGCGCTGGGCCGCTGGTCACGGCCCGACGAACTGGCAGGCGCGGTCGTCTACTTGGCCTCCGATGCCGCGTCCTTCGTGACGGGCAGCCAGCTGTTCGTGGACGGCGGCTGGACGGCCGTCGACGGCCGGTACACACCGCCGAGCTGATCCGGACGACGGGTCTCAGAGCGGGCGTCGCGCCACGAAGACGAACTCCCGTCCCGGTCGGTCGGGCGCCTCGCGGACGTCCGTCACGACGAAGCCGTGCGCGACCAGATCCCGCTCGACCTCGTCCCGCTCCCGGAAACGCAGCATCGACCGCGAGGTCAGCACCTGCCCGTCCGAGGCGAACACATAGGTCTGGTCGAAGGCCACCAACGGACCCTCCACCTCGACCAGTTGCACCCACTTCTCGACCGGCCCGACGCCGGGGACGTCCGTCACCTGATGGGTGAGGTCGCGGGTCCACTCCTCCCAGGCGCGGCGGGCCGGGTCGCGGGTCTCGAAGACGAGGTGCCCGCCGGGGCGCAGCGCTTCGTAGGCGCCCCGCAGCGTGCCCTGCCACGCCTGCGGGTCGGCGATGGCCTGGGCGACGTTCGCCGTCATGGTCACGAGGTCGACCCGCAGCGGCGGGAGAGTCGTGGCATCGCCGTCGAGCCACCGCACCTGTTCGGCACCCGGCTTGGTGCGGGCGACGTTGAGGGATGCCGCGGCGGGGTCGACCCCGACGACCTCGATGCCGCGCTCCGCCAGCAGAAGCGCGAAGACCCCGGTGCCGCACCCGATGTCGAGCACCTGGCGCGCCCCGAATTCCTTCGCGATCCCGAGGTAGGCGTCGAGATCACTGCGATCGGGGTCGAGCGGGTCGTAGACCGCGGCGAGCCGGGAGTGGGCGAAGCATGCATCAGCCATGCGGTCGACGGTAGGCGCGGCCGGACCTGTTGTCGCGTCAATTGTTCGGCGGTGGGCGGCGGTACGCGGCTGCCTACGAGGCCGGGGCGCGTGCGCACAGCCGGTCCAATGCCGACTGGCAGGCCTCGTCCGCCGCGTGGAAGATCAGCAAGCGCTGGTCCGGGTCCTGCACGGGGATGAGCACCTCGAAGCGCACCGTGAATTCGCCCACGTCCGGATGCCGCATCGCCTTGTCCCCGCGGCCGTTCACCCGGATGTCCCGCTCGGCCCACAGGCGCGCGAACTCCTCGTCCCTGGCGAGGAATTCGGCGATGAGGCCGCTCAGCGCCCGGTCCTCGGGATGCGCGGCCCACGCCGAGCGCAAGTGGGCGACGCCCTAGCGCAGGACGCGCTCCCGGTCGACGTAGAACTCGCGGATGCGCGGATGCATCAGGCACAGCCACATCGCGTTGCGGTGCTCCGGCGGCAGGGTGTCGAAGTCCAGGAGCACGCCCGCCATTTCGTGGTTCCAAGCCAGAATGTCGTAGCGGTGGTTCAGCAGCATCGCAGGCAGCGGCGACAGGTCCCTGACCAGGCGGGCCAAGGGCGGCGCCGCGATGGCGGACGGCTCCGGGGTGGTGCGGGGGCGCTGCTGGGCCAGGTCGAAGAGGTAGGACCGCTCGACGGGGGACAGGCGAAGGGCGCGGGCAAGTGCCTCCACCACGTCCGCGGAGGGCCGCAGCCCGCGGGCCTGTTCGAGGCGCACGACGTAGGGCCTGTCGTTTGGATCAGGCCGGGCTCGCGGGGCCTGGCACGCACGCTCGCGGCGTTGTCGTCGGTCGACGACGCTCCGCGTCGCCTCCCT
>NZ_JBITCS010000023.1:0-149019 GCF_044453445.1 Streptomyces sp. NPDC051684 | reverse complement strand
GGCGGCGGCCCCGGCGCCCCCGGCCCCCGCCACCCCCACCACGGGGGTTAACCCCCCCCCGCCGCCGGGGGCCCCCCCCCCCCCCCCCCCCGGGGGGGGGGCCCCCCCCCCCCCCCCCCCCCCCGCCCCCCCATCAGCAAGAAGGTTTCGCCATGACGTCCAGAAGAGCTCCGCGCGCCCCGTCCTCCGCCCGCTCTCACCGTCTGGAACCACCATGTCCGGCAAGCACCAGTCCTCCACGCACACCGTGAAGTTCCCGCACCGCAGCAGGCGCGGCGTCCTGCTCGGCCTGTCCGTCCCGCAGTTGGTCGTCGCCGGGCTCACCGGCCTTCTCCTTCTCGCCGTGATCCTCGCCCGCGGTGTGGTCGGCGCCCTCCAGCTCATCCCGCTGTGGGCCGTGATCGCCCTGCTCGTCTTCGTCCGCCACCGAGGCCGTGCTCTGGCGGACTGGGCCCCGATCGTCGTCCGGTACGCGCTGCGCCGGATGCGGGGCCAGCTCGTCTGGCTCACCCGGCCCTCTCGCCGGCCGACCCGCGAGGGACTGCTCCACCTTCCCGGCACAGCTGCCAGCCTGCGCGTGACCACTGCTCCTGACGGCAAGTACGGCGCCGTCCACAACCCGCACACCGGGACACTGACCGCGGTGGTCAAGGTCTCCTCCCGCGCCTACGCCCTGCTCGACCCCGGCACCCAGCAGGCCAACGTCGGCGGCTGGGGACGCGCGCTGGCAGCTCTCGCCCGTACCGGGCAGATCGCCCGCATCCAGGTGATCGAACGCACCATCCCCGACTCCGGCGACGCGCTGCGCCGCTACTGGGAAGAGCACGGCCGCCCCGACACCCCGATGGCCGGCGCGATGTACAACGAGCTGATCCAGAGCGCCGGTCCCGCAGCCGCCCCGCACGAGGCGTACGTCGCGGTGTCCCTGGACACCAAGGCGGCCCGTCGGCTGATCAACCAGGCTGGCGGCGGTCTCACCGGTGCCTTCAGCGTCCTCGCCCAGCTCACCTCCACGTTCGACCAGGCGGCGCGGACCGCCGGTCTCACCCCGACGGGCTGGCTCACCGCCCGCGAGATCGCCGCCGTGGTGCGCACTTCCTATGACCCGAAGGCGCTGGCGACACTCGACCGCTGGTCCACGGCCGGTCGCCCCGAGGCCGAGCCCGCCGCCGCCGGACCCGTCGTGGTCGTCGAGAAGGCGGACCACATCGCCACCGACTCCGCCGTGCACGCCACCTACTGGGTGGAGAACTGGCCGCGCACCGAGACCAGCGCCGGCTTCCTGCACCAGCTCCTGTTCACCGGCGGGGTGCGGCGCACGCTGTCGCTCTCCTACGAACCGAAGAACCTCGACGCCGCCCTGCGCGACGTGCAGCGCAAGAAGTCCAGCGTGATCGCCGACGCCGCCGAACGGGCCCGGCGCGGCCAGGTCGACTCCGAGGCGGACTCGATCGAGTACCAGGACATCAAGTCCCGCGAGCGCCAGCTCATCGCCGGGCACGCCGACGTCGCCCTGACCGGTCTGCTGACCGTCTCGGCCGACACCGAGGACGAGCTGCGCACCGCCTGCGCCGTCGTGGAGACCGCCGCTGTCGGCGCCCAGCTCGATCTGAGGCCGCTGACCTGGCAGCAGGCCGAGGCGTTCACCGCCGCCGCCCTGCCGCTCGCGCTCGCTGCCTGACCCTTCCCTTCGAAAGAGCACCCTCATGTCCCGCACCGCCAGCCCGACCGCGCAGGACTTCGTGCCCTTCGCCACCGCCGCGCTCGACTTCCACCGGGCGCTCAACATCCCGGGCGGCCCGCTGGTCACCACCCGGGCCGAGCTGGACGCCCTGCACGCGCACCTCGTTTCGCTGTACGGGCTGCTCGACGCCCACACCGGTCGCACCGGGCAGCTCGTCGCGGTCGAGGGCGACCAGCTCCGTACCGCCCGCACCCGCATCTGGCAGGCCGCCGAGCACCTCCACGCCGCCTACCACGCGGCGCCCCGGCCGGACTCCGGCGAGATCCCCGCACCGGAGGCGTGCCAGGCCGGCCTTCCGGAGGGAGCACCGGGACTGACCATCTGCCAGCGCCACCAGCGCACCGCTCATCTCGTCCGGCGGCGCACCACCCCGGCCGACCTGCACGCCCCGTTCACCGGCCTCGTCCGCCGCTGACCCACCCGTCATCTGGAGAAACGCTCATGCCCCGTACCCGCGCCAGCGCCTCCCCTCTGTTCGTGCCCCGTAAGACGACGCGCGCCGAGCAGCGGGCCGCCCGAGCCGGTTTCACCGAAGCCCGCCGCCAGGCGCGCCTCGCCGGAAATCCGCCCAAGCACCGCGCCGAGCAGACCCTCGATCCGAGTCTGCGGCCTACCTACCCGCCCGCCGGTCGCCCCGGTCCGGCCTCCGCCCGCGGCGGCAAGCTCGCCCTGCCCGCCCACCGGATGACCACCGCCACAGCCAGCGGCGCGTACCCGTTCGTCGCCGAGGGTGGCCTGGGCGCCGAAGGGGTGTTCATCGGCCGCGATGTGCACGCGGAGGCGGCTTTCTGCTTCGACCCGTTCTCGCTCTACAACAGCGGCAGGGTGGAGGGCTTCACCAACCCCAACGCCGTGCTCGCGGGAATCATCGGCATGGGGAAGTCGGCGCTGGCGAAGTCGATCGCCACCCGGTCGATCGCCCACGGCTACCGGGTCTACATCCCCTGCGATCCCAAGGGGGAGTGGACCGGTGTCTCGCAGGCCCTCGGCGGCTACAGCATCGCCCTGGGCCCGGGGCTCCCCGGCCGGTTGAACCCGCTGGACGCCCCGGCCCGCCCCGCCTCCGTGAGCGAGGAGGACTGGTTCACGGAGGTTCGCAAGCGCCGTCTGCTGCTGCTGGCCAGCCTCGCCCGCACCGTGCTGAAGCGCGACCTGCTGCCGATGGAGCACACCGCCCTCGACCTGGCCCTGGATCTGGTTGTCGCCGACGCCGCCGCCCGGGGCACGGTGCCGCTGCTCGGCGAGATCGCGCACGTACTCGGCTCCCCCGAACGCCTCGACCAGGCCCTCGGCCACCAGGCGGGGCACCTAGGTTCAGCCGCCCAGGACCTCGCCCATGCCTTGCGACGGCTCGTGCACGGCGACTTGAGCGGCATGTTCGACGCGCCGAGCACCGTGTCGTTCGACCCGACCACACCGATGCTGTCCATCGATCTCTCCCGTCTCGGCGGCTCCGGTGACGACACGGCACTGGTGCTCGCGATGACGTGCGCGAGCGCGTGGATGGAGTCAGCCCTCAGTGATCCCGATGGTGGTCGGCGCTGGGTGATCTACGACGAGGCGTGGCGGCTGATGCGGCACGTCGGTCTGCTGGAGCGGATGCAGAGCCAGTGGAAGCTCTCCCGAGGGCTGGGCATCGCGAACCTCATGGTGATCCACCGGCTCAGCGACTTGCTCTCGGCGGGCGACACCGGTTCACGCAGCCGGGTCCTTGCCGAGGGGCTCCTCGCGGACTGCAGCACGCGCATCATCTACCGCCAGGAGCCTGACCAGCTCGCCGCCGCTGCCTCTCTGCTCGGCCTGACCGGTGTCGAGACCCAGGCGGTGTCCGCCCTGACCAAGGGCCGAGGTCTGTGGAAGGTCGCCGGCCGCTCGTTCATCACCCAGCACATCCTCCACCCGGCTGAGCGGGAGCTGTTCGACACAGACGCCCGCATGGCCGCCTAGCCCAACGACCAGCACAGCAACGGGAATCGATCATGTCTGCTTCTTCCACTCCTTCCTCCGGTGACAACCAGCCGTCGCAGGCCACCGACCCTTTGGCGTGGCGACGGCACCTCCCGGCACTGGCCTCGGCCGCCGCCGGGATCAACGAGGCGTGCGACGCCTGGGACGCGGTTTCGGACTCGCTCTGCGACGCGGACGGCTGGCCGCTGGACGACAAGGTCTACGGGGACGGGAAGGTCAAGCGGGACGCCGAAGCGTGGAAGCACGCCGAGGTGTTCCTCGACCACGGACCCGAGGTGCTGGCCGGGGTCCGCGCCGCCGCCGACGGCCCCGACTACGTCGAGGGGTCGATCAGTGACGACCTCCGTCGGATACGCGGAATCGACCACATCCTGTTCCGGGCGGAGGAACTGCGGCACGAATGGGCCGACGTCATGGCGCTTATGGACGGTTCGCAGCCGAGCGTGCTCCACCTCTACAAGGAGCGTGCCGAGGAGCACCGCAACACCGAGGGCTGGCACTACTCGCACGAACTCGGCTCCAAGGGACCGGCGTTGGTGCGCGTCGGCGAATACCTCGCCCACCGAGCGGACACCGAACGGCCGGTGCAGACCGAGCGGGCTCGCGTCGCCCTGACCCGCTCGACGCACAACACCCCTGCCGTATCAGCCCCTTCGCCCCAGGTCCCGCCGGCATCGCAACCGCCGGCTCCCGGTCGCTCGCGGTGATCCCTAGCACGCAGTCACGGCAGCGCCAAACTGCCCGATCACCAGATCCTCATGGACCACCGCACTCCTTCCAGCTCAACGCCCCCGGCGGCTCCCGCCGTGCGGCGGGACGTTCGCAACGGAGAACTCCATGCACCACGAAACCTCGCCCCCGACCGCCGCGTCCGATCCGCGTCGCCTTCAGGCCGCTCTCTGTTCCGCGCTCGGGCAGCGCGGCCTGGAGGGCACCGTCGAGTACGGCCTCAGCGACTACATCGTCCACGCCGAGCTTCCCGACGGCAGTTCGCTGATCATCTCGCCGCCGCAGGAGCCACCCTCCGAGCACCCCGAGTCCCCGGAAAGCTGGATGGTCACCCGCCACCGGTCCGTCGAGCCTGCGGTCTACGAGGTGATCTACGACTCCGAGCCGGACGGTCCGCATGCGCGCCACGGCGGCAGCGTGCCGGACCTCCTCTCCGCTGTCGACGCCCGCCTGGACCAGCTTGGCGTGCCACCACGCCAGGAGCAGGAACGTTCCGGCAAGGCGCGCGCCGCCACCGTGCTCCCGCCCGACTCCGCTCCATCCCGGGCGAGGGTCGCTCTCGCCTCCTCGCCGTCGGTCGGCCAGCGCGTGCTCCCGACCGGTTCGCCGCCGGAGTCTTCAGCGCGGACCGCGCCGCCGTCGGCCAGTTCCTCACCCGCTCCCCGACTCTGACCGACCGCGATCCAGGAGTCCTCCGTGCACCGCACCCCCAGAACTGATCCGCCCGTCGCCCGCACCTGCAACCGCACCCGCCTCGGATGGATCTGCCATGCCCAGCCACTACGACGTGCTGCCCGACCTGGCCTTCGGCCACCACCCCGTCCACGGCATCGTCGCCGCCAACCCGAAGAACCTCGCGGCCAGCACCTGGATGCTCAAGGGATTCGACTTCCATCCCGTCCCCGACCAGCCGACGTTGTACGCGCTGGCCGACCAGAACCGTGACGGACACGGCCGTACGAGCCGGGCCATCGAGCTGCTGCGCAAGGCCGGCTACCAGGTCGATGTGGACGTCGCACTTGACCCTGCACCGGCGCCCGACACCGCACAGGTACGCGACCGCGGTCCGCTCGGTGAACCAGACGTCGCCTTCGCCGACCACCCGCAGCTCGGCATCGTCGCGGCCTTCGACGACCGTGTCTCCGGCCTCAGCGGGCTGGCGCTGTTGGAGGACGGCTGGCGGCACAACTCGAGCCTGGACATCTACACGCTCCCCGCGACCACCGATCGCGTCGAGGCGCTGGGGAAAGTCGCCTCCGCCACGGTGGCCCTGCACCGTTCGGGGCTCCAGGTCGCAGTGCAGCCCCGCCTCGCTCAAGAGGTGACGGCTCGGCCCCGCCCTGCTGCCACGCCGACCACCGGCCGTGAGCGCGGTCGTGGTCCCGCCTGCGCGTCTCCGTTGAGCGCCGCCGCACTCGCCGCCAGCCCGGCCCGTGCCGGGATCACGGGCAGGGCGCCGGTCCCCGCCACCGCCGTCTCCACACCGGCGGTCCGGCCGGTTGACCCCCGCGTCACGTACTCCCGCGACCGCTGATCCAACTCCTCAAGGAGGCCCTTCCATGGCCGTGAAGACGATCTGGCCTATCGACCACACCTGCGGTCACCATGCCGACCGCGACTTGTCCGACCGACCGGCTGACCGACGCGCCGGCTTCGCCGAGTGGCTCGCCAGGCAGGAGTGCACGGACTGCTGGCGCGCCTCGAACGAGGGCGCCGAGCAGGACAAGGCTGCCTGGCTCAAGGCGAAGCGCGCCGAGGAGCAGACGGCGTCCGAAGCCTGGTCCGAGCAGTACCGGATGCCTCCCCTGGAAGGAACCGAGCGGGCCGTTCCCTGGGGCGTGCGCTGTCGTCACCAGATCCTGACCAACGCCTACACCGCACTGGTCACCGAAGGTACGACCAGCGAAGCGGAGTGGGCGGAGATCGAGGAGAACGCTCGTACGGTGACCCGTGCCGGGTGGTGGATAGACCAGAGGTCGTCCGAGCCCGAAGACCTCACCGAACTGCTCCGAGCCGCCACCGGGGCCGACCGGCCGACAGAGAATCCCTTCTTCTGACCGACCGGGTGCCCTGCTGCGGCGGGGCACCCGGCTGACCGCCACCGTGCGGCCTCTACCAGCGATTCTCGGCCGAACCAAACCCCGGATTTGCCGGACGCTCTGCCCACTGGCCCACCTCCAACGGGTCCTTCGCTCCCTCTGCCCCGGAGACCTCCGTGCCTACCTCGATCACCATCACGTCCGAGTTCAGCGGCAGCGTCGTTGCCAAGGGCGCTACTGATGACCTCTCCGCGCAGCTCCTCCGTCACGCCGGTTTCAAGCAGATCGACGACTGGCACGGCCGACGCCATCGCCTGCCCACCACCACTCCGCTCGCCGACCAGGTCGCCATCGCCAGCCATGCGGCCGAGATGCTTCGAGCCGCTCGCTATGACGTCACCCTTCCGCCGTCCCTCGACACGGCCCGGATGAGCCCTCCGGTGCATGCGCTGGGGCCCTACGCCGCCGGAGCTGAACTCCTCAGCATCACGGACCAGATCCGTGCGGCCGAAGACGGAGCCAGCCTTCAGCGGGCAGTCGACCACCTCCTTCACCCCGAGCACGGTGCGCTGGAGCGTGTCCGGGAGGCGCTAGAAGCAGCGGGAGAACAGGTCAACGACCTGGACGAAGACGCGTATGCGCTCGCCGACCGGTTCGGCTTCGCCTCGGAGTTCGTCAGCTCGGCCCAGTCCGAACTCGTCGACTCCGAGGCCGAGCTACGCCGCGTCGGCGCCGCTTCGACGAGCTACTCCCCAGCACCGACCGTCCGTGATCACCGTGGTGCCGCTCTCGCCACTTCTCCTGCGGCGAACCAGGCCAAGGTCTCCTCGGCGTCCAGTTCCCCGTCGGCGCCTTGCTCTGCGACGGGTCACCCACCACGCGCCTCAACCCCCCGACGGTGACCCCGGCCGCCCTCTCCGCCGTCGGCCTCCAGTACGTCGCGCGCCCCCGCTCGACTCACCCGCCAAGGACCACTCACCCGAAGAGGCAAACGTGCCTGAGTACTACTCCAGCATCGGCGAGGCCGTCGGTGCGGCCATGCAGCACAACATCCGGCTCGCCCACCGCAGCGCGGCACCGGGCTCCGACAAGCCGCTGCAGGTCAGGCGCCTGCCCAACGCTTCCGCCGATCCGTACTCGGTTCGCGGGATGATTTCTCGCCTCCACGAGGACGCCTCGCCCGATGAGGTGGCGGGCATCATCGAGGAGGTCAACGGCGCACTGGTCGGGGCTCTGCCCGAGCTGACCGAACCCGTCGCCTCTGCCGCCGACTGGACTCGCGCCCGTCTCGACTTCGACGACCCGCATCACAATCCGACTTTCGAGACGTGGACCCGACTGGCAGCCGCGTACGGAATGCTCCAGGACGTCCGTGAGCAGTTGGAAGTCGCCGAGGACGGTCTCGCTGCCTGTCCCGCAGAGCGCACGGCCCCCCCGGCACCACCAGATGGTCAACGTCTTGCGCAGCCGGGAGTTGCTCGACGATGTCCTCGGTGCCGAGGCTGCTCCTGTGTCGTCCGCTGCCCGGAACGTCGATTCAGACCGGCAGCGGGCGGCCCGCGCCTCGTCGCCGCGCGCCGGAACATCGCCGTCGACCGGCAGTCCGCCGGCCACCGCAGCACCTCCGCCCGCGCCTCGTTCTGCCGGCCGACCCCGCTGAAACGTTCCGCCTCAGACGTCCAGGAGTACCCCCATGATCTGCACGAGAGCCGAGCGCGCCCCGCCCCTGCCCGCTCGCACACCCAAGGAACCGCCGTGCCTTCCCCGCGCACCAGCGCGCCCTCGACCACCACCGGGTCGGACGCGCTCCTCTACCTCCTGTTCGGCATCCTCGGCGCCGCCATGGCCTTCGGCTCCCTGGCCTGGCTGACCGGAAATCTCACCAACACCTTGGTCGGGAGCGGAACATGGGCCCCCTTCCGTATAACGGATGCGCTGCTGCACCCGGAGGTGCTGTGGCCGGCCCTGAGCACCAGCATGCTGATGGTCGGCGCCCGCGTCGTCCCCGCCCTGTTCACCGTTGCCCTGCTCGTCACCGCTGCCGTGCTGCGGATGCGGTGGCGTGCCGGGTCCAAGTCCGGCCTCGCCCGGAAGGCGGACCTGGCGCCGCTGCTGGACAAGGAGATCGTCGCTAAGGCGAAGAGCCTGCGCCCGAGCCTGGGCGGCCGGGAGAGTAAAAGAGGTCCTGCCCGCTGACCGCGGCATCCTGCTCGGCACCCTCGATCCCGGCCGTGCGGAGGTCCGCGCGTCCTGGGAGGACGTGATCGTCGCGATCATGGCCCCGCGTTCCGGCAAGACGTCCGGGCTGGCGATCCCCGCGATCCTCTCGGCACCGGGCCCGGTCCTGCTCACCAGTAACAAAGCCGCGAACGACGCCTTCACCACCACGGTGGACGCCCGTGCCCAGGTCGGCACGATCTGGACCCTCGATCCGCAGCAGATCGCCCACCACCCGCGCGAGATGTGGTGGGACATCCTCGCTGACGCCCGCGATCTCGGCGGGGCGAAGAGGTTGGCGGGGCACTTCGTGACGGCGAGCGTGGACGAGTCCAGCGGCTCCGACTTCTGGTCCACCGCCGCGAGCAACACCCTCGGCGCCCTCTTCCTCGCCGCCGCGTCCCACCGGAGGCCGATCACCGACGTCCTGGCCTGGCTCGCGATGCCGGCCGACCGCACCCCGGTCGACCTGCTCACCGACGCCGGCCACCATGCCGTCGCCGCCCAGCTCCAGGGCACCGTCTCCGGCGCGACCGAAACGCGCGACGGCATCTATGAGACAGCCAGGCAGTACGCGAGCTGCCTGCTCGACCCGGACGTCGCCGCCTGGGTCACCCCGAACGAGGACCTCCCCGAGTTCCAGCCGTTCGCCTTCGCCACATCCCGCGACACCCTGTACCTGCTGAGCAAGGACGGCGGCGGCAGCGCGTCCGCGATCATCGCGGCGGCAGCCGACGCCGTGATGCGCGCGGCCGTGATCGTCGCCGAGCGCTCCGGCGGACGACTCGACCCGCCCGCCCTGTGCGTCCTCGACGAGGCGGCGAACGTCTGCCGCATCTCGGACCTCCCTGATCTCTACAGTCACCTGGGCAGCCGAGGCGTCATCCCGATGACGATCCTGCAGTCCTACCGTCAGGGCCAGCGGTGCTGGGGCGAGGCCGGTATGGACGCCCTGTACTCCGCCGCCACCATCAAGATCATCGGATCGGGCATCGACGACGCCGACTTCGCCGACCGGCTCAGCCGTCAGGTGGGCGACCACGACGTCCAGACCACGTCGGTGTCGACCAGCGAGGGCGGCAAGTCCACTTCGGTGAGCATGCGCACCGAGCGGATCCTGCCGCCGGACGCCATCCGCGCCCTGCCCAAGGGCAAGGTGCTGCTGCTAGCCACCGGCATCCGGGTCGCCATGCTCAACCTCAAGCCCTGGTACAAGGGGCCCGCCGCCAAGGTGGTCGGCCCGGCCTCCGCTCACGCCACGAAGGCGATCACCGAGCGAGCCCTCGCGAAGAGCATCGGCCACGACGACCTCGGGCTGTCGGCATGAGCGCGCCCACACAGCGCCCCCGACGGTTGGCCCATTCGCCGGTCGTTCGGCACGGCGGCCAGTGGTGGCTGGACGGCGGGGCCGGCTCGGTCCCCTCCTCCGATCCCGCGTTCACCGCCGTCCTGGACGACTTCGCCCAGGCTATGGCCGCTGCGGACCGCGCAGTCGCCGACCTCCGTATCCAGCAAGGTCAGCCTTCCGCTGCTGATCCAGGCGGCCGTCGATGAACCCGCTGAATCGCGCCGAGCAGGCGGTCCTCGGTGCCGTGCTCCTCGACCCCGAGCAGCTCACGCACTTGGTGTGGCTTGCCCCGGACCACTTCTACCGGCCCGTCCATCAGGCGTTGTTCGGCGCGCTCCGCAAGCTCAGCAACGACGGGCATCCTGCACTCTCGACCCATGGTCCGTTGCCGCTGTCGTGGGTGACCGACGCAGTCGACGAGGCCGGTCTGCACGTGCGAGGGCTGACCGCGGCGTACGCCCACACCCTGATCCAGGCGTGTCCCCACACCGAGCACGCTCCGGTGTACGGCCGCATGGTGCTGGAGGGGGCGATTCACCGCACCGTCGCCCAGCACGCGATCCGTCTCCACCAGGCGGCTCGGGCCGACGCCGTCCAGGGCGAGGTCGAGGAGGCGCTGCGCACGGCGGACATTCTGGCCGGCGTTCTCACCGATCTTGCGCGGCGCTGGGGAACCGATCCCCGTCCGGTCCCACCCGCAGCTCCCGCTGCCGCCACAGACGTCCCGGCGCCGGCAAGGCCCGACCAGGTCGCCGAGGACGAGCGGTTCCTCCTGGCCGTCCTCACCGAGCAGCGCGGCGCCATGGACGAGGTGGTGGCCTGGCTGAGGCCGGGAGACTTCGCCGACCCGACCCACGGGCAGCTCTACCGTTGCCTGGGCGCGCTGCACCACCGCGGCGAACCTATCGATCGGATCACCCTGCTCTGGGAAGCCCAGCGGCGCGGCCTGCTGGCCGACGGCTCCCTGTCGGGCGAGCAACTGACCGCCGTCTGCGAGGGCATGGTCCCTTCCAGCGCCGACTGGTTCGGGCACCGAGTGATGCGCTCCTCCCTCACCCGCACCGCGGCCGCCTCCGCGCGTGCCATTCGGGCTCTGGCCCAGGACGAGGCTCTGGGCCCCGGCCGGCTGATCAACCATGCTCTGCACGCACTCGGTCCACTCGACGAGGTGCGTGCCCGTTGGGCCACCGCGAACGGCACTTTGGCTCCGAAGCCCACGGCATCCACTCCGTCTACGGGCGGGCCGCCGCCCGCCCGCGTGAAGGCCGCCCGCGCCCGCAGCACACCACACCCGGGCGCGTCACCCCCAGCCCCGGCCAAGCCCGTCCCCGCGCCGACAGCAGCGCGACCACCCTCGCGCAGCCATCCGTGAGGTCCCTCACCACCAGCCCTTTCCCCGCTTCTCTGGAACTCGCTTTGATCTACGCCATCTCGTCCGCTTCCCCGGACCTACGGGCTACGGCCTCGGAGTTCGACGCCTCGGTGCGCTCTCCGTTGATCGGGTCACTCTGCTCGGGGTACGGCGGCCTCGACCTCGGCGTGCAGTCCGTCCTCGGCGGCACCTTGGCCTGGCACGCAGAGGTCGATCCGAGCGCCTCACGCATCCTGGCCCGCCACTGGCCCGGCGTCCCGAACCTGGGTGACATCACGACCGTCGACTGGTCCACCATTCCCCGGGTCTGCGTCCTGACAGCCGGCTTCCCCTGTCAAAGACGTCTCGGTCGCCGGCCGTCGGGCCGGATTCAACTCCCAGACCCGCTCCGGGCTCTGGCTGCACGTCGCTCGTGCGGTCGCAGCCCTCCGACCCTGCCTGGTTGTGATCGAGAATGTGCGCGGCCTCCTCACCTCCCCCGCCGGTTCCCCTGGCGACATGGAACTCTGCCCGTGGTGTCTGGGAGACACCACAGGTCAGCCTCCTCTGCGGGCACTCGGTGCCGTACTCGGGTCCCTGGCCGACCTCTGGTACGACGCGAAGTGGCTCGTGCTTCGCGCCTCCGATATCGGGGCCCCGCGCCGCCGCGAGCGCGTCTTCCTCGTTGCCTGGCCCGCCGGACACCCTGCTGAAGACGCCGACCAGCAACATCGCGAAGAACGGCGGCTCGCAGCATCCGTCGAAGAGGAAGAGCGGGGGTCACGGGCCGAGCCTGGCCGACGAGGTCGAGTGGCTGCTGCTGCCGACCCCGAAGGCGTCGGACGGCATCAAAGGCTCGCCGAACCAGCGGCACGGCAATGGCGACATGACGCTGCCCAGCGCTGCGGCGTCGCTGTTGCCCGCGCCGAGGGCCAGCCACATGCGCACAGCGGGGCGCCGCCCCGGGAAGGAATGGCGGCCTCCCTTGTCGCCGGTGGTCCTGTCGCTCTGGGCGGAGGAGACACCGGAGCCCGAGGAGCGGACCGGCGATGGGGAGCGTACGGAGCGGCCATCACCCGATGGGAGAGGCTCACCCGTCCTGCCCCGGCGCCCACGGACGCAGCGGGTCGACTCCGCGCGGACTTCGTGGAGTGGATGCAGGGCCTCGACGCCGGCTGGGTCACCGCCACTCCGGGGCTGGGGCGGCCGGCGCAGCTCACCGCGCTCGGCAACGGCGTCGTCCCGCAACAGGCAGCTCGGGCAATGCAGTTGCTGGCACCGCACTTCCCCCGCTGTCCCCGCTGCGCGGTCCGGTAGCGCTCCACTACCGCGTTTCTCCGGCCGGGCCAAACCGCTGTTTCTCCGGATCCTCTCGGGCATGTCGCCGTCTCACAGATGGAGTACACCCTCATGTCCGACACCAGCCCGACCGCCCCCGGCCCCGAGCCGTTCCGCGTCTCCGACGGAGATCTCGACGACCTCGCCAGCACCCTTGCCAAGACGATGGCAGAGGTCAGGCAGCACGGCGTCATCCTCGACCGCCTCGGCTCCGAACCCGAGTCTGCTGCCAGCCAGCCGACGGACGAGGTGACGGACGCCGAGGCGGCCGGCGGCAAGAAGGCCGACCGCCCCGCCTCGGTGTTCATCCTCGCCCTGGGCGGCGAAGCGTACGCCGTCGAACTCGCCGCCCTCAGCGACTGGGTGAACTACCTCTTCCTCCCGGTGTACGGCCGGGAGATCAGCACGAGTCGCCCGTGGTGTGCGCAGTGGCGCGAGCACCCCGAGGCCGTCGCCCGGCTCCACGCGCTCTGGCTCGCCTGGCAGCAGTTCACCGACACGGAGGCCGGCCTGTCCGGCCCGTCGACCTGGCACCGCGACCACCTGGACCAGACGTTGGCGCACCTGCGCGCCCCCGACGGGCCCTTCGCGGCCTGCACGACCAGCCCAACCCGCCCCAACCATCGCGTGCTGGCCACCCCCGCGCCCGGGCAGCCCGGAGTGGCGGCGTGAACAGCGGCCTCGACTTCGACCTCGACGATCTCTCGCCAGTCGACGACGCCTCCAAGGAAGCGATGGAGACTTTCTGGGCCGGCGAGCTGACAGTGCTGTCCCAGCACCACACCACGCCCAACGGCTCCCACAGCTTCGTCCTCGCCCACGACCGATCGGTCACATGGGGGATACCTGGTGAGCCGCAGCTCGTCGCGATCTCGGTGGCGCGGGATCTTCGACAGTCCACGTTCACCTTCGAGACGAGCCACCACGCCACGGCGTCCTTCGCCCAGAACTGGCTGGCAGAACGCGGTTGCCCGCTCGATCCGATCGCGCTGCGAGGTGGGGACTACATCGAACCCGCCGACGACCTCACGGTGCAGGTGGAACAGCAGATCCAGAAGTCGGGCACGCGCTACGAGGTCCTCGACACGTGCACCTCCGACTACGACCCCAGCGAGGCGTGGACGCTTGTCCGTGACTCCTGCGCTACCCAGACACCGATTCGCCTCTTCCACGAGGAGTGGGACCACGACGCCGGCACGTACACGATGCGCGAGGGCGCCTTCGCCGATGTCGAGGCCGCCCAGACCTGGCTGAACGAGCGCGGCGGACCGCTGCCGGAGCCACCGGAGTACAGCGATCACAACGGTGCCGTCGTCCGGGCCCGCATGGCTCGCACTGCCCTAGCCCGGTCAGCCGGTGCCGCCGCGTCGCCACAGACCGGCCTCGACGCGCCCCGCACGACCCCGGCGGTACCGATCCAGCGTCCGGTGCAGGGGAGGCTGCTGTGAGCCGCGCCCGTTTCGCCTTCGCCGCACATCCCGACGCCATCGCCGACTTGCGGGAACTTCCCGACGAGATACGCGACTTGGCTCTGCTGGAGCTGCAGAACCTGGTGCACGGCAGCGACGACTGCCTGCCGTTGAAGGGCCGTCTCACCGGCTTCCACAAGGTCTACGTCGACCCCTCCGTCGCCTACCGGATGGTCATCCAGTTCCGCCCGGCTCCGCCGACCTCGACCCACAAGCGCGAGATCTACCTCGTCGCTGCCGGCAGCCGGAAGGACTACGCGGTCTACCGCACGGCCCACCTGCGCACCGGTCCCCGACAGAACGTCGGGCCGGACTCCGCCACGGAGGCCCGCGTGCAGGCTGCCCGGTCCCGGTCGTCGCTCACCGCCGACCGGCCGATGGCAGGCCACACAGCCCCTCGGCCAACAGCAGCCCCACCCCCGGCTGCTGCTCCCCGAAAGGTTCCCCAGCGATGACCACCGACCGCGCAGCGCTTACCCGTTCCGAGCTGGCGGACCTCCTCACCGATGCCGCGCAGAGCGTCTCCGGCATCCTCACCGCCGAGTACCCGACGGCCGCCGCCCGCTCCTACTTGCACCCCGTCTTGGGCGCGCTGGCCGCCGGGCCCCGGGTGGTCAGCGAGCTGAACGACCGGCTCGAAGGGGTCGTGGCCGCCGAGCCGCGCCCCGCCACGCCGGCGGGCCTTTTCGCCCTGGCCTCCTACGCGTCAGGGCTGGGGTGGCTCACCGAGTCACTTGCGGAGCTGACTGTCTCGGTCGACGAGATCTGCACCCGCGTGGGCATCCCCACGGCGCCCAGGGCCCCGCTCACCGCTGCGTCCGGCGACATCGAGCGGGACGACGAGTTCGACTTCGCATTCAGCGCACTTGAGCTGGAGGCAATCCGCACCGCGGCCGAAACCGCCGGCCTCGCGCCGGACGACTACGTCAAGGTCCTCTCCCAGTCGCTGCTCGCCGCCTCCCGGATCACCGACGCCTGCATGGAGATCTCCAGCGGACTGCTCGAAGATGCCGGCCTCCTCCGCGAGACGACCGACCACTGCCGGCTCAGCGACGATCCCGGCAGCCTGCCCTGCCTGGTCCGCTCCCTGCTCGCCCGGATGGAGGCGGCGGAGTGAACCCGTACGACGCGACCACGCACCCTGGCACCCATCTCGTCGCCGACACACTCGACGTCACCGAAGCGAGCACCCCAGCCGCAACCGCGGGCGCCGGCGGCCGTGACCGCCCAGTCGGCACCAGGCCGGGGCCCGTGACGGTCGTGAGAACCAGAAGCCACTCGTCGCCGCCACGGCGCCCATGTGCGCTCCAGCCGCTCGTGCTGCTGCGCACGCGGGCGCGTTCCCCTCCTTCAACGCCGGAGACTCGACCATGCTCGCCCCTGATGACCCGAACCGGTACCAAGAGGTGCTGGTAAGCCCCATGTATCTCGCCGGTTCCAACGGGACCGGCGAGGCCGGCTTCGCCCCCGTCGCCCACTGGCCACACCGGTACCTCGACGAGGGGCCCTGTCAGCTCCTCGTCACCTCACCGGATCAGAGGATCCGGATCGGCTGGTTCGGCGACGACTTCGACCTCTGGAAGATCAGCGCGGCTGCCGAGGCCGCATCCGCCACCCGCTGGACCGCCACCTTCAACCACGTCACCCCGGCCGAGATCGTCGCTGGCTTGACCACCGCGCTGGCCCACGATTACGCCGAGGCTGACGCCTACGACGGCAACGGACACTTCCTGGCGCACCCCTCGATCTACTGGGCTGACGCCGTCCGGCCGCTGTTGGATGCCGGGTGGAGGCGCGGCGTGCCCGACTCCCCCGGCATCATCGAGATCATCGCCCCCGACGGCCAGGCCGGAGCTATTGTCGATCGACGCGACTACGGCCCGGACGCCGAGACCGTCACCCTGTGGGCCGGACCACCGGGGTGGGGCACTCGCGCGGAGGCCGTGTTCACCGCTCGCACCCCGTCCCACTTGATCGCCGCGACGGCGTCCGTGGTGGCGGAGTCGGCCCCGGTGATCCGTGAACGGCACCAGATCGACCGGCGAATGCAGCACCTGGTCACGATGACCCCTGTCGCTCCGGTCACCGATACTCACGTCTCCCGTGCTCCGACTCCGCTGGAAGTACGCCGTACTGCAGTCACCCAGGCCGTACACCGTGCCGCGCGGGGGCCACGCACGGCAGCCGACCTCCGGGTGATGGCCGCCCAGAGCCGCTCCGCCGGTGCTGCGCCGAACCGGTCGGGCAGCCTCGCGCCCATGCCCGCAGTCCGGCTGCCGACCAGGGCGTCGGCGCCACGGCAAGGCCGATGACTCCCACAAAGAGCCGTGCGCATCTCCAAGCGATCAGGCGCGTGGCCGAGGCTCGTGGGCCGCCGGGCCCCGTGGCCGCAGAGACGGCGACTCGGCTGACCGAGGCCACTGTCGCCCGCTCCCGGCAGACGCGCACGCCCCGGGCCGCGTGCTTCAAGCGTCCTGTCCGGCAGCCGCCACCGGCCCACTGGTGCCCACACCGGGCCCATGTCGCTGATCGGTTAGCGCGAGTCCTCTTCACAGTGGGCGTCCTCGGCGCAGGGTCCCACCGCGCGGGCCAGCTCCTCCATCGTCAGCTCGACGCACCGGCCTTCGGCGACCCGGCGCTCCACGACCCCCTCGTCCGGCCATCGGTCGGGCTGTGCACCGACGCCCCACTGGCCATCGGCGACCGTCGCAATGTCACCCACGGTCCACGGCCGCCCGGCTGCACGGATCTTGCGCTCCAGCCCGGCGCCGTCCCCATGTCTGCTCGACTCGGCCATGTCTGCTCCCCTTCGCTTCCGTGCGACCCGTCACCACAACCCGGATAGGACAACAGCGGCTGTCTGTAAATTCCCTGGCCTCCCGTCACCTGCTGACGACCTCGAGTTCGCCCACGGCAGACGTCACCCCGGGGAATCGACTACGCACTTCGGCAGGCTGCATGCCAACGTACGGATGTCGGGAAAACCGCAGCTCAACGAAGGGATCGTCCAACCGTGACTGCCTCCGCATCCCTCCTGTCGACCGTCGTCCGCCCCGCCGGAGAAGACGCCCACTGGCTCTCTTCCGACCACTGCGCCACTCCAGTGCTCGATCTCCTGAGCGCGCTCGGCTGGGCGATCGTCGACACCCCAGAGGCCAACGTCCACGCCACCAGCCCCGACGGCCGCGTCTACGTCGGCTGGCTCCCCGAAGACCCGGCTGCGTGGAAGCGCAACATCGTCTGGCACGTCCGGGTGCAGCCCACCGACGGTGACGCCTGGGTCCAGGAGTTCGGTCTCCGCACCCCGTCCGAGGCGGTTGCCGGGTTCCTCACAGCCCTGGTCCCCCATTCCTCGTGCTGATCGCCGAAGGTCCCTTCACCCTTCCTACCGGCTGGCCCGACGACTCCCGTGTCGTCGGACCGAGAAGCCCCGTCAAGCACCCACCACTCTCGGAGATTCTCTTGCCCCAGTACCTGACCGTCGGCCACCTGCTCGGCCAGCTCCAGGACCTCGACCCCGACCTGCCGGTCCGCCTCGCGATCAACCCCGACTTCCCGTTCGCCCACTACGTGGGAGCCGAGGTCGTCGTCCGCGACGGCAAGGCGTACATCGCCGACAACGGGCAGGAGGGGTATCTCCCGGTGGGGGCACGTGACGCCTTCGCCTGGGCCTGACCGATCCCCCTACCACCACGGAGGCTCCTATCTCCTCGCGGTCTCGCCCCTCGTCCCTCATTCCGTTGCACGAAGTCGCCGTACTCCCCATGCCCCACGGCGCACACGGAGCACTTGTCCGGCGCGTCTCCACCCGGCCCGACGGCCCCCTCGACGTCAGCTGGCTCACCGCCAGAACTCCCAGACCTGCCGTCGGCCGTATCCGACTGTGCTGGGAGCCCGCCCCACTCAGCGGCTGGGACGTGACCGCCCACCTCGGCCTGACCACCACCGAGGTACACCTCGGCTCCTGGCCCGCCGCTCCGGACGACTGGCCGAGCCTGGTACGCCCGACCCTGTACGAGGTGACCGGCCTGTGCACCGCCCTTGCATTCGCCACCGACGCCCTCGACCTCTCGAACCGTCTCGCCGGAGTCTGACCCAGGACCATAGAAGGCCGCCCCACGCCGATCAGGCAGGGGCCGTCCACGACTCACCTACCAGCGGCACCCTGCCCCCGGCGCGACCCGGGGGCAGCAGCCTTCATCCCCAACGTGGAGTAGAAGGGCGCTACGCGGCCGGTACCGCGATTCCGTAGCGGGGACACGGTGCTCGACCGCAAGCGAGCGGGTGAACGTTGAGCTGGCCGTGGGTTTCGAACACGAGGAGCGGGACATCGGGCTTTCAGCGGTGTGAGGCGTGCTGGTGCGGCACAGTGCGCCTACCGGCGGCTCATCTCCAGATCGAAGAACTTGAGGACCGACACCACCAGCATGAGTCCGTAGACGGCGTTGATCCGCGTGTACTGTGCGCGCGATACGCCGTGGGCACTCGGGTGCCGACCAAACACGCGTGGGATCGGGTCGCCGTCCGTTGGGAAGTACCTGGCGTGTGCGCACCAGACCGGGGCGAACGTAAGCGCCACTCTGATTTTGTAGTCGTCCAGGTTGAACTTGACGCCCTTGGTCTTGAACTCGTTCTTTGTCAGCTGCAGGCGACTGGCCTTGTCGAAGTGTCGGTGCAGCAGGGAGTCGAGGAGGTTGGCGGCGAGGGCCTGGGCCGCGCTGGTGTGCCCGTCGCGCAGGGCTCGGACTACGTCGAGGCCGAAGCGGCGGCTGTCCTGCAGCCCTGGGTGGTCGATGCCTTCGAGAATCGCTGTGCAGTCGTTGGCTATGCCCCTCCACCGCTGCCCAATGACACGACGGCGAGCCGCCGTGTCAGATGCATCGAGCAGCGCACGTACGGTCTTCGGGCCCGGCACCCACATGAGCGGGATGCCTTCGTCGATCAGCAGCGTCTCTAGCGCCTTGAGGTTCGGGGCAGCGTCTCGGAGGTTCTCTGGGAGGACCTGCCGTCGCAGTTCGACGAGAGACGCGAAGATGCCTTGCCACTGATCCCTGTAGTACTGATTCAGCGGCTCCATGGCCTGGCGGATCACGGAGTTGAAGTTCGTCAGGTCCGCCAGCTGCCTGCCCAGCATTTCAGCTACTGGGTTCGCGGGAACAACTGGCGGCACAAAGGTAACTCGGGGGACTTTGAACCGGACGGAAGCAGTTCCGGAAAGCTGCTTGCTGAGATCTGCTGCCCAGTTTGCGTAGCTGTCCATCAGCGGCTTGAACGCCGCCGAGTAGAAGCGAGAGGGATCAAACGACTCCCGCTTCTCCGGCTCCTCCGAGGGCTTGTGATCTTCCGCCATGCCCGCATGGTCGCATGCTCTGGTTCAGCGCAGTAGGAGTTTTCGCTTCAGTCTCCCGAGTGGAGACCGACGCCCACCAGCCTGACAAGGATCGCACCCGGCGGGCGGCAGCGCCCGAAGCTAGCCGCCCCTTCGCCCGGCACGCTGAGGCGAAACTCAGACACTGCGTCACCGCCACGACGGCGGTACGGCGCGCGCGTTGATCTCGGTGAGGCGGAGTGCCACCATGATGACGAACTGGCGGCAGAACTCGAACTCCTCCTGGTCGGGCGCGTATTCGGGCTCGACGGAGAACTTGGGAGTGTCCGGATTCCCATAGGTATAGCCCACGGCCGGCGTGAGCTGCGTGAATCTTTGGTATTGGTGGTAGTCAACTCCCAGCACCATAAGGCGCATGCCCTCTTGTAGGGCTCGGGTGACATCACGGGTGTGCGTGTACTCCTTGGCCAACGTTTCCGCGGCACGTGGGGGCGCCCCTCTCCGTCCGGCGTGATCAGGCTGGTACAAGGTCGCGTGCACCTGGTCGGCACGCAGACCATGACGGGGAAGCTGCCTGCCGAAGCTGTAGGCGGATAGACCACGCGGTGCAACCGCGTCGTTGACCTGGTCGGTCATGAGCTGTTCAAACGCGATAGCCAACGTGCCCATGGCTTCGAGGCGGTCGCCTTCCGAGTCCAGCTGCGCGGCCCGCTTCAGGTGTGCGCGCGTCTGGCCATGCTGGACTACTTCGGCCAAGTCAAGGTCGTCGAAGGCGAGAGCGAAGACCCTTGGAGTGTTCTCCTCGAAGAAGTGAGCTGTGTCGGCCTTCGCGTCCGCGATGGCGTTCGGGCCTGGAAAGCCGGCCGTGTGCTTGAACCCGTTGCGCAGTTCGGTGAGACGTTTGATCCCGTATTGTCCCTGCAGTTCCACGCCGCCGGGGAAGTTGTTGGGATACAAGCCCTCGAAGAAACGCTTGATGAACCCGTCTTTATCTTTCACAACAGCGCCCAGATGTTCGGCCGCGACGATAAGGAACAGCTCTACAGCGTCGTGGAAGGTCAGCACTGAGGTGAACGAGAGCGGCTCCGGGAGGAGCGACTGCTCGATGCCCTGGCGGTGCAGCAGCCTGACGAAGGCCAGGCTCTTCAAGTGCTGAGGCGAGATCGGCTTGCTGATGCCTGTGCTCCTTGCTGTGAGAGGGCTGGCCTTACAGAGGGGATTCTGCCTCGGGATGGTCCTTCTGCGCCTTCGATTTCGGGTGCAAGTGGCTGCGCGCGGTGAAGGAAGGCAGCCGCTCCCCGTTTACCTTGCTGTGTCGGACACCGGCACCCATGTATGCCTGCTGCGGGTGCAACCTCCGCACCCGCGCTCGTGGTCGCGCCCGGATGCGAAAGGTGATTTCGCGGTCTAAAAACGCCCGGCCTTCTGGCAGTCCAGGCGTCATCGTCGGGTAGCACGCTGGTGCGATGCCACGCCCCGCGGGCGCGGCACCCCTAGGCGCTTTTCGTCTGCTACTCGCCTACTCCAGGTAGATGCCGACGAAGACACCGTCAAAGCCAAGCGCGACCAGGCCCTCTTCGACACTCGGGTAGGTCGCCCCGTCCGGGCCGCCGATCAGTGCATCGAAGTCGGCGCGGCTGATCTCGGGTTCGAGCCACTGGTTGCCGCACCGGCAGCGGATCCATACGTTGCGGCCGTGGTTGATGAGCAGCCAGTCGCGTCGGGCACGGCAGGCGGGGCACATCACGGGGATGCCCCCGAGGGCGAGTTCGCGTGCGTGGCCGACGCAGCGGATCGCGCCGGGGCCATCAACCGCCCGCGTCTCGTACTGGAGCTGCATCAGCGGGTCGGTGTCGACGGGCAGTGCGGGTGCCGGCTCCGTGGCGCGGTTGGTGGTTCTGGGCACGAGCGTCATCTCCCGGTAGTCGGTCCTGTTTTCATCCCTAACAGCCGGTGGAATCGGCTGTCCATACGTTTCGCGGCGTCCGCTCGGTGAGTGGGCGACTGCCCTACGAGCTGGTTAGCGACGTGGTGGGCGGCGGTCGGGGTCTGAACCTGCTGGCCGCGTCACCGCTGCTGAGGCGTTCCGTTCAGTGGTGCGGCTGGTCGACGTCTTGGCCTGGCGGGTGCCGGCCTGCGGGCGACGTGTCGCTTCGCTCGGGTGTGCCGGGAGCTGAGCGATGCGCCGCAGGCGCCAGACCAGCACGTCGTTCACGTCCTCCGCGCTGGTGAGTTCGCGCATGTCGATGGCCTGTCGCAGGAGGGCTTCTGAGTCATGGCCCGCCTGCTCCACCTGGGCGAGGGTAGCGAGCAAGGCGTCGGGCAGCCTCGCCTTGCCGCCTGCTCGTACCTCCCACTCCGGCAGGACCGCGCTAAGTGTGGCTTCGTGCGAGCGGCGTCGGGCTTCTGGCAGGGAACGGCCCTGGTCGTGCAGTACACGCATCGGCGTGGCGGCGGCATGCCGGTAGGCGATGCGCAGGTGCTTCGCGGCCTGCCGTGAGGCATGGGCCTGCTGGGCGTGACCGCGGGCGGAGTGCCAGCGAGCGGCGGCCAAGGTGACCAGGACGAGGGTGGAGACCAGCATGGCAGTGGTGCCGCCGTCCTCGCCCCGGCCGAGCGCGCCGCCGGCCTGGACGATGCCCCGGGCGGCCGAGCGGAGAGCCCGGGTGTCGGCGCGTTCTGCGCGGACGTGGCTGCGGGTCGCCCGCTCGAAGGCACGAGCTGCGGCGGCCAGTTCGGCGCGCGTGGCGGCCGGGGAGGTCTGGGCCACCGCGTCCAGGAGTTCTCCGACGCCGACGAGTTGAGCGGCGGCCTCGCCGTCCTCGTCACGGTCCAGGAGAACGGCCGAGCGCTCGGCGATGCCGCTCGCACTGCGTCGTTCACGGGCAGGCGGGGACCAGTCCGTCCGGCTTTCTGTGGACGAGGGCGTGCTCGGGTCGGCGGTATCGTCGTCCAGCCGGTGGCGAATCTTGGGCAAGGAGAGGTCCGGGGCCAGCTTGGAGCCGGGGTACCAGACCGGTTCGCCACTACGGTTGCGGTCCCCGGGTAGGGCCACGTTGTAGCCGATGGCGTCGCCGGACGGAGCGGTCCGCGTCTTCACGCGCAGTCCTGCCTCACGGAGTCGGGTAAAGAACTCCTCTTCTGTGGCCGCGCCGGCGAGGGCCCGACGGACGGCTTCGCGAAGCGTTTCGCGGGGCGCTTCTGGTCGGCCGGTGCGCTCTGCCTTGAAGCGTTCGGCGCTGGTGGGGGTCTTGGCTGCAGTCCCGTCGCCCGGCTTGAGGCGGCGCAGCCCCATCTCCTTCTCGATGCGGCGGCATTCTGCCTGGGCCTTTTTGAAGTCGTAGTTCATTCGGGGGCGGCGCAGGTCGCCTCGCACCATGGTGGCCAGGATGTGGATGTGGTCGTCGGCGTGGCGTACGGCGACCCACCGGCAGCCGTCCGGGTCGCCCTCGGGGGCGAGGTTCACGGCGTGGACCAGGCGGCGGGCAACGGTGTCCCATTCTGCGTCGCTCAGCATCCGGTCGCCGGGGTCGGTGCGGACCGAGCAGTGCCAGACGTGCTGCGTGGGTGCGCTGTCGCCGACCTGCTTGACCCGCAGGTCCAGGGCGGCCGCGAGGCGAGCGAGGGTGACCTTGGGGTCGGGGTCGGGGCTGGTGTCGCGACCTGGGTCGGGGGCGAAGCCGTCCCAGCTCCCGACGAGGTGGGGGTCGACGTGTTCGTCGCGCTTGCCGGGACCGTACAGGTAGACAAGCAGGCCGTGGGTCCGCGAGCCACGCCGGATCTTGGGGACCATCAGTTTCGCCTCCTTACCAGGGCGTCGGCGGCGTCATCGACGCGAGCCAGGAGCCGGGTCAGGGTTACGAGAGCCTGGTCGAGTTCGCCGGGGCGGGGCTGTCCGCCGGCGTTGTGGACGTAGGCGATCTGGTTGATGTTGTTGCCGATCCGGGCCAGGGCAGTACGCAGGGCGGCCAGCTCGTCGATAGCGGTGTCGAGCTGTTCGTCGGTGTGCAGGGCGGTCGAACCGCGGGCGGCGGCGAGGCCGGCGGTGGCGAGGAAACGGGCGACGGTGATGCTGCGCTGCGCGGCGGCGACGACGATCTCGGCGTGCTCGGTGTCTGAGAGGCGGGTGGTCGTCTTGCGGGTGCGCTCGCTGGGATTTCGTCGGCGGCGGCGCGGAGTGCGGTCGGGAAAGGCGGGCGTACTGGTGCTCGGCTGCTCGCGATGGTCTTCGCGGTCGGCTTCTCCTCCGGTGACCGGCGCCCCCTGGTGCGGGTTGTCCGGCTGGTCCTCGTGCGCCCTCGCTCGGGGACCAGCCGGGCTTCCTCCGCCCTCCTGGGCGGGGGCAAGTGCGTGCGACGGGCCGTAGGACCGTCGTATGCGACAACTTGCTCCGCCAGGAGCCGTCGTGGGGTCACGCTGCTGTCCGATGGTGGTGACCACCGGGTCGTCGGGGGTCATCGGCTCGTTTCCGGGTCCTGGTGTCGGAGGTTGCGGACGAGGTCCTCGATCCAGTCCATGGCCAGGACCGGATGGTGCAGGGTCCAGGGCCGGTCGTGCTGCTTGCGTTGCACGATCCAGGTGGTGTCGGGGCCGGACTGGGCGCGGTGGAGGTGGCCGTGCTGATGCAGGACGGTCAGCCAGGAGTCGACTTCGGCGGGCGTGGCCGGGTGGGTGCGCATCAGGTGTTCTCCGCTTCTGCTGGCGGGACGTCGGGCGGGCCTACGGAGCGGGCGACCGGCCGGGGTGACCGGCTCGGTCACCCGCTCCGTGGAGGTCCGGTCAGGTCCGGGAGGGGGTAACCGGCTGGCGGTGCTGCTCGCGGAGCTGGGCCATGAGCGCGGTCAGGGTGTCGCTGGACAGCGGGATCTGCTGGCCCCGGATCGCCTGGGCGACCACCTTGCGGGTCAGCTTGTCCTCGGCCCTGACCGCTGACCGGGCGATCTCCAGCAGCTCCTCGGTGTCTGGGTCAGGCCGCCGACCGCCGGGTGTCCGGGCGGCCCGGTCAGTGACAGGCGACGAGGTGACCGGCCGCGTGGTGCCCGCCGTGGGACTGTCCTGTTCACCGTCGACCTCGGCTGCGTCGTCGGGGCGGCTAGTGACCGTCCGCGCCCTGTCCGTCTGTCCCGGCAGGTCAGGAGCCCCGTGGTCTCGATCGCGGTCGCCGGTGACCACCTGGCTGCTGTCCGCTGGCTTCGCGTCCCCGGTCAGTGACCGGGTGGCGGTGGTCTGCTTGGCCAGGGACAGCGGCAGCCGGTCGGTCAGGGCGGTGGCCGACTGACCGGGCTCGACCTGACCGGTCATCGGCCGCTGCTGACCGCCTCGGTCAGTTCGGGTGACCTCGATGGCATCACCCCGGTCGGTCTGACCGAGGTGACCGGTCAGACCGAGGTTCTCCCGGTCACTGTCCCTGACCGAGCCCCGCGCGATGAGGATGTAGAGGTGGACCGCTCCGGCCAGGGCGAGCGGGGCGATGGTGGACAGCACCGCGACCACCGCGTCACCGAGTCGGAGGCCGGTGCCGGCGACCGCGCCCACGTTGAGCCGAACCGCGTGGAGCGCGTTGGCCCAGATGCTGGCGGCGGTGGCTGTGCCGAAGAGCGCCCAGACGTAGAGCCGGGCACGCAGGGGCGCGTCGCGCAGGACGAGGAGGGCCCGGATGCCGTAGGCGATGAACCCATCGATCACCAGAGGGAAGAGGTAGGTGAGGAAGCCCCGGATGTGGATGGCGACAGCCATCTGCTGGAGGGCGTCGTACGACAGCGCGCATCCCGCGCCCCCGAGGGCGATGACGACCGCGCGGTCCCAGCCGGATATGTGCGCCGGCTTCGCCGTGCTCGTGGTGGTCATGCCGCCGTCCCGAAGTCGTCGCGGTGCAGGCGCTCGCCGCTGGTCCCGGGTGGCGCAGGGGTCTTCGCTGTCTGGTCCAGGTCTCGGTTGCGCAGGGCACGGCGGGTTTCGCGGTAGAGCTTCTGGGCGTGCTCCTCGGTGATCTTCAGTAGCCAGGCCAGGCGCTGCACGCTCACCCCGTGGCGGTAGGCGGCGTAGACGACTGCGCGGCGTTCGGCCTTGGTGAGATGGACGTCGCGTCCGTCGATGGTGTCGTTGACGCGGCTGTAGTCGAGGCGGTGGGCGATCTTCTCGTGCAGTGGCCGGCGCTCCTCCTCGGTCAGTCCGCCTCGGATGCCGTCGGTGGTGCCGCTCTCCAGGGCGGCGTCCAGGCAGGTGCGGCGCACTGGGCACTGGCCGCACAGGGCCTTCGCGGTAGCGATCTTGACGGTCTCGTCGGGCTCCGGGAAGAAGACTTCGGGGTCCACCGGGTTGTACTCGGAGCTCTGGCAGACGGCATCGGCCTGCCAGGTGTGGTCGCCGAGCTGACGGTGGCGGGCGGGGCTGTTCGTCGTGCTGGTCATGCGGGGGTGCTCCGATCGCTCTCCGCGCGCAGGGGCGTCGGCGGAGAGGTGCGCTGGTCGGGAGGTACTCGGGGCGGCGCGGGGGGGGTGGCCTGCGGTGAGTCAGGCGGCGGTGCGGCGTCTGCGGTCGACGGCCTCGAACTCGACCCGAGTGGTCATCTGCGCGAGCCTGCTGGTGACGCGGTCGCCGAGGTAGGCGCGGAGGTCCCTGATCGCCAGGTTGGTGGTGATCAGCGTGGGGAGTTCGTAGTTGTACCGGCGGTTGATCAGCCGGTACGTCACTTCCTCGACCCACTCGCTCGCCTTAGCCGCGCCGAGGTCGTCGATGATCAGCAGCGGGCAGCGGCTGAAGGCCGCGAGCTCCCGCTCGCTGTCGACTCCGGGCCGGGGGCGGAGATCCGCGTACAGGTCGGCAGCGGTGGTCGCGCACCAGCGAACGCCGACCCCGCACTGCACCACCGCTCGGACCGCGCCGTACGCCTGGTGCGTCTTCCCCGCGCCGACGACCCCGGCCATCAGCAGGCTGGGCCCGGTGGTGACCTGGCGCCGGGCTCCTCTGCTTGGGGCGACCGCCGCCTCGGTGACCTCCCGGACCCAGTCCAGGACGGTGGGGTGGTCGGCGACAGCCGCCTGGTAGCGCGGGGGCATCCCGGCCAGCAGGGCGTCCAGCGGGGAAAACTGCTCGGAGTCGTCGGGGAGCGCGGCGGCGTCGGCCGGGTTGATGTTGCGGGCGGCCAGGATCCTGGCCATGCGCTCCAGAGCGCCTTCGTTCCCGATGAGCTGCGGCTCGCGGTGACGGGTGTGCATCACAGCTCCTCGGCGTAGGCGGCGGAAGCGTTGGCCGGGTTGGTCCACGCCTGGTGGGCGGGCACGTCAGGCCGGATTCCCGGCCTCGCCAAACCGCCAGGGCGAGCGTTCATCGCCTCGTTGACCATGCTGGTCAGCACGCTCGGGTGCTTCGGGTTGGCCGCGAAGTTCCCCAGCCCGGCTCGGATGTGCTCCGGCGCGATGCCCTCACCCAGGAGCTTCTTGGTGATCCGTCCGAGGTGGCCGATCACGTCGCTCGGGGGACGCTCGTCGCATCCGGCGACGTACTCCCCGACCAGGTCCTTGGCAGAGACGCCGGCTGCGGGCGCTGTGCGCCCCGTAGGGACAAGAGATCCAGGATCCAAGATCCTAGATCCAGGCGCCGAGCTCTCGGGGAGGCTTCGGGGAAGGTTCGGGGAGTCCTCAGAGAATGTGCTCTGACCTGCACTCTTGGCTCCAACCCGCCCGGGTGCGCTGATCGCGCCGTCGGTAACCTCCTGCCGGTCGACCGCGGGCCCGTCTGGGTCGTTCGGCGTCCTCGATGCGGGCACGGCAGGCAAATCGAGGGCTCGGGGAGCCCTCCCCGAAGCCTCGGAGAGCCCTCGGGGAGGGATGGACGAGCTCTCGACCCGCCTGGTGCAGGAGCCCTTGCAGGGTGCGCATCGGTCGGCGGTCTGGTGCTGCGGACACGAAGGCAGGCGCGACTGGCTCGCCTTGTCGATCTTCTGGTGCGCGGACCAGGTCACGATGTGGAGGTAGCGGCGGCCGTCGCATCCGGTGTATCGGCAGACCAGACCGGCGCTCGCGAGCTGGTGGAGGTCGTCCTCGACGTGCACCGAGGTGTGCTCGGCCCGGAGGGGCCAGAGGAGCCCCGCGATGATCGCGGCGTTGTCCCTGTGACGACCGTGATCGTCGGCCTGGGTGAGCAGGCCGAAGAAGGTCCTCTCGGCAGCCACGGTCACTTCGGCGAGTGACTCGGAGGTGAACGCCTCCGGCTTGATGGTTCGGATCCGGGCCATGTCAGCGACCCCGATCGGCGGCGACCAGGTCGCTGCGAGTGAGGGTGGCATCGGTGAGGCAGAAGGTGTTCGGGCGCCTCCAGTCCGCCTCCGGCCAGGCCCGTAGGATCCAGCGGGTCGCGATCCTGGCGGTGGGGCGGCCCAGCTCCACGGTCCTTCCGGCCTCGTCCTTCACGATGGCGTTGAGGTGAGGCCACGTCTGCGCCGGGTCCATGAGGCTGACCCGGATCGTGGCCGCACCCGGAATCATGTCGGCGAGCTGGGCGGCGAGGCGTCGCGGACGGCCGTCGTCCGGGCAGGCCGGACTTCCGCTCGGCGTGGCGAGCATGCGATACTCCGTTGTTCGTAGGAGCGCGGTGCGGCGGTCTCGTGCAAGAAGCCCTGCCGCCCGCGTGATGTGTAATTGGCCCCCTTGGGGTGCCAGCCCGGCGCCCCGGAGTTGGTAGCTCCCCGGCGCCGGTTTCAGTTTTCGGGCCAGATCACGGGTCGCGTGCCGTCATCCGTCCCGTCTCCTTCCCAGTGGTCGTTGCCCCCCTCGGGGCCCTGCCCGGCGGGGGACGACGAACATACGTAGACCTCCGCGGACAAGTCCATCCCGTTGCCCAGAAGATCCATTGCGGTCGACTCACCACCTCGACTGGAGCTGGACAGGCCGCGTCGAGAGCGATCCGCTCCGGCTGGGCATCGATCGCGGCGCGCATCGCGCGGCCAGTCATGACAGAGGAATAGACACAGGTATCCCCCGAGGGCTGACCCCGTCGAGGTGAGCCCGATCAACAGGTGCGATACGGAAACGTACGTCAGTTTCGCATATGCATCAACCCTGGCTTACAGTTGCCCTAGACGCCGACGCCTTCGCCATCTCACAGGAGTTCATGTGCCCCCACGTCAGTTCGACGGCAGCCTCGTGCGCGCTGTCCGTCGACGCAGGGACATGCACCAGAGAGAGCTCGGCGAGATGGTGGGTGTCAGCGGCGCCACTGTCGCGCGATGGGAGTCGGGGCAGGACTTCCCCAAGGGCGAGAAGCTGCCGGCGATCGCATCGGCGCTGGGTCAGCCGCTCGACGAACTGTTTCCCCACGAGGGGCCGCCCGACCTACAGCTTCTACGGTGCGACGCCGGTTTCAGCGTGTCGGAAGCCTCCGAGATCATCGGGGCCAGCCGGGTCCCGGTAAGCAATGCCGAGTCCGGCCGGCGAAGGCTCAACGACAACTATGTGCAGCCGCTGGCGACGGCGTACGGAGTCACTGAGGACGAGTTGCTCTCGGCTCAGGACCGCTCGTTCGGCATTCGCCCCGCATCCCTGCGCGACGATCAGAAGGCCGCGCCGCACACGATCGGAGAAAAGATCAACTTTCTCCTGCAGTACGGCCTCACCGGCGAGGAGGCTCTCTCGGACGCGGAGATCGCACGACTCGTCAATCACCACGTGCCAGCGGCAGCCGTCACCGCCGAGGTGATCGCGCATCTGCGCGAAGGCACGGTAACCGAGGCTTCCGACGATGTGCGCGCCGGCCTCGCCCGCGCCTTCGAGGTACCACCCTGGCTGTTCGGGGATGACGCCGAACTGACCCCTTTGGTCCGGGAGTTCCTGGAGGCGATTCGTTTCATCGGCTCGATCCACCAGGGACAGGTGCTCGGACTGGCCGCACGCGGCAACAGCGAGGGCCTGTCCGTCGAGATGATGGCCGGCATCAACAGGCTCGTCGGAGAACTGCGACACAAACTGCCCGAGGTTCAAGACGGGGAGTGACGCCACCGGCAGGCGTTATCGCCGACCGGATGCGGCTCTACCGCTCCGCGGGCGTGTCTGATGACCTCGTGCGACCACCGGCCGCTCGGCTCTGGCAGTGCCACTACGGAACCCGCGGCGACACACGAAAGGGGCGACGCCTTGACCTCTGCATGGGTCAAGGCGTCGCCCCTTTCGCGCAGACGCAGATCGCCGCCGATCTAGGAGGCAGTCAGGTCAACGCCGAGAAGTTCGGACAGGGTCGCGACCGTCTGCTTGGGGTCCTGGTTGTGCACTCCCGCGAGGCCGAGCTGCTCCGCTGCCTGAACGTACGCCTCGGTGTCATCGACGAAGATGCACTCCTCGGCCGGCAGACCCATGAGCTTGAGCGTGGCCTCGAAGAGCTGAGGGTCCGGCTTGCGCATCAGGTGGTGCTCGCTGATCACGACGACGTCGTACAGCGTCCCCAGCTCGTAGCCGTCGTACAGGTCCCACGGAGCCAAGCCCACCGAGTTGGAGAGGATCCCGACCTTGATACCGGCCTGGCGGGCCGCAGCGGCAGCGTCGATCAGCAGCGGCTCAGGACGGAGGTCACCGAAGATCCTGCCCATCAGGTTGTCCGCCGGCACGTTCAGCATCCTGCCGGCGAAGTCGTTCCATTCAGTCTGGGACACCACGCCGCGCTCTAGATCACTGGTGATCCGGACGCCCTCCGGGTCCTTGTACAGGGCGGTGAGGCATGCACCCTGCGGAAGCCCTTCACGCTGCTCGAACGCGAGCACTGCGGGCAGCAGCGGGGTGGTGAGAACGCCTCCGAAATCAAGGATGAGGCCGGTACGGCGGTTGGACATGCGGAGAACTCCATTGCTGAGATTTCGGACGCCTATCCAGACCGGACAGCGTCGCGGACCCGGCGCACACAGCGGTAGCAGATGCTGAGCACCGAAGGCCGGGAAGTGCGTTTAAGGGGCGGGGCAAGACCTTTCTGTCCGCCTTACCCACGGTACCAGCCGAGACCACGCGGCAGGTGGTGCTGAATCTCACCTAACTCATTCAAGTTCGCATCATTGAGTGACAAGACGTGCACACCGCGAGTGCTGGCGCGAGAACGGTTAACACATCCACTGGCCCTAGCACCGGTGCCCTGATTCCAGCTTCTCGGAGTTGTCGAGCACTCCGCGAGCCTGTTCCGCAGTGATTTGCGAATAGACGGCACCAACTCGCACATTCCACGCAGCTTCGCTGTCGGTGTCGACGAACGGCTTGTCTCTCAGGAGAGTAGGCGAGGACGGACTGGCAGATTCGGCATTGGCTGCCAGGAGCCCAGCTTTTATCCAATAAGCTTCCGCAGCGGGTTCGGGATCAGGGTGCCCGGATGCCATATCCTCTGCGGCGAACATCAGGTCGCGCGGAACATAATAGCGCAGCTTCTCGCAGGCGTCAGAAATATCCTGCGTCCACCGATCCAGGCGGACGTCGATAGGGACGCGGACTTGAAAGAGTTCAGTGAGACGCCGACCGGGCGGGTACAAACTGGTTCCGGGGAAGGCTTCAACCAGATCGAAC
This sequence comes from Streptomyces sp. NPDC051684, assembly GCF_044453445.1. NCBI lineage: Bacteria > Bacillati > Actinomycetota > Actinomycetes > Kitasatosporales > Streptomycetaceae > Streptomyces > Streptomyces sp. NPDC051684. Next base: position 117,953 of record NZ_JBITCS010000023.1, on the reverse strand, counting down.
CAGAGTGGATAGATTCGCCTTAGGGTTCGAAATTCCTTCCAACGCGTCGCAGCCGCACGGGTTGTTGGGATGCTTGCCCCTACAGCGACAATAACGAAAAGAAGGTCCATCCATATCGCGGTGGCATCGATAAGGAAGCGCACCGTGGATTGACTAAGTGGAAACACTACGGCGGCCCACAGAGTCGCGATTCGGGCTATGGTATGAATCAGCCCCATCCACATCGAGAAACCCATAAAGCCCAGCCCGATACGCATGCTCGTACTTTCGGCCCTACGCGCCGCCCTGGTCCACTGATAGCCACAAACTGCAGTAGTGACTAGGGGGAAGAAGTAGAAGACGGTCATATAGACCGCGACTCCCCATTGCCCGGCATGGTCGATGAGGAAATCTCCGCTCGGCCGGTCTCGTTTCACCACGGTGAAAAAGAGGATGGCGAGCAGAACTACACCAGCCGCTCCGGCTCGGTACGACGCTCGGGCGATCCAGCGCGAGACCTCTACGTGCCTTGGCACGACCGTCTCAGAGGTCTTGCCGTAGCTGGTGGCGACGTAAGTCAGGGCCGCCATGATCGCCGCAGTGCTGGCAAAATGCCGAAGCAGGGCACTCAGGTCGACCACAGGGATTCTGTCCACCGCGTCCATGGCTGCGGGCGTGTAGAGACATAGAGCGATTGCAAATCCCGCGTAGCCACCCCATAGCGCCCTGCGGTGCGCATCGGCATATCTGACGGCTGGGAATCGCCAGATGGAGATCAGCGTCATCACTGCCGCGGTGAAGTATTTAAAGAAGTCGAACACGGGATCAGTCGATATCTGTGCGAGTCACACCTGTCGCCGTTCACAGGCGCTACAGAGTGCAGACTTACCTATTAGGGGGTCATCGCGCGGGTCAAAGTAAGCGCGGCTAACGACGTCGGCGTGGAGGGGCGACTGGGTGCGCCAGCGAATACTCCAAGAGGCTGATTACATCGTCCCCTGTAGCCGACTGACGACGCGCCAGGCGCTTGATCAGTGACGCCGAAAGCTCGGCCTGCTTCTCCTCGAGACTGTCGAAATCGACACGCGCTTGGACCAGGGCCGACGGGTATCGCCGCAGAACGTCCTGGCGTATGCGTTTCGGAACGTACTGCTCGATCTCGGCAGCCGAAAGAGAGGTGCCGTGATCCATCCATTCGTGCGCGATCTCGTGGAGGATGATGTGTTCTGTTTGATTACGACTTGAGCGACGCCGGTACAGGATGATGGTGACTTCGGGAGTTCTGATCCGAAGGCCACACGCCGTACCCAGACCCCCGTCGGGATCGTCCAGTGGAGCCAACTGGATCTGGCGTCCCAACACGCTTTCTATATTGCGCACCAGCGCCTCGACGCTGAAGCGGGTTGGTATAGGGAGATCCGCGAGCTTCCGCTCACATTCCCTGACCAGGGAGCGCCGTGAAGGGTCCCTACGCCACGGCATAGTCGCTCCATTCATGCTCGCTGCCAGCCCCATATCCAAACGCGTACGTGAGGCGCGAGCAGCCTGGAGCCGGTGTTCGTCACGCACGGTTGTCGACCGGCACGTGCTGTCTACATCTAAGAGTACAAGGGGGAATAAGCGATCACGCTAGAAAGACGTGTTGCAAAGGTCACCCAAGCGCGACTGAACATGGACGTAATTCAAGATCAAAAGGCGGGGTCGCCGTCACTCTTGATCTTGAATTTACCAGCCTCCGGTAAAACACCGCCTTTTTCTGCTAGTTGAAAGCACGAGGACGCGAACGGGCGGTCTAACGCCAACCGTTCGGTAGCTCCGCTGCGCTTGGCGGGTGGGCCGCGTTGGCGGGTGAGTAGGCAGATCCCGGCACAGCGGTCCCACGCGTACGGGCCGGTCCGATGTGCTGAACGAGGAAGCGCTCAGCTCGCGCCAGGTCCTCCGGGGTGTCCACCGCTACACCGTCGTCCAGGACAGGGACCATGTGTACGGCGTGACCGTGTTCGATGAAGCGCAGCATCTCCACTCCCTCGGCGCGCTCCAAGGGCCCCTGCTGGAGTTGGCGGAAGCGTTGGAGGGCCAGGCCAGTAAAGCCGTAGAGGCCCAGCTGGCGCAGGTACTTCGGGCGGTCGCCTTTGGGATAAGGGATGGGCTGACGCGAGAACATCAGGGCCGCGCTGCGGGCTGTGACGACGACCTTGACGACGTTGTGGTCGAGAACGGCGCCGACGTCAGCCAACTCGGTATAGGCGTTCACGGCGAAGGTGCCCGGCGGCGTGCACTCCAGAGCCTCGGAGACGTCGTCGATGGCGGTCGGCGAGATGAACGGCTCGTCGCCCTGGACGTTGATGTACCCCTCGGCCGGCAGGCGTTCGGCGACCTCCGCGACACGGTCGGTGCCGGTGACGTGCTCCCCGGTACGGATGCAGTCGATGCCCAGTTCGCGGCAGACCGCTTCGATGCGTTCGTCGTCCGTCGCGACGATGGCTCCGTCGAGGCGTTTGGCCTCCAGGCAGCGTTGGTGAACATGCCAGAGCAGCGGCTTGTCGCCGAGAAGGGCCAGTGGTTTGCCGGGGAAGCGGGAAGCACCCCAGCGGCAGGGTATGACGGCGATGTGCCGGCGCGGTTTGGCGCCGGTCGGCTGGGCTGTGGTGGCGGCCACGGCTTCCTCCTGGTGGTCGAGTACGAGTGACACTTCAGGTGAGCTGGGCGAGCTTGGCGCGGACGGTCGGTGAGGCGGTCGTCGCGAACGGCCGCCATTGGTAGCCGTCGACCTCCTCCTCCTGAAGCGTCACCGCGTGTTCCACACCGAGGTTGAAGGCCCAGCGGAAGTCCACGTGGTGGTGGGCCGGCTCGTCCTTAGACGGGTTCGCATCGATCGCGTGCACGTCGATGTCGAGGGGGATGTCCTCGTATCCGGCGAGGGGGACGACAGCGCTGGGCGGGATGCCGGCTTCCTCATGCAGTTCGCGCAGGGCGGCGTCGCGCAGGTGCTGGTCAGCCGGTTCGTTGTGCCCGCCTGGCGCCAGCAGCTTCCCGGACGCCTTGTGTGCGATGTGCAGCACGTGACCTTCACCGTTGATGAGGATGGCGCTGCAGGTCACGTGGGCGGGGAAGGTCTTTCGGCTGGTGGGCGCGTCCGCGTCGGCGAGCGCGGCGAACAGCAGGGCCAGGGAGTCGCGTTCGTCTGGGTGGCGGGCGAGGTACGCCTCCGTGACGGCGCGGACGTGGTCGGTGGAGGGAGGCAACGAGGTCACCTTTCGAAGTGACGGAGCCAGGTTCTGGCGATGGTGTCGCGGTCGGCCGCCGGCATCTCGTGCAGTCCGGGCTGGAAGCGCGCGTGGCTGAGTGCGGCGGTGGCAGCAAGTATCTCGGCCTGTACGAGGTGGATGTAGGTGCCGACGGCGGCGCCATGCACGAAGTTGACGGCACCCCCGTCGGCGAGAACGTAGAAGTAGTGGCCAGTGACCTCGTATCGCGTCAACTGGGGCCCGACAGGCTGGCGTTCGTAGAGGTCGTGGAGGCTGCGGAGTTCGAGTTCGTCCTCGGAAGAGGTCACCGATCCGAGGTACGCGCCGTTCCTCAGGGCGGCGAAATCCTCGTGCCGAAGGGCGAGATTGCCGGTGGCACACAGGACGAGTTCTGCGTCGTGGACGGCCTCGACGGTGGATGCGCTGGTGCGGAAGCCGAGGGAGTGCGCCTGTACCCGCTTGACGGGATCGCTGTCGTACACAGTGACGCGCAGGTCCTGGGCGCGCAGGGTCTGGGCGATGGCTCGGCCGATCTTGCCGAAGCCGATGACGCAGGCGCTGCGGCTAGTGAGGATGTCCCCGCGGGCGCGGACGAGGGCATCGGTGGAGAACACGATGGACCGGCCGACGAGGTGATCCTCGCAGTCCTTGAGCGGCGAGCGGGCGACGGACACAACCGGGCACGGCAGGGCATCGAGGGTCGCGTACCGCTGGTGTCCGTTCTCGGTGTCCTCGACGACGCCGAGGATGCGGCCGGAGAACTTGCTTACGAGGGTGTCGAGGCTGGCCGCGAAGTACCCGCCGATATCCACCAGGACGACGTCCTGGCCGCCGGCCGTCTCCTCCAGGTAGTCCAAGGCCAGCGTCTCGTCGGTGAACCGCTCCCGGGTCAGCTCGTGTACCGGCAGGGTGCGGCGGACGGTGTCGAGGGTCGGCTGGTGGATCGACCTGGGTTTGGGGAGCACGGCGCCGACAGTGGACAGCGCAGTCATGGCACGCAGGAACGCTGGTCTTTCCGGGAGCAGGTGCGTGATGACCACCGTCGTGATTGTCTCGCCGGCGGGAAACTGCACGGTGATCTGCCGGAAGAAGGCGTCCAGCCGGGCTCGCTCGTGGGTTTCCATGAGCACTCCTCTCGGGCTCCGAGGCGTGGGGCTACGCGGCCCGGCTGTAGTCCGGGACCTGGGCAGCCAGGGCCTGCAAGTGAGCGCGCAGCCCGCTGTGGAGGTCGACTCGCGGCTGCCAACCGAGGGCTTCTCCGGCACGGCCGGGGTCGGCGCGGGTGAGGAGGACATCGCCGTTGCGCGCATGGTCCTGGTGGAGCTGGATGTCGCGACCAGTGAGGCTGGTGGCGATGTTGATCACGTCCAGCAGCGATGCGTTCGATCCGCCACCGACGTTGACTGCGCCGTGAGCGTTCGGCACGACGGCGGCGGCGATCGTCGCCGCGACCACGTCGTCGATGTAGGTGAAGTCGCGGCGCTGGTGGCCGTCTCCGTACAGACGCAGAGGCTGTCCGGTCAGGGCGGCGTGCAGGGCGCGATGGATGAACATGTCGGCGCGCTGCCGGGGGCCGTAGACAGTGAAGTACCGCAGGGCGACAACGCTGGGGGCGACGGGGCGCTCGGCATAGGCAAGGCAGAGCTGCTCCTCGGCCAACTTGGTTACGGCGTACGGGGAGGCGGGCCTCGGGCGGTCGGTTTCGAGACTCGCACCGCCGTCGGTCGGACCGTAGACGCTGGATGAAGAGGCGACGACCAGTCTGGGGGTGCCGATGCGGGTGGAGGCTTCGAGAACACGGTGGGTGGCCAGCACGTTGGACGCGAGGTAGTCGCTGAACTTCGGTCCCCAGGAGGGCCGTACGCCGGGGATGCCGGCGAGGTGGAACACCACGTCCGCGTCGATCAGGAGAGGGTCGATCGCGCAGTGGAGGAGGTCGGCCGTGACGTGGTGGTATCCCGGGCGCCCTCGCAGAGCAGCCAAGTTGGCGACGGCCGTCGGGTCGGTGGCCGCGTCACGGCGGTCTACGCCGATCACGGTGGTCCCGGACTGAACGAGGGCGTGTGCGACGTGGGAGCCGATGAATCCGGCGGAGCCGGTCACCACTGCCCGTCGGGGGGCAGAGCTGGTCACGGGCTGCTCGTGCTGCGGCACGGGGTTCTCCAGAGGTGTCGTCGAAAGGGAAGGTCAGATCAGCCGGGACAGGACGGTTCTGCCGTGCGCGCTGAGGGCGGGATCGTTCTCCTGGTGGCCCTTGACCAGGGCCGTGGCCACCTCGATGGCTCCGAAAGACTCCAGGAGCCGTCGTTCGGCGTCGTTCGGCGGACGCCCGTAACCTTCGAAGAAGGCGGCGCGGAGGTGGGGTGCGGCTTGCCAGTGTCGGAACTCGAGCCGGGCGAAGTCGCGGACGCGGGCGTCGCGTCGCATGTGCTCGAAGTCGCAGATGCCGAAGGTGTCGCCCAGCAGCCAATTACGCGGCTGGTAGTCGAGATGGCAGACGGCACTGTCCATCTGACTGGTGCCCAGGATCGCCGCGTGGTGCTCCAGCAGGTTCTCCTCGGTCGCGTCGATCAAGTCGGCGTGGACGGCGCGGGCGATCCAGGACCGGAAGCGCGCAACAAGCGCTGCGCCGACAGCACCGCCCTGGGGCATGGGGGTGGCCCGATGGAGCTTGCCGAGCACATGGCCGGCCTCGCGGTGGGCCAGTTCCTCCTGGGCTGAGTCTGGGGCCGCGCTGTCCGCCCGATCTCCTGCGAGCGCGGTGAGCAGCAGGGTGAGGGTGGCGTCGTCCCGGCCGACTAGCTTCGGCGCGTGGCCGGTCAGATGGGTGCCCCATGCTTCGTAGGCGCGGAGTTCCCCGGCGTACCGGTCCCGCTGCGCGTGTTGCTTGGCGATGAAGTGACGTCCGCCGTCGGCCACCAGACGCATGCCCCGGGGCGGGAGCAGGGGGTCCGGTGCGATCTCGACGGTGCCGAGGCAGTGGTGTGCCAGTCGCACCCGAGGGTCCCCCGAGGTCGCGATCACGGGGTCGGGTCCGGCGTGAGGAGACTGAGGTGCTCGGTGTCGTTGTGCCGGTCGAGCATCCAGCGCGTCTGGCCCAGGCGGTTGCGGTGGTGCTGCCAGCGGGTGATGGACGCGTGGTTGTGGGTGAATCCGGCCGGCGAGCCGATCGGAATGCCGAGCAGCAAGGTGTGTGCGGTGATCACCGTCTCGCCGTGGGCCGCGAAGATGACGCGCTTGCCGTAGTTCTCCTCGATGAGCTGGCTCAGGTTCCTGCTGGCGCGCTTCAGGAACACGTTCCAGGTGTCCGAGCCGGCGGCCCAGGGCGTGTCGGGATGTGCGTGCGGTCCTCCGTTGGCGGCCGTCTTCACCGCGTCCCAGGGTTTGCCGTCGGCATCGCCGTGGACCGGGCCGTCGAGACGGTCGTCGTGATGCACGGGGATCTGGAGCGTCTGGGCGATGATCTCGCCGGTCTGGACGAGGCGGATCCGAGGGCCGGTGTAGACCACGTCGAAGGGCCTCTTCAGGTGTTCGGTGGCCAGGCGGCGTGCGGCCTGTTCGGCTTGGGCGTACCCGAGGTTGGTCAGGCCGGTGCAGGTGCGCGGGCCCCCGACGAGGCCATCGGCGTTGCACTGGGCCTGACCGTGCCGGACGAAGACGAGTTCGGTGGTGATCACGAGATTCCTCGGTGGCTGAAGCGGAGGGGCAGGCTGTAGTGGTAGCCGTTGCGGCCGACGTACGGGGCGGTGAGCACGGCGTGCAGGGCCAGGAAGCCGTCGAGTCGGCCTCGGTCCGTCGTACCCAGCCGGGCGCCGTGGCGTCGGGCAGCCGCGTTGTACGCGATCAGGGCGTTGGCGACGGCCCCGTCCGTGAGCGGTCCGTAGGTCAGGTGGAGCGTTGCGATGAGCTTGGCGAGGTCATAGCCCATCGGGGCGAGAGACAGGTCGTCGGTGTCGACGGCGACGATGTCCTGCGTGCTAGTGATGATGAAGTTCCGCGGGTTGCTGTCCTTGTAGAAGGCGCAAGGTCCTTGAGCGGTCGCTTCCAGCAGGCCCAACATGGCGTGCAGGGCCGCCTTGTTCGGCAGGTACCCCCGCTCGTGGCGTCGTCGTAGGGCGAGCTTCCGGGGGCCGAGGTGGTCGTCGAACATCGTGCCGTCCTGGAAGTGGTGCGGGGTGTCCAACGACGCGGACCGCAGGTCGCTGGCCCAGGCGGCACCGTGAGCGTGGCCCAGCAGTTCCGCCACACGCGGGAGGTCCTCGGGGCGTACGGAGCGGCCCTCGATCCGTTCGAACGTCAGGGTGTCCGGTCCGACGGTGAGGAGCGCCGGCTGCCGGAGCGGCTTTGCGTGCTCAGTGATCCACCGGTAGTGGCGTACCGCCCCCGCCGCGCTCTCCGGATTCGCGTAGTGCTTGGTGAACGGGGTCAGGCTCATGCTGGCCCTCGTCCTTCCTTCGGCTGGGCGACGACGAAGGTGATGCGGGACCGGGTGGTCAGCGGCTGGTCGGGAAGGAACTCGTGCAGGGTCGCCGCCAGGGCCCCGGGGTTGCCGTACAGGCCCGGCGCGAGGTCGTACTTGGGGTTGGTGGCCAGGTACTGAGCCGTGTGGTCGTGGCCGTCGAAGGTGAAGACGTGCTCCTCGTCCAGAACGGCGATCACGTCGAGCGAGGAGGCGGCCAGGGCGGCGAGGTTGCCGCTGTGGGCTGCGGCGTAGAGGCTCTCGTGCTGGGCAGCACGCGGATCGAGGCCGGCGGAGGCCACCAGTTGGTCCATCTCCTGGTAGCTGTCGAGGCCCTTGGTGACGAGCACAGCCAGACCTCCGGGGGCGAGGACCCTGGCGATCTGCGCGACGACGTCCTCGGGGTGTGGCGAGTGGTAGAGACAGAAGGCTGCGACGACGACGTCGCTCGACGCATCGGACAGGGGGAGGTCGTGGAAGTCGCCTTCGACGAAGCCCGCCGTGCTGTCGGGCAGGTCCTTGGCGCGCTCGCGGGCTTGGGCGAGCAGGGAGGGGGCGGCGTCCAGGCCGATGACGCGCTGCGACCTTAGCTGCTCGGCGATGACGAGGCTGCTCGTGCCGCGACCGCAGCCGATGTCGAGCACGACGCGGACCCGATCCGGCTGCCCGTGGTGGGTCTGCACCAGGCGGACGATCGTCTCGGGCACGGGGCGACCAGCGATCTTGGCACGCATCAGGGCGCTGGTCCGCCCGGCCAGCCGCGAGGCATGGCCGTACAGCTCTCGCTGCCGGGCGGGATCCAGGAACGGGTTGGGCTCGTTCATGCCGCACCCCCTGACCAGGGGCGCTGGCCGTTCAGGACTGCTCGGCGGCCACCTTCTTCAACCAGCGCCGCGTCTGGCGCCGGTTGGCCAGCAGCACCACATCGGCGCGGGAGCCGAACTCCTCGATCTTCGCCATCACGCGCGGCCGCATCTTGCGCCGGTACGTGGCGACGTACTTGATCACGCCCCAGTGGATGCGGTTGTGCACCCCGTTGCCCTTGTGCCCGGCACCATGCCGGATCTGCCGGGAGAAGATCCCGTACAGCGCCGCCACGGTCGACACGTCCATCAGGACCACCGTGTCGCAAGCTTCGAGCCGTACCTGCAGCGTCGAGTTGTAGTTGCCGTCGATCACCCACCGCGGCTGCGCGACCAGCTCGCGCTGCACGTCGGTGAACTTGTCCATGGGCAACGCGTTCCACTCGTCGTCGTAGAACGCGGCGTCCAGGTGCGTCACCGGGGCGTCGAGGATCGTGCCCAGCTCGCGGGCCACGTGGGATTTGCCGCTGCCTCCGCAGCCGACGATGGCGACCTTCTTCATGGTGCTCCAGCGTAGAGAGGTTCGGGTGTCCGGCGGGCCCATCCGCCGGGGTACGACCGGATGATCCGGGCGCCTTGGTCGATCGAGCGGTCTGCATCAGGCAGCTCCCCGCTCGGTCGCGTTGGTTCCGATGAGTCCGTGCAGGACGGACTCCACGGTATTGACCTGCTTGTTCAGGCCGAACAGGCTGAGGCGATCCACACACGCGGCGATCAGGGCGGCATGCTGCTCGGTGCCGGCGATCTCGCGGAGGTAGGAGAGGCGTTCGATCACGTCGCTGCCGGAACGCACGACCAGCTGCCTCGGGACGAACCGGCCGACGAAGCGGGTGTCCGCCGGGACCAGCGGCAGGCACCCGGCGAGCACGGCCTCGAAGATGCGCTGGGTCATCTGCCCGACGACGGCGTACCGCTCGGGCAGCATGAGCACCGTGGCCAGGGACCGGCCATAGACGCCGACGGCGGCCTCGAACGGGATCCGGCCCACGAAGCGGACGTGTGGCCAGCGGCCGGTCTTCGTCCACTTCCCGGCGACCAGGTGCTCGACGCGGGCGGCGGCCGGGGCGAAGAAGCGGTCGAAGGGCTCGTCCCGGTCGTACTGGTTACCCACGTATCCGAGCGCCAGATCCCGAGGCCGTGCCGCGAGAGTGAGGGGATCGGCCTGGGAAAGGATGTCCTCGGCGACGGGGAAGAGCAGCGAGTGCGCGCCGGGGGTCGGCGCGAGCGCGGCCTCGCAGACGCGGGTGTGGGCCGTGCGGCGCCACACACTCTCGGCCCGCAGGGTGCGGTCCTTGTCCCAGATCACGGTGGGCACCTGGTGCCGAACCGTGTAGTGGTTGATGAGCTGGGCCTGCCGATGGAGGTCGCAGGTGTGTCCCTCGCTTCCGCACATGGTGGTGTTGCGGCCGGGGATCGCCCAGCGCCACTCCAGGAACAGGGCGTCGATGCCGGGGAGGCCGTTGTCGAAGGTGTACGTGTCACCGAGGTCGTCGCCGGCTTCGAGGCGGTCGCGGTCGGCCTGCAGGAAGACGACCTCGTGACCGCGGGCGAGGAGGGTGTCGATGAAGGGGCGGCGGTGACTACGGCCTCCGTCCGGTGTGTCGGTGACACCGTTGCCGAGGAAGCCCCAGAAGCTGTATCCGATCTTCACTTGGTGATCCACCGCCCTTCGAGGAGCAGTGCGTCGAGGCCGGAATGGGCCAGGCAGTCCAGGGCCATCTCGGGTGTCCCACAGATCGGCTTGCCCTTGACGTTGAGGGAGGTGTTGATCAGCACAGGCACGCCGGTCCGGCGGCCGAAGGCTGTCAGCACCGCGTGCATGAACGGGTTCTGCGACCGGGTGACGGTCTGCAGGCGGGAGGTGCCGTTGGCGTGCACGATGGCCGGCACGCGCTCGCGCGTCAGGTCTGTCACTCCGGAGGCCATGGACATGTATGGCGCTGCCTGGCCAAGAGTGAAGAACTCGGCGGCGCGCTCGGCCGGGACCATGGGGGCGAAAGGCCGGAACGGTTCGCGGAACTTAACAGTGGCGTTGAGCCTCTCCACGACGCCAGGCTCCAGCGGGGAGGCGAGGATCGAGCGGTTGCCGAGGGCGCGCGGCCCGGCTTCGACGGCTCCCTGGAACAGTCCGGCCATCGTGCCGTGTGCCAGCTGATCGGCGAGGAACCCCGCGGTCTCGATGCCCAGGGTCTTCTGCCGGAGGCCGGGCCAGGGGGTCAAGTCGAGGGGATGGTCCTCGTAGGAAGGGCCGAGGTAGCAGCTGCGGGCGATGCCACCGACCGGGCGAGGGCTGCGCCGATCGACGTGCACGGCGAGGGCTGCCCCGATCGCGGTTCCGGCGTCCCCCGGTGCCGGCGGGACGAACACCTCGTCGAAGACGCCGGCCTCGATGATCTTCCCGATGCTCACGCAGTTCGTGGCGACACCGCCTCCCAGACACAGACGGCGCGAGCCGGTGAGCACCCGGGCGCGGCGGGCGAGGTGGACCATCACCTGCTCGGTCCGCTCCTGAAGCGCAGCTGCCAGGTCTCGGTGGACATCGGTGAGCGGTTCGCTCGGGTGCCGCTCGGGGCAGGTCTCGGCGACGAACCGGCGGGATGTTCTCGGGTATCCCGACGTGAGGGTGCGCCTCGGGAAGTAGCCGGGGTCGATGCGGAAACCCGTGGCCGTCGTGCGGACAGCCCCGGTGAACAGGTGGCGGAAGCGGGCGGGGTCACCGAGGGCGGCCAGCGCCATGACGGTGCCTTCCTCGTCGCCCCGCCTCCAGCCCAGGTGCTCGGTGACAGCGCCGTACACGTACCCGAGGGAGGCCGGGTCGTTGATCGCTTCCAAGGTCCGCACGCGGGGGTGCTGAACTCCGTGGCCCTGAGCCATGGTGGTGGTCTGCCGCTCGCCGAGACTGTCGACCACGAGCACGGCGGCTTCCTCCCAGCCGGAGGCAGCGAAGGCCGTGAGCTGGTGGGCGCGGTGGTGCAGAACCGGTGTGACGCGAGCCGAGGGGAACTGACTGCCGAGCACACGCAGCCGCCGCTGGGTACGCAGGGCGACCTTGGCGAACCCATGGGCGCGGGCCAGGCTCCGGTCGCGCGTCATCGGTGAAAGCGCCATGCGCAGGGCGGCGGCCGACTCCGCGAGGTAGCGGGCGGGCTGGAAGTTGTAGGCGAGGGCGTCCACGTCGGCGGCGCTCAGCTTGGCCTGGTCGAGAAGCCATCTCACGGCGCGGGCCGGGTAGAGCTTGGTGTGCTTCTGCTCGGAGAGACGCTCTTCCTCGACGAAGCCGACGAGTTCACCGTCCACGAGTAGGGCGGCCGACGAGTCGTGGGTGTATGAGCACAGGCCGAGGACGACGGAAGGTGTGCGCTTCATGGCGGCGGTCACCTCGCCCCTGCCATCGCGGCGCGCTTGGCCGAGCGGCACTTCAGTTCTCCGTACCAGGTGGTGAGCGCCTGGCCGAGGGGGCCGTCGATCGTGTCGGCCGCCAGCCATGCCTCTTCGTGCTTGCCGTCCTTCCACAGCCGGTAGCTGCGCAGCGTCTCGGCCATCGCGTCCCAGCCGGGGTGGCCGGTCACGTCGCGGGCCTCGACCTGGTCGAGCAGTCCGGCGAAGCCCGTCCAGGGCGTTCGCAGGTCGGGCATGATCGGACTCGCCGAGAGCGAGGTCAGCGCGTCGGCCTGCTCGACGTGTTCGTCGTAGAGGTGCAGCGAGCCGATGTGCAGGTGGAATTCACCGGGCTCCGCATCGAGCCACCCGGCGACCAGCTCGTGCAGCACGGTGTAGAAGAACACGTCGTACGGCATGCCGATCCATACATCCTGGCCGCGCATCGTGGTCGCCATGTGCAGACGGCCGGCGCGCAGATGGAACCGGAACCCGAGGGTGCAGGGCACGTCCTTGTGCCCAGCGGCATCTTGGGCCGGGTCGTAAAGCTGGATCAGGGCTCGCCGGGAGTCGGGGTCGGCCTGGAGGATCTCCACGACGCGGGCCAGCTGATCGACCTTACCGGCCCAGTTCCGCATTCTGGGTCCGTACGCCCCCAGGAGGACACCATCGTCGGCGAACTGCCGCAGCCGGTTGTTGTAGTCGAAGATCCACGGGGCGTCGGATCCGGACAGGTGCCAGACCGTCTCGGCGACGGCGAAGGCCGGATTCACGATGCGGGCCGGCGGGGCGTAGAGCAGGCGGGCACGCGGCTGAGTGAGCAGCAAGTGCACGTCGCGGACTTCGCGGGTGGACATGCCCCGGGGGCTGACCTTCTCGCCGGCTTTGGCCAACGTGACGGCGCCGGAGAACAGCTCGGCGATGCTGTCGGCGGTGAGGTGTGTCATCGGACGGATACTCCTTCGTCCTGGGGCCATGCAGAGGCGCCCGCGTCTTGGTGGGTGGAGTCGCCGACCCTTGGGGCGGATGCGGCGCGATCGGTGATGAGTCGTGCGACCCGAGCGGCGCTGTCCCCGCGCCACCGGCACACCGCGTCCAGGGTCCCCTGCGGGATCGGCGTACGTGCCTCGCGTAGGCCGGAGAGCGCTTCGGCGACATCACCTGTGCCGTCGCACCGGATCGCGAGTCCGTGACCGGCCAGGTCTAGCGTGCGTTCGCCCGGTGGACCGATCTCGAGGACCGGGACGCCGAGCAGCACGGCTTCGATGCCGCACGTCGAGTACGCACTCGCCAGGGCGTCAGCGCCTGCGAGGCAACCTCGTGCTCCGATCCGGGGGTCGACCACAGCAACGGGCGGCCCGCCGTCCCGCTTCACCAGAGCGGCGAAGGCGTCGGCTCCCTGCGCCGGGTGTGGAGCGATGACGAGACCCCAGTCGCCGTCCGCCTTGGCGAGCCCGTCCAGGAGGAGGTCCGCATGGGACTTGAGATGACCGGGGCTGAAGGACTGGCAGGCCCACACTGCGATTCGGGCAGGCGCGCGGCGCTCCTCCCGAGCCAGCAGCTTCTCCAGGTACCGCCGCTGTGCCAGGCGGCCCAGGCTGGCGAGTACGTCGAAACGGGGCTGTCCCAGTACGTGTACCTCGGCGTCGGGGTGGCGCGCCCACGCTCGGCCCAGAGCGAGGTCCCGGTCGCCCATGACGATGATGTCGCGGCTGTGCAGGGCCGGCCAGGCAGCAGATTCCGCTGTCCACGCCCCGTGCTGGACGTGTACCGAGTTCGCGCCGTGTCGCTCGGCGGCGTGCGCGGCCAGCACGCCGAGGGGGCTGGTGTCGTTGCTCAGGAGGACGGTGTGCGGCCGGGTTGTCGACAGCATGTCGTCGAGCCAACTCTCCGCCCTCACCACGGTCCGCCACGACGGCTGGGTGCAGCCCCCGCTGGTTTCGAGCAACACGGACAAGAGCCGTACGAGCCTCGCCAGTTGAACGTTATGGCCCCCGATGTGGACGGCGTGCTCGTCATCGGGCCGGTGGAGACCCTCGGCGGTGCCGGAGAGGGTGAAGAGGTCGCTCGGAGCCGAGCGCAGCTCAATGCCCGTGACCGATCCCGCACTGCACCGCTCCGCGGCATCGGTGGCGAGATCGAGCAGGAGACCCTTGTGTCCATCGCGCGCCAGTTCGATGAGAACCGGGATCAGCGTGGCAGCGTGGCGGGAGGTCCACGACAGCGCCAGAACGTCCTGTCGCCTCAGATTCAAGGGGAGCGGACTCGGCTCCGCGTTCGCCGTCCTTGTCCGGGCGCGATTGCGGAGCTGCGCGGAGCGGGTCGGATTGTACGGTGCCGCAGCCCCGAGAAGGTAAGCGACGCCGGACCAGGTCACGGTGTAGGCCAGGTACTCACGCGAACTGCTCGAACGCAGCCCCACGAGTCCCTCGTACGGGGCCAAGGACAGGGGTCCTGGAGCCGAGGCGAACGGTGCCCAGGCGTTCAAGGCCAAGAGCTTGCGCACGATCTCGGCAACGAAGCGCCGCACAGGAACGTGCTGGACGTGGAGCCAGCCGGCTCCGCCCGGGGTGGAGGCCAGCGATGCGCCGTAGCGGTCGAGGGCAGCCATGGCGCCTTCAACGCCGGCGCGCAGTACCTGCTTGTCGACGGCCTTCTTTTCCAGTTCTGCGGTGTGGACGTGGTCAGTTCGCGCGTGCGCCAGGACCCCGCTTTCGACGAGAGCCCATGCCGGCTTGCCGGCTAAGGAGGAACGGACCAGGCCCAGGCCACCAGTCGTTCGGGGACTCACACCCTTCTCCCCTCGACGAGCTGCTTGGCGGGGAGGAGATGGTGCAGCAGTTCCATGGGCGAAGCGGCCGTCTCGGGGGCGGGAGCCGTCGGCTTCCCGTAACCCCATCCAGCGTGTATGTAGGCGACCCCGGCGCGCGCGGCGGACTCCTGGTCGACCGCCATGTCCCCCACGTAGACGGCAGCGGCGGGATCAACTCCCAGATCGACCAAGGCCAGGAGGAGCGGATCCGGGGCTGGCTTCGTCCGGCCTGCCCCCGCAGGCGTGCGGATGGTCGCGAAGGGACACCCGAGGCGCGCGAGGAGGGGAGCCGCACGGTCGACGTGCTTGGACGTCACCACACCCAGCCGCCAGTCGGCGGCCACGAAGGCGTGGAGCATCTCGACGATGCCGGTGAATTCCTGCGCGAGGTGCGCGGTGGCCATGGACTCCGATTCGTACGTCCGGCGGACTGCCTCGGCGTCGGTCACGCCGAGTCGCCGCATGATGTCGCCGAACTCGCGGCCCAGATGGCGCTCATAGTCGTGGAACGGGAGCGCGACGCCATGGGTCTCTTGGACCTTCCGCCACGCCTTCCGCATCACCGGACGCGTGTCGAGCAGCACGCCGTCGAGGTCGAGGAGAAGAGCGCGCGACGTGTGGCCGCTCGGCGCGGCCGGAGCGGGTGGCGATTCGTGAGCGGAAACGGTCATGATCTTCCTCTCGTCAGGGGCCGGACAGGGTGGTGCAAGGCGACCGGCGAGGGTCAGGAGCGACGGCTTCGGGGCAGGAGCGTTCGCCGTCGCGTTCGCTTGAGAGATGTCAGGCTGCGTCCGGCGGTCCGTCGGTCGAAGACCCGACCGCTCCGTTCGGCATGGTCGGCAGGTGAGAAAGCCGGTGGAAGCGAGAGAGGTCGAACCCACTCCCCTGCACCTCGCCGGCGGGCACGGCGAAGAGGTCGATTCCCACTTCGCTGGGCGCCTTCGGGGCGGCCTCCCGGATGGCGAGGAGCGCTTCGCCCTGCTCGCGGTGCGGCAGGAGGCGCGGCGCCCCATCAGTGCCTCTCTCAACAGACATGGTCAGCCCCCGATCAGGTGTATTTGAAGGTGATGGCGAGCGCGGCGCTCACTGTGGTGATGAGCAGGACCTGGGCGCTGATCTGCCTCCAGCCCCAGCCCTTCCTGTCCATCCAGCGCAGTGGACGCCTTCAAGTCGGCGCGGTGGGCTCCTCGGAGATCACGAGGTGGAGAAACGCCTGGCAGTGCTCGCCCAGGTGCATGATCACGAAGTGGTACTCGTCGTCATCGGAGCTGATGTTGTGCCGGTCGAGGACGATCACGCCCTCCGCCAAGCCGTCCCGGAGCTGCCGCACGGCTTCCCGCCAACCCGGGCGCTGCCACGGGGGCGTGTAGATGCCCCGGCTCGCATGAGAAGCGGGGAGATACGTCGTGGTCACGGGGACAGCCACGTCGTGTAGCCGAGCGCCGATCACGTAACCGTGCTGCTCGGCCTCAGCCTGTAGCGTGCCCCAGTCCTCATCGGGTCGCGCCTCCGGACTGGGAACCAAGCTGTACGCCAGCACGCGCAGCGGCTGATCGCCCTTCCCGAGAGCCCGCGCGTCGGCGACCCGCCCGAAGAAGTGCCGTCGGAGTGCTCGGAGTTGGCCAGCCCGAGACTGGAGCTTCGCGGGGAATGGGGTACAGGGCCACCTCGGACGGTCCGTGCTGGCAACCGGCGTCCCGCCGACCGGCTTCTCCCGACCTCGGCCGAGGACAACGGGGCTCAACACGTCGGGTCCGAGCTTGGCTGCGCCGTGCGGCGACATGGGGGTGCCTCCCTGAGCGCGGGGATGACCGCGTAGGTTGTTCGGCCGCCGTCCGCGACGCCCCACCGAAGCGACAAACAGGCGACCAGGTGCAGCCCCCGACCATTGAGATCTTCGGCCCCCGCACGTCGTCGCCTGGCCGGCGCGGTGCTGTCGTCGGTGACCAGAATCCGGAGCTCGTGGTTGTCGTGCCTTAGTCGCAGTCGGACATCACCAGAGCCGTGGGTGATCGCGTTGGACACCAACTCCGAGACGACGAGCCGAGCGTCTTCCACCAGAGCGTCCGGTAACGACCACTGCCTCAGCACGGCGGCGGTGGTTCGTCGCGCCCGGGGGACGTAAACGCCCACTGGTTCCATGGCCATCTCGAAGACGCGAGACGTCAGCGGACACCCAGTGGGTGCGGCGCCGAAGACCCGGGCACCACTGCTATCACCCCCGGGGCGGGGTGGCGTTGCTGTCGAGTGCGTGGTCATGCGCCCATCGCACCGTGGCTTCGTCATCCGGAACAGGGGAAGCAGGAGGGGGGAAATCTTTGTCAAGGGGGGAAAAACAAGGGGGAGTTGAGGAGAGGATTGGAGATCCCCCACCGATAGAGGTCAGACTCATGGCAGTGGATCCATTTGGCGAACTACTCCTTCACCTGCGGCGTAACGCCAATCGGACGCAGGACGAGCAGGCCGATGCGATCAACGCCGCTTCCGGCCGGGCAACGATGACCCGCCGAGAGGTCAACCGGTACGAGAAGGGTGCCAACGTCCCAACGGACCACACCCTGGGGAACATCGCTTTGGCCTGCGGCGTCCCGCTGGAGCCACTGCTGCGCGAGGCAAAAGCCGCCCGTGCCAGGAGGCGAGAGAAGCACCAGGCCGAAGCGGAGGAGTTGGAAGACGTGAAGCGCCGAACGTTCCTCGGAGGCACCATTGTCGGTGCTGCTGCGGCTGCTGAGCCCTGGGGTCGGCTGGCCTATGCACTCAACAAGGGCTCCAAGATCGACCCTGAGTCGGCAGGCGTACTCATCGATCACGCTGCCCGGTTGCACGTGGACGAGTTGAGCGAGAGCGCACTCAGCCTGCAGACTCGGGTCGAGGCGCACTTGGACGCGATCACCGCCGCACTCCCCCGCGCTGGAACCCATGAGCGAGCGCTGACCATCGCGGCAGGAGAGACCGCAGCTCTTGCCGGATGGGTTGCCTGGGATCTCGGTGAGCACGACAAGGCCGCCTCCTATTACGGAGTGACCTCGCAGTGCGCGAAAAAGGCCGGACACCCGCCTCTGCGTGCCCTGGCACTGGGCTACGCAAGCTACGGCGCCCCCAGCCCTGAGAAGGCGCTGGAGATGCTGTCGCAGGCAGCTCAGGACGTGCGCGGGCGTGGCAACGCAACCGCCGCAGCGTGGGCCCTGGGCCGGTACGCGGAGGAAGCCGCTCAGTCAGGCGATGACGTCGGCGCTCTCCGAGCGCTGGAACAGGCGAAGTTCGCTTATGACTTCGCCGACCATACGACTGAGCAGGCGTGGGTCCGCTTCGTGACGCCGTACCGAATGGACTCCTTGTCGCTCTCTGTCTACGGCGAACTCAAGCGGCAGGAGCTGACGGCCACCGCCGACTCCGCAGTCGAGCGCCTCGGCGGGGAACTACCCGAGTCCGGAGTGGTCGTCCTCGGGGACCTGGCGTCGGCACTTCTGCGCGGCGGCGACGTGGACCGCGGGGCCTACGTCGCGCAACAGTTCGCAGCGGCAGCGGAATCGAAGCCCAACACCATGGGCCGTCAGCGGGCGCGGGCGATCGCTACCGGGCTTCCTGACACGGAGCACGATCTGGCCGGCCACCTGCTGACGTTCGCGGCGTCGTGAACCGTCCCAGCCTGCGGGCTCGGCAAAAGCAAGGCCCTGACACGCGCCCTTACCGCTGGCGCGTCTCGTCGACGACCCAGGACAGGTACGCCTCCGAGCCTCCCGTCACGGGCAGCGTGACCCACTGGGGGACGTCGTACGGGTGCCTCTCGTGAAGCCACGTCTCTAGTGCGGGGAGGCGATCCGACGACGTCATGTAGGAGATCCGCCACTCCTGAGCCGCTTCGACCTTCCCCTGCCACCAATAGAAGGCAGTGATGGGCGCATCGATGTGAACGCCCGCTGCCAGCTTGCTCTCAACAGCACCTCTGGCGAGGGCCTTCGCCTGCTCCTCGTCGTCACTGGTCGTCTGCGCGATCACGATCTCGTGGTCCATGCGGCTACCTCTCCAACTCGGTTACCACGACCCTATCCAGGTGGTCTGCGCAGGCGATGGGGTGGTAGTTGCCGGGGCGGGCGAACCCGCCTTCCGTGGTGATGTGCCCGTGCCGCGGACGAGCGTGCGCTGTGCCATGTGGTGCTGACTCCTAGGCGTCTCCGCCGTTGACCTTGGGTGACTGCCGAGGGACTGTCACGCCCCTGACCTGGGGAGAACCGTCAGAACCTGAATATGTGGTGGAACTCGGTCAGCGGTCTCACATCTCGCTCTCAGGCGGCAAGTTCGAGATTGCATTCACTCCCTTCGGACGGAGCTGCGATCGTGAGGGTCGGAAAGACGAAGCTCACCTCTGTTCCGGATCGCGTCCTCAGCTGGCGCTGGCGCAACGAGAGAACCCTGCCGATCGCAACATCGGCGTCACGCATACCCGACGCCTCCAGCATCTCGCTGAACTCCCAGGACGTAGACACGAACTCAAAGATCGCCAGCTCCGGAGCTGCCGCGAGCTTGAACACGACGCGGCTCTCGGGACGAGGCCCCGTAGCCGCGCGCGCAGCAGCCATCCTGGCGCCGAGGGTCGTGGGGCAGCCGCACAATTCACCTGCGCCGTCCATCGGAGCGAGGCGTTTCCGGCCGTCACAGGTGTGCACGGGGTCCTCACCGACCCGCTGGACGAAGCGACGCTTCAACGGCGCGTCTCCGTGCAGAAGCACTTCCAGACGGCTGCAGTTCAAATCGACCTCATGCGCACCAGGAGTGCGGACCCGCCAGCTTGCATGGGTGTGGAAGGCCGCCAAGGCTTCAGCGACCCTGTGGTCTGCAGTAGTCAGCAGCCAGCTTCGCGCCCGCGGGCCGTTGCGGCCTGGCTCATCGCCCGGCGCCCAAAACGTCCCTGCTGCTTCAGCATTCAGCATCGCAGTCATCGGTGTCCTCCCTGTTCTCGGTTCTAGGGGGACAGGTTCCGTGGCAGATTGGCTTTGGCGAAGCCGGGGAGATCTGGTACTGCGACGTGCGATGCATCCCCGGCCGCCGCGTTACGCCGCCACTGACGAGCCGGTCGCGTAGGGGTGACCGACAGGGTCGGGCTCCGGCCCATGCACGATGCCGGGAACCCACCGGACCGGACCTGAAGCGGGGAACAGCGTCACCCGGATGTTGAAGTCGAGCAGCATCTCCTTGCGCGCCTGGACATCCAGAGCCTTTTCCCATCGGTCGGCGACCGTCTCCCCCGTCGGCCGCTGCACAATGCCGGGCGGGCGGGACGGTTGGCCTTGCAGAGCCACGAGTTCACGTCCAAGGTCGGCATAGCGTTCCCGGAACCACCGGGCATCATCCTCAGCGTCGTACAAGCCGGCCTCGCGATCGGTGCGCAAGCGAGAGCGGTTCGCCTGCAGTTCGGCTATTCGCTCGGCTACGCCGTTACCTGAGTCGTACACCGTCTCGAAGATCTCGCCGGCTCCGTACTTCTCCAGGAACCAGGCCGCGACCCAAGCGTCCAAGCGCCGTGCCTGGATGAGCGGCGCGGGTCGGCAGTTGTCGGCGGACGGCCAGCCCTTGTTCCTGGCCGTGCAGACGTAGCGGGGCGGTTCATTCACGGACGTCTGCGTGTACAGCCTGTTGTGACAGTTACCGCACAGCGCAACTCCCGTAAGGAGATACGGCTGATTCGTGCGGCGCGTGGGCATCTTGCGAGCCAGGAGAGCCGACTTGAGCGCTTCATGCGTGGCTCGGTCCCACAAGCCGTCGCTCACGCGGAGCGGATTCCCGTCCTTGCCGATCACTGGCCTGCCCTTGTGCATGAGGTACCCCAGCGCCGCCTCCGACAGCAGAATGGCGCGCAGGCTCGTCGGATACCACGGACCACCTCGCGACGGACGCCCGTACATCACCGCCAGATGATCCGCGGGGCACGGCACCTTGGCCCGGTTCAGTCGCGCGGCTTCGCTGCTTGCAGTGACGTTGACCGGGTCTGCGAGCACTCGACGTGCGACTTCGCGTATCACCTTGGAGGCGTGCGGGTGCCATTCCACGTGATCGACCTTTCCGCCCATGACGAGGCGGACGTGTTGGAACCCGTAGGACGGCTTACCCTTCGGCCGACCCGCAGCGCGCATCTTGACCGTGGCGCTCCTGTTACGGCGCTGAATGGACCGCAGTTCCATCTGAGCACCCCACGCCTCGATCGTGAAGCGGTTCTCGTCCGCAGGGTCGTCCAACTCCCATGGACCCTCATGCCCGTATGTGACGAGCAATTTGTTCTCGTCACGCATCTTGTAGCCGGTGTTCAAGCAGTCGACTACGTTACGACCGAGCCGGTCGACGGCAGCGGCGACGAGACCGTCATACGGTCCCCGCTCGTCGCGCAGCCACGGTCCGAGCTTCGGTCGGGTCACCGGGTCAGTCGCTCCGGAGACCTCCCAATCGTCGGCCCAGCCGATGATGTGAGCTCCGACAGAGGCGGCAGCAGTGAGGATGTCCTCACGTTGCCGCTCCGGGGACGAGGTCGCCGCCTTCATACGAGACAGCCGACGGACGCCCAGCAGGCACTTGCCGCATCCGTCATAGGGCCGTTCGACCGCGTCCAGGTTCGTGTCGTGCATCGCCTCTCCTCGTCGCGCGCAGCGTAAGGAGAATCGACGGCCACACCAAGGACGATCTTGCTCCGCCCCAGGTCACCCCATGAAAGTCAACCGAACGTGACGATTGGTATTAGAGATGTTGGTGTCCACCAGACACACCGACTGCCACGTCCCCAGCTCCAACCCGCCGTCCACCACCGGCAACGTCGCATGCGGCGGCACGAGGGCCGGGAGGACGTGGTCGCGGCCGTGGCCCGGGGAGCCGTGGCTGTGCTGCCAGCGGTCGTCCGCGGGGAGGAGGGTGTGGAGGGCGGCGAGGAGGTCGTCGTCGCTGCCCGCGCCCGTCTCGATGACGGCGATGCCGGCCGTGGCGTGCGGGACGAAGAGGTTGAGGAGGCCGTCGCGGCCGGGGGCGACCTCACGCAGGAAGGACTCGCAGTCGCGGGTGAGGTCGACGACGCGCTCGGCGGAGCCGGTCGTGATGTCCAGTACTCGGGTCGTGAAAACGTCTGACATGGGGACATTGTCCCTCGCTCGGGGCGCGTCGGCCTGTGGTGGGACGCACCGGATACCGCGAGTGCGGTCCACGCGCTGAGACGATGTTGACCGTAGGTCGACAAGTGGATACGTTCTGCCGCATGTTGCGTTCAGCCATGCTCACCACGCGCGGTCACATCGACCTGCTGCGGGTGGCCTCTGCCGCGTGTCGTTTCGGCTGCTGACGCCTTCCCCCCTGCTTTTCCTCACCTTTCTTTTCGCTGCCGCTCCGGTGTTCGTCCGTGACGGCGCGCCGCTGACGCGCGCCCCCTGACGCCGAGGCGTGCCCTCGCCTGCCATGGAGTGCCATGAGCATCAGTCATGCTCCGCCCGTTTCGCCTGCCGAAAGTTCGTCTGCCGGAAAACAGGGCGCGTCCACCGGCCCCGACTCGACCGGTTCCACAGCGTCCGCGCCCGAACTCGTTCCCCTCGTCCCCTCCTCCGCGCGGCGCACCCGCGTGCCCCGCTGGCTGCGCCGCACCAGTGGGCCCCTGCTGTTCCTCGTACTGTGGCAAGTCCTCACATCCGTAGAGGTGTTGACGCCTGAGGTGCTGGCGTCGCCGGGCACCATCGCGCGGGTCGGTGCGGACCTCGTCTCCGACGGGTCGCTGCCCGCCGCCATGGGTGTCTCGCTGCAGCGCGTCGCCGTCGGGCTGTTGTGCGGTGTTGCCGTCGGGACCGGGCTCGCGCTGCTGTCCGGCCTCTTCCGGATCGGCGAGGACCTCGTCGACGCGAGCGTGCAGATGCTGCGGACCGTGCCGTTCGTCGGACTGATCCCGCTGTTCATCATCTGGTTCGGGATCGGTGAGGCACCGAAGGTCGCCATCATCACCCTTGGTGTGTCCTTTCCGCTGTACCTGAATGTGTACGCCGGGATTCGCGGGGTGGACTCCCAACTCATCGAGGCAGGCGAGTCGTTGGGGCTCAGCCGGTGGGGTCTCGTACGTCATGTGGTGCTGCCGGGTGCGCTGCCCGGAGCCATGACCGGGCTGCGGTACTCGCTCGGCATCGCGTGGCTCGCGCTCGTCTTCGCCGAGCAGATCAACGCCGATGCCGGCATCGGGTTCCTCATGGTGCAGGCCCGGGACTTCCTGCGCACCGACGTCATCGTCGTCTGCCTGATCGTCTACGCGTTCCTCGGCCTGCTCGCCGACTTCGTCGTCCGTTCTCTCGAAAGGCTGCTGCTGCAATGGCGACCGACGTTCACCGGCCGGTGACCCGCTCCCCCGAGACCGCCGTCGGTACCGGCCGCGCCGTGCACGTCGAAGGGCTCACCCGGTGCTTCGACGGCCGTGCCGTCATCGACGACCTGCAACTCGACATTCAGCCAGGGGAGTTCGTTGCCCTGCTCGGGCGCAGCGGGTGCGGCAAGTCCACGCTGCTGCGCATCCTCGCCGGGCTCGACCGTGACATCGACGGCACCGTGCTCGTGCCACGGCGCAAGGCCGTCGCGTTCCAGGCGCCGCGGCTCATGCCGTGGAAGCGGGTATGGCGCAACGTACTGCTCGGCCTGCCGGGCAAGCCCGAACGCGACGTCGCCGAGCGGGCGTTGGAGGAGGTGGGGCTCGGGCACCGTACGGACGCCTGGCCGAAGACGCTCTCCGGCGGCGAGGCCCAGCGCGCCTCGCTCGCCCGCGCCCTCGTGCGCGAGCCCGACCTGCTGCTGCTCGACGAGCCGTTCGGCGCGCTCGACGCGCTGACACGGATCAAGGCCCAGCGTCTCGTCGGCGAGTTGTGGCAACAGCGAGGCTGCGCGGTGCTGTTGGTGACCCATGACGTCGAGGAGGCCGTACTGCTGGCCGACCGGGTTCTCGTCATGGACGACGGCGTCATCGCACATGAGGCCCGTATCGACCTGGAGCGACCCCGCGATCTCACCGATCCGCGCTTCGCCGAGCTGCGCGCGGAGCTGTTGCAGCGGCTGGGCGTGGACGAGTCGGCCCACTGATCCTCGCCCTCGCCCCACTGCCCCCCCCTTCTCGTCAGACCTCGACTTCTCGTAGTACGTCAACCACCCCACCTCTGAACGGACTCGGCATGCGACGCCCCCTCATAGCCGGCGCCCTCCTCACTCCCCTCGTCCTCCTGCTCGCCGCCTGCTCCGGCGCCTCGACCGCCAGCACCTCCACCGGCAGCGGTGGCAGCGGCGGCGGCGTCGACGGGAAAGGCTCGCTCACCCTCAACGTCGGGGACCAGAAGGGCGGTTCGGAGGCCGTTCTGCGGGCCGCCGGGGAGCTCGACGACCTGGACTACAAGATTCGCTGGTCCACCTTCACCTCGGGACCGCCCCTCCTCGAGGCCATCAACGCGAAGGCGGTGGACATCGGCGGCGTCGGCAACACACCACCCGTCTTCGCGGCCGGTGCCGACTCGAAGATCAAGGTGGTGTCCGCCAGTCACGGGACCGCCAAGGGCGACACGATCCTCGTCCCGAACGGCTCGAAGCTGAAGAGCCCGGCTGGACTCAAGGGCAGGTCGATCGCCGTGGCCCAGGGGTCCTCCGCGCACTACCAGCTCGTCGCCTCGCTCAAGAAGGTCGGGCTCGGGCTGAAGGACGTGAAGCTGAAATACCTGCAACCGGCCGACGCGCTGGCCGCGTTCACGGCGGGCAAGGTCGACGCGTGGGCCGTCTGGGACCCGTACACCTCGCAGGCGCTGCGCGGGAAGCTCGGCCGTGTACTCACCGACGGCGATGGTGTCACCAACGGGCTCGCGTTCCAGGTCGCCGCCCCCGGCGCCCTCGCCGACAAGAAGAAGTCGGCCGCGATCAAGGACTACCTGGACCGGCTGCGGCGCGCCCAGAACTGGGTCTTCAAGCACCCGCAGGCGTGGGCGAAGGTGTGGGCCAAGGACACCGGGCTGCCGTACGGGGCGGCGTACGACGCCGTGCGGCGCACGAACGGCACACGTGTCACGGTCGCCGTCGACAAGAACGTCATCTCCTCCGAGCAGCAAATCGCCGACACCTTCACCCAGTTGAAGCTGATTCCGCGCAAGGTCGACTTCTCGAAGTACGTCGACACGCGCTTCAACGGCGAGCTGCCGACGTCCACCACCGCCCCGCGCACGTACGGCAAGGAGTCCTGAGGTCATGAACGTCCACCTGCACTGGTTCCTGCCGACCGGTGGCGACGGGCGCACGCTCGTCGACCGGCACGCCTTCAGCGGCGGAGACCTCGAGCGCACGCCCGGTGGTCCGATCTCCGGAGTGCGCGCGCCCGACCTCGACTATCTCGTTCAAATCGCCAAGGCGGCACAGCAGTTGGGGTTCGAGGCCGTCCTCACTCCCACCGGTACATGGTGCGAGGACGCGTGGCTCACGACGGTCGCGCTCGCGCAGCACACCGAGCGGCTGAAGTTCCTCGTGGCCTTCCGGCCGGGCGTGATCTCGCCGACGCTCGCCGCGCAGATGGCGTCGACGTATCAACGCCTCACGAACGGACGGCTCTTGCTCAACGTCGTCACCGGCGGCGACTCGGCCGAGCAGCGGCGCTTCGGTGACCATCTCGATCACGATCAGCGCTATGCCCGCACCGACGAGTTCCTTTCGGTGGTGCGTGGCGTGTGGGGCGGCAGCTCGCAGGCTCCGTTCGACTTCACCGGGGAGCACTACCGGGTCGACGGTGGATACACGGCGCTCGCGCCCGACCCGGTGCCAGAGGTCTTCTTCGGTGGGTCGTCGGCCGCCGCGGGGCCCGTCGCGGCGCGGCACTCCGACGTGTATCTGACGTGGGGCGAGCCGCCGGAGCAGGTGAAGGAGAAGATCGACTGGATTCGCGAACTGGCCGAGCGCGAGGGACGCACGGTGCGGTTCGGGATCCGGCTGCACACCATCTCGCGCGATTCGGCGCGGGACGCGTGGGCCACCGCGGACCGGCTGCTCGACGACCTCTCCCCCGAGGCGATCTCCGCCGCACAGGCCGCACTCGGGCGCAGCGAGTCGGTCGGGCAGCAGCGGATGCTCGCGCTGCACGGTGGCGAGCGGAGCAGCCTGGAGACCTCGCCGAATCTGTGGGCCGGGGTCGGACTGGTGCGCGGCGGGGCGGGGACGGCGCTCGTCGGCAGCCATGCCGAGGTCGCCGACCGGATCGCGGAGTACCACGCGCTGGGCATCGAGCACTTCGTGCTCTCCGGGTATCCGCATCTGGAGGAGGCGTACTGGTTCGGGGAGGGAGTCATTCCGGAGCTGACCGCGCGCGGGCTCGTGGAGCCGGTCGCGCACCGGTCCGGTGCGCCGCTGGCGGTCTCGCGGGCGGGCGCTGAGCCGACTCCGCCCTGGGCGTGACTCGTACGGGCTCGTACCGGGTCCGAACCGGGTCCGTACCGGGCTAGGACGGCGGGAAGATCTCGCACCCCGATGGAGTTAGTAGAAACGTGAACGATATCGGGGTACGAGACGACGCCCACGCCACCGGACCGCGGGCGGTCGACGTCGTGGTCATCGGCGCCGGCCAGGCCGGCCTCTCCGCCGCCTATCACCTGCGCCGCGTGGGCTTCCAGCCGGAACGGGACTTCGTCGTCCTCGACCACGCGCCCCGCCCGGGCGGCGCCTGGCAGTTCCGCTGGCCCTCGCTCACCTACGGCAAGGTCCACGGCATGCACTCCCTTCCCGGCATGGAACTGACCGGCGCCGACCCCGCACGCCCGTCGGCGGAGGTCGTCTCCGGCTACTTCACCTCGTACGAGGAGGCCTTCGACCTGCGCGTACGGCGCCCGGTCGACGTGCGGGCGGTGCGCGAGGGCGAGGGCAGGCGGCTCCTCGTCGAGACCTCCGACGGGGTGTGGTCGACACGCGCCCTGATCAACGCGACCGGCACCTGGGACCGGCCGTTCTGGCCGCGCTACCCGGGACAGGAGACCTTCCGCGGGCGGCAGCTGCACACCGCGCAGTACCAAGGGCCCGAGGAGTTCGCTGGTCAGCGGGTCGTGGTCGTGGGCGGCGGGGCCTCCGGGACGCAGCACCTGATGGAGATCGCCCCGGGCGCCGCCTCGACGACCTGGGTGACGCGCCGGCCGCCCGTCTTCCGTGACGGCCCCTTCGGCGAGGAGCAGGGGCGGGCCGCCGTGGCGAAGGTCGAGGAGCGGGTGCGCCAGGGACTCGCGCCGCTGAGCGTGGTGTCGGTGACCGGGCTTCCGGTGAACGATGCGATCCGGGAGGCCCGCGCGGACGGTGTCCTCGACCGGCACCCCATGTTCGACCGGATCACACCGACCGGCGTCGCCTGGGACGACGGGCATGAGGTGGCGGCCGACGTGATCCTCTGGGCCACCGGGTTCCGGGCGTCCATCGAGCATCTGGCCCCGCTGAAGCTGCGGGAAACCGGCGGCGGCATCCGGATGGAGGGCACGCACGCGGCCCTCGACCCCCGGATCCACCTGGTGGGCTACGGACCGTCGGCGAGCACCATCGGCGCGAACCGCGCGGGTCGCGCCGCGGTCCGCGACATCGAGCGACTACTGGGGCGGAGGACGCCGGTAGCGGTGTGAGGCGCCGCGGCCGGCCGCACCGAACCGAACCGAACCGCCGGCGGGACACCTTCGCGCCAGGCTCCGGCGCCTGCCCCGGCCGTTGCCCCTGCCCCGGACCAGCCCGGTCGGGCCCCGTCAGGCGGGCGCCGGCCTCGCCCACCGAGAAGCCACGGCACCCCCGGCACGCCCCAGAAGCCCCGTCAGCCGTCCTTCTTCGCCTCAGCCTGGATCTTGTTGAACTCCGCCACGTTCTTCTCCTGCTCACCCAGGTCCGCGGTGAAGCGCGTGTCCCCCGGCTTGACCGTCACGAAGTACAGCCAGTCACCCGACGACGGCCTGGTCGCCGCCCGCATCGCCTGCTCCCCCGGGTTGCCGATCGGCGTGGGCGGCAGCCCCTTGCGCGCGTAGGTGTTGTACGGGTTTTTGATCTTAGTGTCGTCGTGCGTGGTGGCCAGCGTGGAACGGCCGAGCGCGTAGTTGATGGTGGAGTCCATCTGCAGCGGCATGTCGTGGTCGAGCCGGTTGTATATGACGCGGGCGACCCGGCCCATGTCTTCCTTGTTGTCCGCCTCGGCCTGCACGATGCTCGCGATGATCACGCGCTGGTACGGGTTCACGGCGTTGCGCTCGGCGCCCGCGGTGGTGGCGCTGCCGCCGAACCTCTTGTTGGCCGTGTCGACCATGTACGAAAGGACCGACTGCGGGGTCGACTTGTCGTTCAAGGGATACGTCGCCGGGAAGAGGTACCCCTCGGCGTTGCCACCCGCGTCCCCCGGCAGCTTGAGGTGCGACTTGGCCGCGGCCTTCTTCGTGGTGCCGGCCGGGGCGTCGAGCACCTTGTCGACCGCCTCGTACACCTGGCCCGAACGCCAGCCCTCCGGAATGGTCAGAACCCGGCTCGGCTCGTCCTCACCCGCCAGTACCAGCGGTACGGCGACGGCGGTTGCCGCCACGACGGCCCCGGTCACCGTCATGGCGACGCGGCCTCGGCGCGTGATTCGCGTCGTGCTCCGTCGCGGAGTCTCGGTCTGCATGCCGGAACGGTAACCCCTGCGTCAGAACATCCCTGACATATCTCCGGCCTCCTCCACTCCCTCACGGTCTCTCTCCCCACTGTTCGCTCTGGTGTCGTGGCGCGCCGGGCCCGCGCTCCGTCAGGCCGCCGCTTCCACGCGCGCGTCCCGCCGCACCAGCGCCGCGTAGCGGCCCTGCCGGTCGAGCAGTTCCTCGTGCGTCCCGCGCTCGGCTATGCGGCCGGAGTCCAGGACCACGATCTGCTCGGCGCCGCGGACCGTGGAGAGACGGTGCGCGATCGTGAGCGTCGTGCGGTTGGCCGAGAGCGCGTCGATGGCTTCCTGCACGGCGTGCTCGGTGCGGGTGTCGAGCGCGCTGGTCGCCTCGTCGAGGATGAGCACCGGCGGGTCCCGCAGGATCGTGCGGGCGATGGCCAGGCGCTGCTTCTCGCCCCCGGAGAAGCGGTGACCGCGCTCGCCGACCACGGTGTCGTAGCCGTCCGGCAGGGAGGCTATGTGCTCGTGGATCTGGGCCGCGCGAGCCGCCGCGTGCAACTCATCGTCGGTCGCGTCGGGCTTGGCGAAGCGCAGGTTCTCGGCGACCGAGGCGTGGAAGAGGTAGGTCTCCTGCGAGACCACGCCGATCGCGCGCGCGAGGGTGTCGAAGTCCAGGTCGCGTACGTCCACGCCGTCGAGCGTGACGCGGCCGCCCGTGACGTCGTAGAGCCGCGGCACCAGGTAGCTGAGCGTGGACTTGCCGGATCCGGTGGGGCCGACGACGGCGAGGCTGCCGCCCGCGGGGACGGTGAGGTCGATGCCGTCGAGGATCGCGTCCTGCCGCTCGTCGTCGCTGTCGTAGCGGAACTCGACGTTCTCGAAGCGGACCTCGCCCTTGACGGTGTCGAGGCGGACCGCGTCCTCGCGCTCGGTGATGTCGACCGGCAGGTCCAGGTACTCGAAGATGCGCTGGAACAGGGCGAGCGAGGTCTGGATCTGGACGCCGGTCTGCAGCAGGCTCACGGTCGGCCGGAACAGGCCCTGCTGGAGCGAGACGAACGCGACGAGCGTGCCGATCGAGACGGTGGGGCCGCCGAAGTGCAGG
Source organism: Streptomyces sp. NPDC051684 (assembly GCF_044453445.1). Lineage (NCBI taxonomy): Bacteria > Bacillati > Actinomycetota > Actinomycetes > Kitasatosporales > Streptomycetaceae > Streptomyces > Streptomyces sp. NPDC051684. The sequence continues at coordinate 88,497 of NZ_JBITCS010000023.1, read as the reverse complement.
GCGATTCCGGCCGCCCAGTAGATCACCGCGGGCATGGCGGCCATGACGATGCTGATGACGGCCATCCGCCAGCGCCCCGCCATGTTCGACCGGACCTCAAGGCCGACCAGTTCGTCCGACTCGTCGGCGAACGCCCTGGTGAGGGAGTCGGCGCGGCCCATGGTGCGGCCGAGCAGGATGCCGCTGACGGAGAGCGACTCGGTGACCGTGGCTGCCATCGCGGCCATCTGCTTCTGGCGCTGCGTGGCGATCTTCTTGCGCTCGCGGCCGACCCGGCGGCTGATCCACACGAAGACCGGCAGCAGGAGCAACGAGACGATCGTCAGGCGCCAGTCGAGGGCGATCATCGCGACGACCGTGGCGACGACGCTCGTCAGGTTCGAGACGAGGGAGGTCGCGGTGGAGGTCACCGTCGCCTGCATGCCGCCGATGTCGTTGGCGATGCGGGACTGGACCTCGCCGGTGCGGGTCCTGGTGAAGAAGGCGAGGGACATGCTCTGCAGCCGGCCGTAGACGGCCGTGCGCAGATCGTGCATGACGCGCTGGCCGACCGTCGTCGAGATCAGTGTCTGCAGGACACCGAACACGCTCGTCACGACGGCGCTGACGATCATGCCGAGGGCGAGCAGGCTGAGCAGCCCGGTGCGGCCCTGCGGGATGGCGACGTCGAGGATCTCCTTGAGCAGGAACGGCGTCGCGACCGTGACCAGCGAGGCGGCGCAGACGAGCAGGCCGACGAGGGCGAGCCGGGCGCGGTAGGGGCGGAACAGGGACAGGATGCGGCGGATCTGCCGCGGCTGGCCCGATGCCTGGGCATCGGGAGGCGGCGTCCAGCGGATTTCGTCGCGGGGCATGGGCCTCCTAGAGACTTCAGAGATCGAACTTTGAGGAGCATAGTGCACTGTTACCTCTATTCACAATGCACAGGGTCCTGATAATGTTCCCGACATGAAGACACCGGACGCCGACGGTTTCCTCGCCGAGCAGCTGCTGCGGCTGACCCGCCGCCTGCAGCGGCTGCAGCGGCGCCAGCTGGAGCCGGTCGGGATCACCCCCGCGCAGTCCCGGCTGCTGCGCACGCTGGTGCACTACGAGACGCCGCCACGCATGGCCGATCTGGCGGAGCGCCTCGAGGTGGTCCCGCGCGCCGTGACGACGACGGTGGACGGCCTGGAGGCGGCCGATCTGGTGCGCCGCGCGCCGGATCCCACGAACCGCCGGGTCATCCGGATCGAGCTCACCGACAAGGGCCGGGCAGCCCTGCGGGAGCTGCGCAGCGCGCGCCACGCGGCGGCAGAGGAGATCCTGGCCCCATTGGACAAGGAGCAGCGCGCGCAGCTGACGGTTTTGCTGAACACGCTGTTCGGGGCCGCGCACGACCGCGATTGCTGAACTAGGAGAGGCCATGCCGCTGCTGGAGCCGAAGCCGGAAGCCCTGCGTCCCGGACCCCGCTCGTCGGGACCGGCGCCCGACCGGGTCGCGGACCGGCAGGCCGGTGGCACGCCCGAGCCGCTGCGCTCGGAGCTGACGGAGCTGCTCGGCGCGGACAAGGTGCTCACGAAGATCTCGGATCTGGTGCGCTACGCGTCGGACGCCAGTCCGTACCGCTTCGTGCCGCAGGTCGTGGTGGTCGCCGAGGACATCGACGACGTGTCGGCGGTGCTCTCCTACGCGCACGGCAGGGGCCGCGAGGTCGTCTTCCGCGCGGCGGGCACGTCGCTGAACGGGCAGGCGCAGGGCGAGGACATCCTCGTCGACGTCCGCAAGTTCTGGGCGGGCATCGAGGTGCTGGGCGACGGTTCGCGCGCGCGGATCGACCCGGGCACCACGATCGTGCGAGCGAACGCCACGCTCGCGCGGCACGGGCGGGTACTCGGCCCCGACCCGGCGAGCGCGATCGCCTGCACGGTGGGCGGCGTGGTGGCGAACAACGCGTCGGGGATGACGGCGGGCACGACCCGGAACTCGTACAGGACGGTCTCCTCCCTCACCTTCGTGCTGCCGTCCGGCACGGTCGTGGACACGGGTGACCCGCACGCGGACGAGGATCTCGCGCACGCCGAACCGGCGCTGTGCGAGGGCCTGTTGGCCATCAAGCGGGAGATCGAGCAGGACGCGGAGCTCACCCGCAGGATCCGCGCCAAGTACGAGATCAAGAACACGAACGGGTACCGTCTCGACGCCTTCCTCGACGGCGGGACGCCGGTGCAGATCCTGCGCGGGCTGATGGTGGGCTCGGAGGGCACCTTCGGGTTCATCTCCGAAGTCGTCTTCGACACCCTGCCGTTGGACCGGCAGGTGTCGACGGCGCTGCTGTTCTTCCCCTCGCTGACGGCGGCCGCGGCGGCGGTGCCGGTGTTCAACGAGGCGGGCGCCCTTGCCGTGGAGCTGATGGACGGCAATACGCTGCGCGCCTCGGTCAGCGTGCAGGGCGTGCCCCAGGACTGGGCGGAGCTGCCCAAGGAGACGGCGGCGCTGCTGGTGGAGTTCCGCGCTCCGGACGAGAGCACGCAGGCCACCTACGAGGCGGCAGCCGCGAAGGCCCTCGAAGGGCTCGAACTCGTAGCGCCCGTGGCCTCGGTGACCAACGCGTTCACGCGGGACGCGAAGACCATCGCGGAGTACTGGAAGGCGCGCAAGGCGTTCGTGACGGCGGTCGGCGGCTCGCGCCCGTCGGGCACGACGCTCATCACGGAGGATTTCGCGGTGCCGCCCTCGCGGCTCGCGGAGGCCTGCGAGGAGCTGCTCGAACTCCAGACGCGGCACGGCTTCGACGCCGCGGTCGCGGGCCACGCCGCGCACGGCAATCTGCACTTCCTGCTGGCGTTCGACGCGGGCAAGCCCGCGGACGTCGAGCGGTACGCGGCGTTCATGGACGAGTTCTGCCGCCTCACGGTCGATCGGTTCGACGGCTCCCTGAAGGCGGAGCACGCGACGGGCCGCAACATCGCCCCCTTCCTGGAGCTCGAATGGGGCGCCAGGGCCACGGAGTTGATGTGGCGCACGAAGCAGGTCATCGACCCGGACGGGGTGCTCGCGCCGCGCATCGTGCTCGACCGCGATCCGAAGGCCCATCTGCGGGGCCTCAAGACGATCCCCAAGGTGGAGCTGATCGCCGACCCGTGCATCGAGTGCGGATTCTGCGAACCCACCTGCCCCAGCGAGGACTTGACGACCACGCCCCGCCAGCGGATCGTGCTGCGCCGCGAGATGATGCGCCAGCCGTCCGGTTCGCCGGTCGAGGACGAGCTGATCGACGCCTACGGGTACGACGCCGTGGACACCTGCGCCGGCGACTCGACGTGCAAGCTGGCCTGTCCGGTCGGCATCGACACGGGCGCGTTCATGAAGACCTTCCGGCATGCCCGGCACTCGCCACGAGAGGAGCGCACCGCCGCGCTCGTCGCGAAGAACTTCAAGGCGGTGGAGGCCTCGGCCCGGCTCGCCGTGGCGGCGGCCGACAAGATCGGCGACCGCCTCCTGTCGACCGTGACGGGTGCCGCGCGCAAGGCGATCCGGCCGGACCTGGTGCCCGAATGGCTCCCGGAGGTACCTGCCGCGGCGGCCCGGAAACTACCGCGCACCGCGCGCGTGGGGGCCACGGCCGTCTACTACCCGGCGTGCGTGAACCGCATTTTCGGCACCCCCGGCGACGTATCGCTGCCTCAGGCCGTCGTCGCGGTCTCCGCGCGCGCGGGCAAGCCCGTATGGATCCCGGACAACGTGGCCGGCACGTGCTGCGCCACCATCTGGCACTCCAAGGGCTACGACGAGGGCAACACGGTGATGGCGAACCGGATCGTCGAGTCGGCCTGGGCCTGGACCGGCGGCGGGCGGCTCCCCCTCGTGGTGGACGCCTCCTCGTGCACGCTGGGCATCGCGCACGAGGTGGTGCCCTATCTCACCGACGACAACCGGGAGTTGCACGCGGAGCTGACCATCGTGGACTCCCTCGTCTGGGCGGCCGAGGAGCTGCTGCCGCGGCTCACCATCGAGCGCACGATCGGCTCCGCCGTGCTGCACCCCACGTGCTCCATGGAACACCTGGGCGACGTGGCCCAGTTGAGATCCGTCGCCGAGGCCTGCGCCGACGAGGTGGTGATGCCGGACGACGCGGGCTGCTGCGGCTTCGCGGGCGACCGGGGCATGCTCCACAAGGAGCTGACCGAGTCCGCCACGGCGAAGGAGGCCGCGGAGGTGACCTCGCGCGCGTACGACGCCCATCTGTCGGCGAACCGGATGTGCGAGGTCGGCATGGACCATGCGACGGGCCGCACTTACCACTCCGTACTGGTGGAGCTGGAGCGCGCGACCCGGCCCTGATCTCCGATCGGTCTCCGATGGCGGGTATCCCAAGGCGGGTGCCGCCCAGGCGCCCAGGCGGGTTAAGGAAAGTCCAACTCCCCATCTATTTCCGTCCCTTGCGCCCCTCCCTCACTCCCTCCAAGGTGGCTTGCGTTTGCCCGGCACCGCACCCACCAGCCTTGGAGGTCCGATGCACGACGACAGCCAGCCCTTGGACGCCACCCCTCCCGACAGTCACTCACGCCGCGACGTCCTGCGCACCGCGGGCGTCGCGGGGGCCGGCCTTGGCCTCTCCGCGTTCGGCCCCGGCGTCGCCCACGCTGCCGAAACCTCCTCCGTCCCCTCACAGGCGAACGCTCCCGCCCGGCAGGGCGACACGATGATCGGCGTGCCGTTCGAGCGGCGGTCCACCGTCCGGGTCGGCATCGTCGGCCTCGGCAATCGTGGCGGCAGCATGATCGACCTCTTCCTGGCGATCCCGGGCGTCCGGGTCGTCGCCCTGTGCGACCCGGTCAAGGAGAAGACCGCCAAGGCGGCGGCGAAGGTGACGGCGGCGGGGCAGCCCGCGCCCGCCGTATACGTCAAAGGCGATCACGACTTCGAGAACCTGTGCAAGCGCGGGGACATCGACTTCGTGTACGTGGCGACGCCGTGGGACTGGCACTTCGAGATGGCGAAGACGGCGATGCTGAACGGCAAGCACGTCGGCGTCGAATGTCCCATCGCGCTCCAACTGGACCAGCTGTGGGAGCTGGTGGACCTGTCCGAGCGCACGCGAAGACACTGCATGCAGCTGGAGAACTGCTGTTACGGGCGCAACGAGATGCGCGTCCTGCGGATGGCCCACGCGGGCAAGTTCGGCGATCTGCTGCACGGCGCCGGCGCGTACAACCACGACCTGCGCGGCCTGATGTTCGACCCGGACTACTACGAGGGCCCGTGGCGCCGGCTGTGGCACACGCGGCTGCGCGGCGACCTGTACCCGAACCACGGCTTCGGTCCGGTCGCGAACTACATGAACATCAACCGCGGCGACCGCGTCACCCACATCTCCAGCTTCGGCACCCCCGCCCTCGGCCTCGCCGAGTACCGCGAGGCGCACATGCCCAAGGGCGACCCGAGCTGGAAGGAGACGTACATCGAGTCGGACCGCACGATCAGCCTGGTCCAGACGGCGAAGGGCCGCGTGATCCGCCTGGAGCACGACGTCAGCACCCCGCACCCGTACTCGCGGATCAACCAACTCGGCGGAACGAAGGGCGTGTTCGAGGACTATCCGGCGCGGATCTACATCGAGCCCGACCACGCCAACGACGCCTGGGGCGACTTCGCGAAGTACGCCGACTGGGACCACTGGCTGTGGAAGGAGCATGCGAACCCGCCGGGCGGGCACGGCGGCATGGACTACATCATGGTGTTCCGTCTGATGCAGACGATGTGCCTCGGTCTTGTCCCCGACTTCGATGTGTACGACGCCGCCACCTGGACCTCGCCGGTTCCGCTGAGCCACCTCTCGATCAAGGCGAAGGGCGCGCCGCAGCAGATCCCCGACTTCACGCGCGGTGGCTGGCGCAAGGAACGCGGCGGTGTCGACTCGGAGAAGCCGAGCGAGACCTGAGCACGGGGCGGCGCCCCGAGCGGGGCGCCGCCGCCCGCGCGCCTCAGGCCTTGAGCTCGGCCTTGTCGCCCATGACGACCACGGGGTGCTGCTTCGGGTCGAGCGTTTTGAGCAAGTACTCCATGTCGCCCTTCGACTGGCTCACGCAGCCCGAGGTGCCGCTGCCGTGGTCCATGTGCAGCCAGATGCTGCCGCCCTTGGACTGGCCCTGCGGCCGGGTCGGGTCGTTGGGCGGCGTGCCCTTGGCGCGGTTGTAGTCGATGGCGATGACGTAGTCGAAGTCGTGCCAGTGCGACTTCGCCCAGTAGTGCGGGGCCTGGATCGACGCCGTCTGCGTGTACGGCAGCTTCGCTCCCGGGTCGGCGAGCACGCCACCGGCGTCGCTGAGCGTGAAGACACCGACGGGGCTGCGCTTGTCGCCCTCGTGGTGGCGCGTCGTCCAGCCCTTCTTGCCGTTGTGCCCGGACCAGCCGCGCTGCTTCTTCCAGGTGTCGCCGGACTTGGTGAACAGGGCGATGCTGGAGCCCGTGGCGTCCTTGCCGTCGCCGTACACGGCGACGACCTGGCGGGCGTTCTCCGGGATCTGCTTCTGGTAGCGGTCCCCCACGCCCGGAATGCGCTTGAGATCCGCCGCACGCGCCTCCGCGCCCTTGGACGCTCCGCCCGACGCCTGCGCGCCGCCCGTGGTCTTCTTCCCGCCGTCGCCGTCGCCGTCGGCGCCGCAGGCGGCCACCGTCGTCAGCAGCACACCGCAGGCCGCCATCGCGACGCCCGCCCTGATCGCACCCGCACTCCGCATGCCTTCCATGGTCGCACCACGGGCCGGAAACCGTGGGACCGACTCCGATCACGGCGAACGATCCGGTCCGTTTCCCCGCCCGGCGACGGAAAACCGTTTGCCTCGGCTCGCCACGGGACGCGAACCTTTCACGGTTTGCTGCCTTTGAGTCCGCTTCTTCGATCCACCCCGCTTCGAGCCCTGGGACGTCATGCAGATCTCCGACCTTCCGTATCCAGACCCGGGTGTGCCGGACGCACGCTCCGGTCCCCGGTTCCTGCTCTGGCTCGGCCGGAACCAGCTCGGTGGACAGGCCAAGTCCCTTGTCTGGGGCCTGATCCACTTCGTCTCCGTCGCCGGCCTCGCGTACGGCGTCGGCTACGCGGTGCAGGCGGTCGTCGACCGCTCCGGCTCCGGTCTCGCCAAGGCCGGCACGCTGATCGTGCTGCTCGGCATCGGCGTCGCGGTCGGCGACACGATGCTGCACCGGACGGCGGTCACGAACTGGATCACCGCCGCCGCCCGTGTCCAGCAACTGCTCGCCCGCAAGACCGCGACGCTGGGCGCCGCGCTGACCCGCCGGGTCGCCGCGGGCGAGGTCGTCGCCGTGTCCACCGGTGACGTGGAGAAGATCGGCTGGTTCGTCGAGGCGCTGTCCCGCTTCGCCGCCGCCGCGCTCACCGTCGTCATCGCCTCCATCGGCCTCCTGATCTACCAGCCCGCGCTGGGCATCGTCGTCGCGATCGGCATGCCGGTCCTGGCCCTCGCCGTGCTCCCGCTGCTCCCCCGCGCCACCCGGCGCGCGGACCACCAGCGCGAGAAGGCGGGCCACGCCACCGAACTCGCCTCGGACACCGTCGCGGGCCTGCGGGTGCTGCGCGGCATCGGCGGCGAGGAGCTGTTCCTCGACCGCTACCGCCGCGCCTCGCAGGACGTGCGCCGGGCCGCCGTGCGCAGCGCGCGCATGTGGGCGCTGATCTCCGCGATCCAGGTCCTCCTTCCGGGGCTGCTGACGATCGCGCTCGTCTGGTACGGGGTGCACCTCGCGCGCGAGGGCCGGATCACCGTCGGTGAACTGGTCACCGTCTACAGCGGCGTGATGCTCCTCAATTACCCGCTGCGCCACTTCGAGGAGATCGCCATGGCGTACTCGTTCTCCCGGCCGTCCGCGCAGCGCGCCTCCAGGGTGCTGTCCTTGGAGCGCGTCACGGAGCCGGACGGCGGGCTGCGCGAGGCGAAGGCACCGGCAGGCGACCTGTACGACCCTGCGACCGGCGTGCTGGCTCCCGCGGGGCGGTTCACCGCCGTGGTCTGCGGCGATCCGGACCTGGCGGGGCGTCTCGCCGACCGGCTCGGCGGGCACCCCGCTTCCGCGGCCGACGAGGGCGCGGGCGAGCCGGCGCCGTCCGTCCTGCTCGACGGTGTGCCGCTCGACGAACTGCCGCTCGATGTCGCGCGGACGGCCGTGCTCGTCCAGGACAAGGACCCGGTGCTGCTCTCGGGCACGCTCGCCGAACTCCTCGACGTACCGGCCTCCGGAGGCGTCTCGCCCACCGAGGCGCTGGCCACCGCCCAGTGCTCCGACGTTCTGGACGCCCTCGCCCAGGGCGCCCCGGACGAGGACCCGATGACCACCCGCATCACCGAACGCGGCCGGTCCCTGTCCGGCGGCCAGCGCCAGCGCCTCGCTCTGGCCCGCTCTCTGGTCACCGACCCGCGGACGCTGGTCCTCGACGAGCCGACGTCCGCCGTCGACTCGCACACCGAGGCCCGGATCGCCCAGGGCGTACGCGCGCTGCGCACCGGTCGCACGACCGTGGTGCTGACCTCGTCACCGCTGCTCCTCGACCGCGCCGACCGCGTGGTGTTCGTCCACGAAGGGGCGGTCGCCGCGGTCGGCGAGCACCGCGAACTGGTGCGCACCGAGCCCCGGTACCGCGCGGTCGTCACCCGCGAGACCGACGAGGAGCAGTCATCCCCCGGCGCCCGGGTCGGCGCCGGGACCGAAATCGAGATCGACATCGAGGAGACGGCATGATCGGCGTAGCGCCCCCGGCCTACGACCCGGCGGCCCCCACCACGGCGCACACCCTGCCGGTCGGCGCTCCGGCCACGGTCCGCGCCTATGTGCGCGAGCTGTACCAACGCCACCGGCGCGAGTTCCTCCTGCTCATCGTCGTGAACACGGTCGCCGTCATCGCGTCGATGGTCGGCCCGTACCTGCTCGGCGGACTGATCCAGGACGTCTCAGACGACCCGGGCGGCGTCGACACGCTCGAAGGGCCCCAACTGGCACGCACCATCGGCCTGTTCGCGCTGGCCCTGGTGGTCCAGGCCGTGTTCATCCGGCAGGTGCGGCTGCGCGGGGCGATGCTCGGGGAGCGGATGCTGGCGGATCTGCGGGAGGACTTCCTCGTGCGGTCCGTGGGCCTGCCGCCCGGCGTCCTGGAGCGGGCCGGCACGGGTGATCTGCTGTCCCGGATCACCACGGACATCGACCGGCTCGCGAACGCGATGCGGGAGGCCGTACCGCAGCTGTCCATCGGTGTCGTGTGGGCGGCGCTGCTCGTCGGGGGGCTCGCGGTGACCGCGCCGCCGCTGGCGCCCGCGCTGCTCATCGCCGTGCCCGTCCTGGTGCTCGGCTGCCGCTGGTACTTCAAGCGGGCCCCGTCCGCGTACCGCTCGGAGGCCGCCGGGTACGCGGCCGTCGCCGCCGCGCTCACCGAGACGGTGGACGCCGGGCGCACCATCGAGGCGCACCGGCTCAGTGACCGCCGCATCGAGCTGTCGGAGCAGCGCGTCAAGGAATGGACCGCATGGGAGCGCTACACCCTGTATCTGCGCTCCGTGCTCTTCCCTGCGATCAACACCGTGCACGTCCTCGTGCTGCTGTCGGTGCTCATGGTCGGCGGTGTCTTCGTCCTCCGGGGCTGGATCGATGTCGGGCAGCTGACCACGAGTGCGCTCATCGCGCAGATGCTGGTGGATCCGCTCGGCCTGATCCTGCGCTGGTACGACGAGCTTCAGGTCGCCCAGGTGTCGCTGGCCCGGCTCGTGGGCGTGCGGGACATCGAGCCGGACGCGGGCGACGCCTCCGTGCGGCCCGACGGCCGTGCCGTCCAGGCGGACGCGGTGCACTTCGGCTACCGCGAGGGCGTCGACGTGCTGCGCAAGGTGTCCCTGGAGGTCGCGCCGGGAACACGGCTCGCCCTGGTGGGCCCCTCGGGCGCGGGCAAGTCGACGCTCGGGCGGCTGCTCGCCGGGATCTACGCGCCGCGAACGGGGCAGGTCACGCTGGGCGGCGCGGAGCTCTCCCGGATGCAGGCCGAACGGGTCCGTTCCCATGTGGCCCTGGTCAACCAGGAGCACCACGTCTTCGTGGGCTCCCTGCGCGACAACCTCCGGCTGGCGCGGACCGGCGCCGAGGACGCGGAGCTGTGGGCCGCGCTGGGCGCGGTCGACGCCGACGGGTGGGCCGAGGCTCTCGCCGACGGCCTCGACACGGAGGTCGGCTCGGGCGGGGTCGCACTCACCCCCGCGCAGGCCCAGCAGATCGCCCTGGCCCGGCTTGTCCTGGCCGACCCGCACACGCTGGTCCTGGACGAGGCGACCTCGCTGCTCGACCCGCGGGCGGCCCGCAACCTGGAGCGCTCGCTGGGCCGGGTCCTCGACGGCCGCACGGTCGTGGCCATCGCGCACCGGCTGCACACCGCGCACGACGCGGATGTGATCGCCGTGGTCGAGGACGGCCGGATCCGCGAACTCGGCAGCCACGACGACCTGGTCGCGGCCGACGGCGCGTACGCGGCGCTGTGGCGGTCCTGGCACGGCTGACGTGACGACGACGACGGCGGCGGTCGGGAGCCCTGTCCTCGGGACGGCTTCCGGCCGGCGTCGCCTCAGTAGCCGTTGCCACCCGTGTCGTTGTCCTGCCCGGTGTCCCCGGGTTCGGCCTTCTTGATCGCGTTGCCGTGGGAGTCGAGGACGTACCAGATCTGGTCGATGCCCTGGCCCTTCGTGTCCCCGGCCCTGTGGTCGTCGGCGTAGTAGTAGAGCGGGTGTCCGGCGTACGTCGCCTGGGCCGTGCCGCTCCCGTTCGTCGTGGCGATGAGGTCCGCCCGCACTCCGGCGCCCGCCTTCGGCTTGCCCTCCATGTGCGGCCATTCCTTGACGCACTGCGCGTCGCACTTCATGGAGTTGCTGTTCTTTGCGTCGCTGGTGAACAGGTAGAGCGTGCGTCCCTTGCCGTCGACGAGGATCTTGCCCATCGGGGAATCGCCCGTGCGCAGCGTGGAGGCGTCCTTGGCCGCGGGTGAGCCGCCGTCCGAGCCGCCGCCACCACCCCCGCAGCCCGCCAGCCCGAGGGCCGCCACGCGAGCGAACCCGGCCATGCCGATCCTGAGATTCCTCATGATCATTCCGTCCCTTCTCGTAGAGGTTGTACGGACCGGGGACGCCGATGGATTGCGCCACCCGACGGAACACGGACGTCGCGTGCAATCCCGTCACCTCTTTCGTACGTATAAGGGGGCGTGGAACTGTTCTCGCGGGCGGATCGCGCCGACGACGCCTCGCTCGTCGCCGGGTTCGCCCTGGGCGACGAGCAGGCGGCCGTCGCCTTCGTGCGCCGCTTCCAGGACGCGGTGTACGGCCTCGCGCTGTCGGTCACCGTGACTCCGCACTGGCGGAGGACGTGAGCCAGGAGGTGTTCGTCAGGGCCTGGCGGGCCGCGGGCAGCTACGACGCCCGCCGCGCCTCGGCCCTGACCTGGCTGCTGACGGTCGCCCTGGCGGTGCTCGGCGGGTGCACGGCGCAGGAGGTGGGCCGGCACGAGGACATCCCGCTCGGTACCGCCAAGACCCGGATCCGGACCGGCCTGCGAAGGCTGCGTGAGGCGTCGAAGGAGGAGAGCAGCGATGGCCCGCCACCCCGATGAGGACGAGCTGGTCGCTCTTGCCCTCGGTACCCTCTCCGGTGGGCAGGACGAGCTGCTGCGGCACCTCTCCCTGTGCACGAGCTGCCGCTCGGTGTACGACGGCCTGTCCGGGGCCGTCGACAGCGTGCTGCCCGCGGCGCCCGCGCTCGCCGCCCCGGCGGGGTTCGACGCGCGGGTCCTTGAACGCCTCGACGTGCACCGGCCCGCGCGGCGCCGCGCGCTGCGACCGGCCCTGCTCCGGCACGACGGTGGGCACGGTCGAGCCCAGCCGCGTCGGTGACCAGCGTGTGGTCGTCATGCAGATCTCGGACGGTGGCTCCGGCGGCTACTACACGTGCCGGCTCCTGCTGAAGGACGGCTCCGTCCGCGATGCGGGCCACTGGTGGCTGCCGGAGTCCGGGCGGGCCACCTGGACCGCCCAGGGGGCAGCGAGCTCGATCGACCGGGTCGACCTGGTCGACCACACCGGCCGGGTGTGGTCGTCCGCGGACCTGGACGGCTGAGGCCGGCCCGCGGGTGGGCCGGCCCGCGGGTGGGCCGGCCCGCGGGTGGGCCGGCCCGCGGTCAGATGAAGTTCAGCGCGGCCGCGCACCCCACGCCGCCGGCCAGCATGAACACGGGCATGAGCACCTTCAACTCGATCCAGCTGCCGGCCCGGAATCGCATCGGCTTCGGCGGCCCGATCGGGTACCAGCGCTTGTGGCCGATCGGGATGGGCCACAGGATCGGGCAGCCCGAGACGGTGAGCGCGTCCCCGATGTCGTGCACCAGCGCGCCGAGCACGATCGGCAGGCCCAGCCACAGGTACTCCTGGCCGGGGTCCGTGAACAGCCAGTCCGAGCCGTTGCCCGGCTGGTCGAGGATGCCCGCGAGGATCCACGCGCTGGTCGCCGCGAGCAGCCAGACGAGGAGGTCGCTGCTGTGCCCGCGGGCCGCCCGCCACAGCAGTCCCTCGATGGCGAGCACCATGTGCACGAAGAGGATCCCGAGGACGGCCCAACGGCCACCGAAGATCGCCAGGGCCGAGGCGCCCGCTCCGATGAGGACCGCCCACACCCACGTGTGGGTGAGCGTGCGGTGGCCGCCCGAGCGCCGGGGGTCGCCCTTCATCCGCGTCGCCTTGTAGACGCCGTACGAGAGTTTGTCGACGATCTCGCACAGGCCCCGGGAGATGGGGCCGAAGGCGCCCGAGATGGTCGCCGACTTGTGGTCGAGGTCCGGGGCGAGTGCGGCGCCCGCGCAGATCAGCGCTCCGACGAGGAGGACCGGCCATGGCATCGGGTACCCGGCTGCCGTCGTCGCCGCCCCCACCCCCAGCCAGGCCGCCGCTCCTGACAGCGAGTGTGCCGGTCCCATCATGGCTGTGTTCCGCCCCTGTTTCTGTTGTGCCGGCCGCGCGCGATGTGCCGACATGTTCCGTATTGCTGCGCCGAGTTGCCCCGTCAGGGCCGCGCGCGTGCTGACGCCCCGTCGGCGACCCAGCGTAGCCTTCGTGATCTTCGCTCCGACATCCGATTGCCGGATCGAGCCGGAAGGCAGGCAAGATGGTGCCGTGACCCTTATCGATCAGCTCCCGAAGACCGCCGACCCGGACGCCCTCTATGAAGCCTTCGAGTCGTGGGCCGAGGAGCGTGGGCTCACCCTCTATCCCCACCAGGAGGAGGCGCTGATCGAGGTGGTGTCGGGCGCGAACGTGATCGTTTCCACGCCCACCGGGTCCGGCAAGTCCATGATCGCCGCCGGTGCGCACTTCGCCGCGCTCGCGCGGGACGAGGTCACCTTCTACACGGCGCCCATCAAGGCGCTGGTGTCCGAGAAGTTCTTCGAGCTGTGCAAGCTCTTCGGCACGGAGAACGTCGGCATGCTGACCGGCGACGCCTCCGTGAACTCGGACGCGCCCGTCATCTGCTGCACCGCCGAGGTCCTCGCGTCCATCGCGCTGCGCGACGGCGCACAGGCCGACATCGGCCAGGTCGTGATGGACGAGTTCCACTTCTACGCGGAGGGGGACCGCGGCTGGGCCTGGCAGATCCCGCTGCTCGAACTGCCGCAGGCGCAGTTCATCCTGATGTCGGCGACGCTCGGCGACGTCTCCATGTTCGAGAAGGACCTCACGCGTCGCACCGGCAGGACCACGTCGGTGGTCCGCTCGGCGACGCGCCCCGTCCCGCTCTCGTACGAGTACCGGCTCACGCCGATCACCGAGACGCTCACCGAGCTCCTGGAGACCAAGCAGGCGCCCGTCTACATCGTGCACTTCACGCAGGCGCAGGCCGTCGAGCGCGCGCAGTCGCTGATGAGCATCAACATGTGCACGCGCGCGGAGAAGGACCAGATCGCCGAGCTGATCGGCAACTTCCGGTTCACCACCAAGTTCGGCCGCAACCTGTCCCGGTACGTACGCCATGGGATCGGCGTGCACCACGCCGGCATGCTGCCGAAGTACCGCCGCCTGGTGGAGAAGCTCGCCCAGGCGGGCCTGTTGAAGGTCATCTGCGGCACCGACACGCTCGGCGTCGGCGTCAACGTGCCGATCCGTACGGTGCTGTTCACCGCGCTCACCAAGTACGACGGCACGCGCGTGCGGACCCTGCGCGCGCGGGAGTTCCACCAGATCGCGGGCCGCGCGGGCCGTGCCGGGTTCGACACGGCGGGCCTCGTCGTGGCGCAGGCGCCCGAGCACGTCATCGAGAACGAGAAGGCCCTCGCGAAGGCCGGCGACGACGCCAAGAAGCGCCGCAAGGTCGTCCGCAAGAAGGCTCCCGAGGGCTTCGTCGCCTGGACGGAGAACACCTTCGAGAAGCTGATCGGCTCCGACCCCGAGCCGCTCACCTCGCGCTTCCGTGTCACGCACACGATGCTTCTGTCGGTCATCGCCCGCCCGGGCAACGCCTTCGACGCGATGCGACACCTCCTGGAGGACAACCACGAGCCGCGCAAGGCGCAGCTGCGGCACATCCGCCGGGCCATCGCGATCTACCGCTCGCTGTTGGACGGCGGCATCGTCGAGAAACTGGACACACCGGACCCGACCGGCCGCATCGTGCGCCTGACCGTCGACCTGCAGCAGGACTTCGCGCTGAACCAGCCGCTGTCGACGTTCGCCCTCGCCGCGTTCGACCTGCTCGACAAGGAGTCGCCCTCGTACGCCCTGGACATGGTGTCCGTCGTGGAGTCCACGCTCGACGACCCGCGGCAGATCCTGCACGCCCAGCAGAACAAGGCGCGCGGCGAGGCCGTGGCCCTGATGAAGGCGGACGGGGTCGAGTACGAGGACCGGATGGAGCGCCTCCAGGACATCTCGTACCCGAAGCCCCTGGAGGAGCTGCTCTTCCACGCCTACGACACGTACCGGCAGAGCCACCCGTGGGTCGGCGACCACCCGCTGTCGCCGAAGTCCGTGATCCGCGACATGTACGAACGCGCCATGACGTTCACGGAGTTCGTGTCCTTCTACGAGCTGGCCCGCACCGAGGGCATCGTCCTGCGGTACCTGGCGAGCGCGTACAAGACCCTCGACCACACGGTGCCCGACGACCTGAAGTCGGAGGACCTGGAGGACCTGATCGCCTGGCTGGGCGAGATGGTGCGCCAGGTTGACTCCAGCCTCCTGGACGAGTGGGAGCAGCTCGCCAACCCGGGTGAGATGACCGCCGAGGAGGCCCAGGAGAAGGCCGACGAGGTCAAGCCGGTCACGACGAACGCGCGCGCCTTCCGGGTCCTCGTCCGCAACGCCATGTTCCGCCGCGTGGAGCTGGCGGCGCTCGACAACGTCGAGGAACTCGGCGACATGGACGGCGACTCGGGCTGGGACGCGGACGCCTGGGGCGACGCGATGGACAAGTACTGGGACGAGTACGAGGACCTCGGTACCGGGCCCGACGCGCGCGGCCCCAAGCTGCTCATGATCGAGGAGGACCCGGAGCACGGGCTGTGGAAGGTGCGCCAGACCTTCGCGGACCCGAACGGCGACCACGACTGGGGCATCAGCGCCGAGGTCGACCTGGCGGCGTCCGACGCCGAGGGCCGTGCCGTCGTCCGGGTCACGGACGTCGGTCAGTTGTAGATCCGAGGACGGCCGGCCGGTAGATTCCGTCCGCTCCCCCGCGCCGGAGCACCCCGGCCGCACACACGAGAGAGAACCACCCATGACGAATCCTGCGGAGAAGCTCGTCGACCTGCTCGACCTGGAGCAGATCGAGGTCAACATCTTCCGCGGACTCAGCCCGGACGAGTCCCTCCAGCGCGTCTTCGGCGGGCAGGTCGCGGGGCAGGCCCTGGTGGCGGCGGGACGCACCACCGAGGGCGACCGCCCCGTGCACTCGCTGCACGCGTACTTCATTCGCCCCGGCCGCCCTGGCGTGCCGATCGTGTACCAGGTCGAGCGGATGCGCGACGGGCGTTCGTTCACCACGCGGCGTGTCACCGCCGTGCAGCAGGGCCGCACGATCTTCAACCTCACCGCCTCCTTCCACAAGCCCGAAGAGGGTGCCTTCGAGCACCAGTTGCCGCCGGCCCGGCAGGTGCCGGACCCGGAGTCGCTGCCGACGATCGCCGACGAGGTGCGGGGCCATCTGGGCGCGCTGCCCGACGCTCTGGAGCGGATGGCCCGCCGCCAGCCCTTCGACATCCGCTACGTCGACCGGCTGCGCTGGTCGCCCGAGGACATCGAGGCGGCCGAGCCGCGCAGCGCGGTGTGGATGCGTGCCGTGGGTCCCCTCGGCGACGCCCCGCTCGTGCACACCTGCGCGCTCACCTACGCGAGCGACATGACGCTCCTCGACGCGGTGCGGCTGCCGATCGAACCGCTGTGGGGGCCGCGCGGTTTCGACATGGCCTCGCTCGACCACGCCATGTGGTTCCACCGTCCTTTCCGTGCCGATGAGTGGTTCCTGTACGACCAGGAGTCGCCGATTGCGACGGGCGGCCGCGGCCTGGCCCGCGGTCGCATCTACGACACGGAGGGGCGGCTGCTCGTGTCCGTGGTCCAGGAAGGGCTGTTCCGCAAGCTCGAGGGCTGACCGGGCGCGCGGCCGGTCCGCACACGGCACGCCAACGGCCAGAGGCCGCTTGGCGCTTCAGGCTCCTCTTCCGACGAGGCGGGCCCATAGGCTCCGTGGCCTCTCCTGGGGAGGCTCTGGAGTCTCGGCCACGGGCTCGGGCGTGGTCTGCGGCAGCCCCGCTGCGGGCTCCATGTGTCCGACGGGGTGGGGTGCCGGGCGCCGCCTTCGGGCCTCCTCCAAGTTGAGCAGCAGGTTCCCGCGCAGCCAGCTGATCTCGTCCGGGTCGTCGGCGGTGAGGATGCGCTGGACGATCGCGGCGTTCGGCGACTCCGGTGCTCCGTACCAGAACTCGTCGGGCCGCAGCCGGTGCAGATGGGCCCGCTCATAGGGACTCTCGACGAGCTCCGCGAGCTGCGTGGGTTCCAGGAGCGTGGCGACGGCCGCCGCCCGTTCCCACGGGCCGTCCGCCTGTCCGAGCAGATATCCGGCGTGCCTGGCCCGCCAGTTCTTCGGCCGCAGATCCGCGCCCGCCTGCAACCTGGCGCGCACCCGGTCGGGCGCCCGCCCGGTCAGGAGCGGCCCGTTGACCTCGGCCCCCGCGAACTCGCGCACCTCCTGCGCGAGGTACTGCCACACCACCGTCCGGTACCGGTTCACATAGAACTTCGCGGGTGTCAGCATCCCGGCGCGAGCCAGCCTGGTGAAGCGCGTCGACGGGATGTCCATGAGCTCGGCCGCCTCCGCCGTGCCCACGACCCTGACCTGCTCGATCAGTGCGTCCGGGAACCCGGCGGCCGTGCGGATGCGGTCGATCTCCTCGCTCGGGACGCGGCGCCGGCCGCCGCCCGGCGCCGGGACGGTGCGGATGCGGCCCAGCCGGACGGCGAGGTCGAACTCGCCGCGTTTCAGCCCCAGTTCTCGCGCCGCGCTGCTCTGGGGCCTGGTCATGATCTCGCCTTGCACGATGGTTCTCCCCCGTCTCCGAATCAGACGCGGTCACTCTCCGTGACCGCTCGGGAGAAACCGTAGCCCGGATCACCGGGCCCCGTGCGAGCCTGTGGATAACCCTTCAGACCCTTGGATCGCCGCAGGTCAGAGGTCTGCGAGCGGCCCTCGCTCCGGATTGCGCACGTCGACGGTGAGATGCTCGCCGACCCGGTGCACCAGCAGCGTCATCTCGTACGCGACCTGCCCGATGTCGGCCTCGGCCGCGCTGAGCACGCACAGGCAGCTGCCCTCGCCCGCCGCGGTGACGAACAGCACCGCGTCATCGAACTCGATCATCGTCTGGCGCACTCCGCCGGTGCCGAAGTACCGGCCGGATCCCTTGGCGAGGCTGTGCAGCCCGGACGAGACGGCGGCGAGATGCTCGGCGTCCTCACGGCTCAGGCCCGCGCTGGCCCCCGTAACGAGGCCGTCGTTGGACAGGACCAGAGCGTGCCGCACATGTTCGACGCGCTGCGTCAGGTCGTCCAGCAGCCAACCGAGTCCTTCGTACCGCTGCCCCATGGTCCCCTGTCCCCGCTTCCCTGTGGCTCCCCGCCCCGGAGGGGATCCGCTCCCCTGGCCGGAGGATCTCACTAGCAAGCCTTCCCCACGGTGGGCGTCCGGGCAAGGAGGATGGGCGCATGGCACACAAGATGACCGATGAGCAATGGAAGGCCTTCGTCTCAGAGGGCACCCACACCGCCAAGTTGTCCACGGTGAAGGCGGACGGCAGCCCGCACATCGCACCCGTCTGGTTCGTCCTCGACGGCGACGACATCCTGTTCAACACCGGCAAGGACACGGTCAAGGGCCGCAATCTGGCGCGCGACGGGCGGGTCGCCCTCTGCGTCGACGACGAGCGGCCCCCGTTCGCGTTCGTGTCCATCCAGGGCCGCGCCGAACTCAGCGAGGACCCGGACGATTTGCTGGATTCGGCCACCAGGATCGGCGGCCGGTACATGGGAGCGGACCGGGCCGAGGAGTTCGGCCGGCGCAACGCGGTGCCGGGCGAACTCGTCGTCCGGGTGCGGGTCGAAAAGGTCGTGGCACTGGGCGACATGGCCGGCTGAACCAGCCGGCCACGCGTCAGCCCACGGAGTCGAGCAGCCGGGCGGAGTGCATCCGCCCGGCGTACTCGACCAGTCTGATCAGCACCTCCTTCCCCGAGTCGCGGTCGCGCGCGTCGCACAGCACCACGGGGGTCCCGCGGTCGAGGTCCAGGGCCCGGGCCACTTGGTGCGCCCCGAAGGCCTTGCTGTCCGCGAAGCAGTTCACCGCCACGACGAACGGGATGTGCCGGTGCTCGAAGTAGTCCACCGCGGGGAAGCAGTCCTCGAGCCGACGGGTGTCCGCGAGGACCACCGCGCCGAGCGAGCCCTGGGAGAGCTCGTCCCACAGGAACCAGAAGCGGTCCTGCCCCGGCGTGCCGAACAGGTAGAGCGACAGACCGGACCTGATGGTGATGCGTCCGAAGTCCATGGCGACGGTCGTGGTCGTCTTGCGTTCGACCGCTCCGGTGTCGTCCACGTGTTGGCCCAGTTCGCTCAGGCGTTCCTCGGTGCGCAGCGGCCTGATCTCGCTGACCGCGCCGACCAGGGTGGTCTTGCCCACGCCGAATCCGCCCGCGACCAGGATCTTCAGCGCCAGGTCGACGGTGGGACGGTCGGCCGTGGTGTCAGAGTGCTCTGAGCCCATCGATGACTTCTCTCAGGATCTTCTCGTCGGGTAGCTGTGCGGGCGGCACCGGCCTGCTGACCTTGACGCAGCCCAGTTCGAGCAGGTCGCCGAGGAGGACGCGGACCACGCCCACGGGTACGTCGGTGCCCGCGGCCAGTTCGGCGACCGTCTGGGTCTCCGTGCGGCACAGTTCGATGATCGACCGGTGCTCGGGGCCGAGCGCGGTGTCGTCGTGGGCGCCGGGCGCCGCGGTGTCGAGCGACACCAGGGCGATCAGATCGAAGTGGGCTCCCTGAGGGCCCGCCCCGGTCCGCCCACCGGTCATCGCGTAGGGGCGGACCAGGGGGCCGGCCTCATGGTCGAACCACTGGCTGCCGGGGTCGTCGTCGTTCATGTCGCCACCTGTGCCCCTCAGCCCGTGGTGGACGGGTGCCCGGCGGATCTCGGGGCCGTGTAGAGGTGTTCGCCGACCCGCTTGACCAGGCGTGCCATCTCGTAGGCGACGAGCCCGATATCGGCGGTGCCAGTGCTCAGGACGGCGAGGCAGGACCCGTCGCCGGCGGCCGCCACGAAGAGGAAACCTTCATCCATCTCGACCATGGTCTGCCGCACCCCGCCGGTTCCGAAGTGCCGCCCCGTGCCCTTGGCGAGGCTGTTGAAGCCGGAGGCGACGGCCGAGAGGTGTTCGGCGTCCTCCCTGCGCAGGCCGCTGGAGGCGCCGACGGCGAGCCCGTCGTTGGAGAGGATCACGGCATGCCGCAGTTCGGGCACCCGAAGCACCAGATCGTCCAGGAGCCAGTCGAGTTCACCGGAACCGTGCGCCGTGCCCGTGGTAGTCGGTTCCTTGATCATGCGGGATCTCCTTCGTGCGTGTCGGGGCCGGGCGGGCGGCCGCCGCCTCTGGCCCAACCGTCCCGGAAGGAGGTCATCCGGGCCCGGACCTGTTCGGGGGTGCGCTCGTCCGGTGCGGGCACGCGCGCGGGGGACGTCGGTTCGGTCGGCCGCTCGCGGAGTTGGGGCGCGAGGCTGGCCTGGCGCACGCGGCGCGGGAGGCCGTCGGGGGGCGGGTCCGCATCGTCGTCCCCGGTGTCCTCGGGGAGTTCGCTGTTCACCGGCTCCGGCGGGGTGCGCAGGCGCAGCGCGGTGACGCCCGGCGGATGGCGCGGGCTCTCGGGCTCCGTCGAGGGGGCGAGCGCCGGTCGGGGCGCCGACGCGGGGACGGGGTGGCTGTCGTTCATCGGCGCCGCTTCGGGCTCGGGCACGCGCGCGTAGCGGCGCTCTTCCTGGGACAGTTGGTGCGCGTCGTGGGCGCTGGGCCCGACCTCCACGTCCTTGTGGAGCAAGGGGGTGGGCAGGAGGACGACGGCGGTGGTGCCCCCGTACGGGGACGTACGCAGGTGCACCTTGATCTCGTGGCGTTTGGCGAGCCTGCTGACCACGAAGAGTCCGAGCTGGTCGCTGTCGAACAGGTCGAGGGTCTCCGAGTGCCCGATGCGCTGGTTGGCCTCGGCGAGGCTTTCCTTGCCCATGCCCAGGCCGCGGTCCTCGATCTCGATCGCGTACCCGTTGCCGACGGGCTCGCCGCTGATGCGCACCTTGGTGTGCGGGGGCGAGAACTGTGCGGCGTTCTCGACGAGTTCGGCCACCAGGTGCGTGAGGTCGGCGACGGCGGCCCCTGTCACTTGGGCGACGGACAGATGGCGCACCTCCACGCGCGCGTAGTCCTCGATCTCGGAGACCGCGGCCCGCACGACGTTCGTCAGGGGGACGGGCTGCCGCCAGGCGCGGCCCGGCGCGGCCCCGGAGAGGATGATCAGGCTCTCCGCGTGGCGGCGCATCCGGGTGGTGAGGTGGTCGAGCCGGAACAGATCGCCGAGCTCGCTCGGGTCGTCGGCGCGGCGCTCCATGCTGTCCAGGAGGCCGAGTTGGCGGTGGACGAGGACCTGGCTGCGGCGGGCAAGGTTGACGAACACGCCGGAGATGCCGCTGGCGAGTTCGGCGCGCTCCACGGCGGCGTACAGGGCCGCGCGGTGCACGGTGGTGAGCGCCTCGGACACCTGGCCCGTCTCGTCCTCGGCGGGCGGGCCCTGGGGGGCTTCGGCCGCCACGTCGATCTCCTCGCCGGCCCGCAGCCTGCGCATGGTGTCGGGCAGTTTGCGGCGGGCGATCTCCAGCGCGGTGTTGCGCAGGCTGACGAGTTCGACGACCAGTCCGCGGCCGATGCGCACGGAGATCACCAGCGAGGCCGCCACGGCGACGAGTCCGAGCAGCACGGCCGCTCCCGCCGGGGTGAGGACTCCGCGGGTGAGCGGGTCGGCGCGGAGGGCGGCGCCCCGTGCCGCGTCCGTCTCGATGGCGCGCAATCGGTCCTGCACGGTCGCGTACGCCGTGTTCCAGGAGTCGGCGGACGCGGCGGCGAGCGCCTTGCCGCCCGGCTCCGCGATGAGGGTGCGGTCCTCGACGGCGCGTACGTCCGCGTAGGCGCGGCTCGCCGCCAGGTGCTGCCAGGCGGCTCGTTCCGGACCGCGCAGGTCGCCGGCGGCGGTGCCGATCAGGTTCCCGCGGGTCGCCACCGCTCCGGTGAACAGGCGCAGCCGCTCGCCGTCCAGGGAGTCGGCCAGGCGTGCGCCGACGAGCACCGCGTTCTCCCGGGCGAGCATCTCGCCGGAGCGGCCGAATTCCAGGAGCACGCGCGCGTCGGAGCCGAGTTCGGAGTCCTGGATGCCGGTGAGCGAGCCGCTGACCGCGAAGGCCCGGTCGACGGCCCTGGTGTACTGCCCGTAGGCGTCGTCCCAGCCGGTGCGCCGTTCCCGGACGTCCTTGCGCACACTCCGCAGCTGCTCAACGCCGACGACGAACGATTCGAGGCGGCCGGCGACCGCGCGCGGGAGGTCCGCTCCGTCCGCCACCGTACCGTCGCCGCCGATGCGCAGCGCGGAGACGACACGGTCGGTGGTGGCGGCGCGACGGGTAAGGGCGTCGCCTCGCCCCGCGCCGGGTTCGGTGGCGTAGGCGACTGCCGCGGTGCGTTCGGCCTGCAGGGCGGCCACGGCCGCGCCCACCGGTGCGCGTACCGTCTCGTCGACCCGCTGCAACTGCCGCAGCCGCGCGACGTCCTGGGCGGTGCTCACGGTGGCGAAGGCCCACAGGGCGAGCAGCGAGACGACGGGCACCATCAGGAGGCAGATGATTTTCGCCCGGACCGTACGCGGACGCAGTTGCAGGGCTCCCCCGCGCGCGGGGGACGCCCCGCGGGGTTCCGGCTCCACCGGGACGTCTTCGTGGGCGGGCTGACCGGCGTGCGCCCGTCGGCCGCGCGCGGGGGCCGAACTCGCCCGCAAGGGGCCGGGGCTGGGGGTTCTGCGGGGCGGGCGCATGGCCTCCTCTATCGGGGTCGGGGCACCGTCGCGTACCGGTGCCGGTCGGTGTTCGGTGCGGTGGTCAGGGAGTGAGGTTCTCCAGCGGGCGCTGCGCCGACGTGGAGGCCTCCCTTTCGTCCGCCGTCGGGGACAGCGCGACGAACGCCGAGGTCAGGAAGAGGTAGGAACCGAGCCCCACGGCCAGCGGGAAGATGAACTGCATCGCCGTGGCCCCGGCGAGCTCCGCCGTGGAGGGGGTCACCCGCACGCTCACCGCCATCATTCCGGTGTAGTGCATGCTGCTCACGGCGCCGCCCATGACGAGGGAGGCGACCGCGACGGCGCCCGGCGTCTTGATGTTGAGACCGGCCCACAGGGCGGCGGTCGCCGCGACGACGGCGATCACCACGGAGAGCGCCACCAGCAGCGGGTCGTAGTCGACCCGCCCGTGCAGGCGCAGGGCCGCCATGCCCAGGTAGTGCATGCTGGCCACGCCGATGCCCGTGGTGAGGCCGCCCAGGAACAGCGCGCGCCCGCGCTCACGGTGATGGCCGACCGCGAACACACCGACGCCGACGACGGCCACGGCGACGAGCAGGCTGAGGATGGTCAGCGGGACGTCGTAGCGGATCTCGGTGCCGGTGACCGTGAAGCCGAGCATCGCCACGAAGTGCATGGTCCAGATGCCGGTGCCGATGGCGGACGCGGCGGTGAGCAGCCAGTTGCGCCGCGCGCGTCCCGTGGTGTTCAGGGCGCGCACGGTGCAGCGCAGTCCGAGCGCTGCGCCGATGCAGGCCATCGCGTACGACAGCACGGGGGTAAGCCAGCCGAAGGCGGCGTGGTCCAGGTGTCCCATGGGTCAGGGACGGTATTCCGGTGGGGGCGTGCGGCAGGGGCGCAGTCCGAAAGGTTTTGGAAAACGGAGCAGATGCGGTTCGGAACAGTCGCGGGAGTGTCGAACATGCGCGCCGCACGTGCATGCGATGTCTTCGACGAAGTCTTCAACGGAGAAGGGACCTTTCGCCCCCGTGTCCTCCACTCGTGTCACAGGACGCGCCTGGGCGCCGCTGTCAGTGCGCTGCGCAATCATGGAGCGCATGAGCGACGACGCCACACGTGTGCAGGAGTTCTTCACGGCCCGGGCCGCCGACTGGGACGTCCGTTTCCCCGACGACGGGCCCGCGTACGCGTCCGCGGTGGCCGCGTTGGGGCTGCGCCCCGGAGACCGGGTACTCGACGCCGGCTGCGGCACGGGGCGGGCACTGGCGCCGCTGCGTGCGGCCGTGGGGCCCTCCGGAGCGGTCCTGGGCGCCGATCTGACGCCGGCCATGCTGGAGCGGGCCGTACGGGCGGGCAGGGACGCCGAGGGGCGGTTGCTGCTCACGGACGTGGCCCGGCTGCCGTTGCGCGCGGGCGTGCTGGACGCGGTGTTCGGCGCGGGGCTCATCTCGCATCTTCCGCAACCGTCGGAGAATCTGCGCGAGTTGGCGCGGGTGGTGCGCCCCGGCGGGCTGCTCGCACTGTTCCACCCCATCGGCCGGGCCGCCCTGGCCGCCCGCCACGGCCGTGCGCTGACACCGGACGACCTGCGCGCCGAGCCCAATCTGCGCCCGCTCCTCGATGCCGCGGGCTGGCGCCTGATCTCGTACGTCGACGAGGACGAGCGCTTTCTGGCGCTCGCGGCGCGGGAGTTCGAGGAGGCCGCGGCCTGACCCACGATCAAGGCCCGGAAAACCGGACCCGACTCGGCCCCACCGCGCGGGATCCGCTCCGTGGCCGGTTCTGTCACCATGGCCGCAACCGCGCGACACACGTTGACGGTTACGGGCAGGGGGACGGTGGCGTCCATGATCGATCGGGTCCGCAAGGCGTGGAGGACGTGGCGCGAGGACGGCGGCACGCCGAGCAGGAGGGAGCGCGCGCACAATCTCTTCGAGGCCGCTGCCGCCTACGTGGTGGCGTGCGTCGAGGACGACCAGGAGCGTGCCGACGAGGCGGCGGGCTGGGTCGAACCGAGTGCGCTGGCCTTCGGGGTCAACGAACTCGCCTGCCGGGCCGTCATCGCCCTCGCACGGGAACGCGACGAGCCGCCACGAACCGTCGCCCGCGCCCTCCTTGGGCTGCCCGTCGGCTGACCCGCACGCGCGGGCACACGCGACAGGCACGAGATGTCGACACTTTGTTCACGTCAGGGCTACAGGAGTCGACCTGCCGCTGAATTTCCTGGTCATCGACCACGGACCCCCCTGTACGACGCCGTCGGGCACTGACTAAGGTCTCGCCGGTGGAACGAAGTTCAGGGGAGGCCGGCGTGACCGGAGTGGACGAAGCGGCGGTCGAAGGGGACGACGCGCTGTACGTGCTGACGGCGGTGTTGCTGACGCCTGCGAAGTTCCCGAGCGTGCTCGGTGACGACTACCCGGAGGCCTGCGCGGCCCTGGGGCTCGCACCGCTGGCCGAGGGGTACGGCCTGGTGCTCGGCCAGGACGGGCAGGGCGCCCGCTGGACGGTCGTGGTCGACGACGTGTCACTGGTCGCCGTCGCCATCGCGTCGTGGGACTGCGGGATGGAGTACGAGCTCTCGCCCGACGAGGACAGCATGGTCGCCGCGCTGCCGGGCTGGCCGCTCGCGCTCGCCGTGGCCGCCCCGGGCGTCCCCGAGCCGCACGATCCCGAGCCCGACCCCGAGTACGCCGACACCGCGCCGCTGACGCCGCCTGACACGGAGACCTGGGGCCCGGCGCAACGCCGCCTGGGAGCGGACGAGATAGCCCTGCAGTGGGCCGTGTGGCGGGAGCAGCTCGACGACTCGCAGTTCGCCACGGAGGAGGACGCCGAGAAGGGCGACACTGCGGAGGACGGCCCGAGCGGCACGCACACCGGCCTTCGGCGAGTCCTCACGGAGGCGCGCGGGTACGTGGACGCGCCGCCGCCCCTGGGCCGCGTGCGCTCGTCGTTCGCCTCCGGCGACGCCCGGACGCTGCGCGCCGACGGGCCCGGCTGGTCGATGGTCGCGCGGACCGACGACATCGCCTTCGTGCTCCTCGACGACGAGCCGGGCGAGGTGCTGCCGGTCGGCCGCGGCCGGGAGCTGCCGAGCCTGCTCGAAGCGCTCGACAAGATGGCCGTACGCCCCACGTGAACCGCCGAGGCCGCGCGGGATGCTCGCACCCCGCGCGGCTCAGGCCGTCACGATTCCCTCAGCGCCCCAGCTCCTTGCGCGAGACGCGGCGCAGCCTGCGCCGCTGCGAGGGGTCGAGCATCAGGTACGCGGCGGTGGGCGCGCCCAGCACGATGAGCAGGGCCGCCCACCAGGGCAGCCAGATCAGCAGGATGATGCCGACCGCCACACCTCCCGCGGCGATCTTCGCGTTCTTCGACATGTGTGGCCTCCTTCGGGGGCGGCCCGCCCTCGCCTGGGTGGGGCGGGCTCGTCCTCTGCAGTGAAAAACGGGCCCACGTCGCCCGCAGTTCCGTCGGGGGACCCTGAGACATCCCTGATTCCGCGTCCCCGCACACGGCGGGAAGCTCGTCAGATGTCGGCCCGCAGCGGCTCTCCCACTTCATACATGTGACGCAGCGCCTGGCGGTAGGAGTCGACGAGGCCCGTCTCCACGAAGGGGATGCCGAGCCCGCGGCAGTGGGCCTTCACCATGGGCTGGGCGAGGCGCAGGTGGGGTCGGGGCATGCTGGGGAACAGGTGGTGCTCGATCTGGTAGTTGAGGCCGCCGAGGAACCAGTCGGTCAGCGCGCCGCCCTTGATGTTGCGCGACGTGAGGACCTGGCGCCGCAGGTGGCCCCACTTGTCGCCGTCGGGGTCCGGCATCTCCATGCCCTTGTGGTTGGGGGCGAACGCCATGCCCAGGTGCAGCCCGAACAGGGCCTGGTGGAGAGCCGCGAAGACGAGCGCGTGACCGAGCGGCATGGTGGTGAGGAGCAGGGTGACGTATCCGGCCACGTGTGCGACCAGGAACGCGCCCTCCACGAGGCGTTCGCGGCGGCCCTGGCGGCGCAGGTCCTGGAATCCGTAGATCTTCAGGGCGAGGCCCTCGAGGAGGGTGAGCGGGAAGAACAGCCAGGCCTGGTGGCGGGTGAGCCAGCCGCGGAACCCCGCGCGCGTGGCGGCCTGCTTGCTGGTGAAGACGAGGACGTCGGCGGCGACGTCGGGGTCCTTCTCGATGTGGTTCGGGTTGGCGTGGTGGCGGTTGTGCTTGTCGTTCCACCACGAATAGGACATGCCCAGCAGCAGGTTGCCGTGGACCAGGCCGATCAGGCGGCTGACCGAACGGTTTCCGGTGACCTGGGCGTGGCCCGCGTCGTGCCCGATGAAGGCGGTGCGCGCACACAGCACCGCGAGGACCGGGGCGAGGGCGAGCACCCACCACGAGCCGCCGATGAGGGCCATGCCCGTGACGACGGCGCCGAGGCACAAGGCGTTGACCGCGATGGTGCGCACGTACCAACCGGTGCGCCGCTCCAGCAGCCCCTGCCCCTTGACGGCGCGCAGCAGGGGCGTGAACTCGCTTCCCCCTTGGGGGGAGGCCGGCCTGGTGGCAGGCTCCGGCAGGGTTCCGACGGCCGAGGGCATGGCGGTCTCCGGTCTGTGGTGGGTGAGGTCGATGCGGCGGGCTACGCGTCGCCCGACCACTAGGAACCTACGGATCACGGACCTTGATCGACCATGGCGCCACCACCCAAGTACCGCCTGGGTTCACCCCACCCTCGAGACGGGGGTAAGCCCCACCCTTAAGGGTCAGGTGATCCAGATCACGACATTTGGAGGCGCGTCGGTCCGATTCCGGGGTGTACCCTCGGCGCCCCCAGGGTGAGTAGTCAAGTTTGATGAATACGAGGACGTCGCCATCTCCGAGCACACCCGCACCGCCCCGCCCACTCCCTCCGAAACCACCGAACTCGCGCGCTGCGGCGTCGTGTTCGTGCCGGCCGACCCGGCCCGCACGTCGACCATGGCCTTCTGGCGGCCCGATGGCGGCGAGCCTCCGCTGCCGGAGGCGGGCATCCACACCGAGCTGCGCCTCGTACTGCCCGGCGAGGACGCGGTGGAGCCGGTGACCGTACCGGCCGTCACCCTGCCCGTGCGCGCCGCACTCCCGGTGCTCACCCGCGCGCGTGCCACCGCGGACGCCGACCCGACGGCGAGCTTCTGGGGTGCGGCCGGCCTGCTGGCGCTCCAACTCGTCGCCCGCGGCCTGCTGTTGCCGGGGGTGAGCGCCGAAGGGCACGACGCGTGGCGCGCGGGACCGCTGGGGGCCGCCGACCTCGACCGGGTCAGGGAGCTGGCCGCCGCTATGCCGCCCGAGGCGCACGCCGTGGCGCTGGACAGGCACGAACCGCCGCGGCTGCACGCCCCGGAGCGGCTGCTGCGCGCGTTCCTCGACGCGGTGGCGGACGCCCTGCCGCGCTCCCCTGCCGCCGCACACGCCGCCGGGGGCCCGGCGTTCACGGCGCGGGCGCCGCAGCGAGTACCCGAGCTGCGTCCCTGGGCGGGGGATGTCGCGGCGGGGCTCGACGCGGGTGTACGGATCTCGCTGCGGGTGGAGGTCCCCGGGCTCGAACAGCTCGCGGACGACGGGGCCCGCGTCCCGTTCCGCGCGGTGCTTCAGCTGCACAGCGTCAGCGACCCCGCCCTGGTCGCGGACGCGGCGCAGGTGTGGGCCGGGACCGGCGCCGTCGGGCAGACCTTCGGCGACCGCGCCCGGATGGACGCGTTGTTGGCGCTGCGCCGCGCCACGCGCGCGTGGACGCCGCTCGCGCCGCTGCTCTCCGCGACCGTGCCGGACGCCGTCGAACTCGCCGACGAGGAGGTCACCGAGCTGCTCGGCGAGGGCACGCGGGCGCTGTCCGCGGTCGGCGTGGAGGTGCACTGGCCCAAGGAGCTGGCCCGCAAGCTGACGGCCCGTGCGGTGATCGGCCCGGCCGAGGACGAGGACCCCGACGGGCTGTCCTCCGACGGGCCGTCCTTCCTGTCCGCCGACGCCCTGTTGGCGTTCGACTGGCGGTTCACCCTCGGGGGCCAGGAGTTGAGCCGCGAGGAGCTGGACGTGCTCGCCGAGGCGAACCGTCCGGTGGTGCGGCTGCGCGACCAGTGGGTGCTGATCGACCCCGCGGAGGCCCGCCGCGCCCGCTCGCACCAGGACCGCAAGGTCACCCCCGTCGACGCGCTGAGCGCCGTTCTCACGGGCTCGACGGAGGTCGAGGGCCGCCGGATCGACGTGCGCCCCACGGGCTGGCTCACGGCCCTGCGGGACCGCCTCGCCGACCCCGAGGGCATGGCGCCGGTCGGTCAACCGGCGGCGCTCGACGCCGAGTTGCGCGACTACCAGCTGCGCGGGCTGAACTGGCTGGCCCACATGACCTCGCTGGGTCTCGGCGCCTGCCTCGCCGACGACATGGGCCTGGGCAAGACCATCACCCTGATCGCGCTGCACCTGCACCGCCAGAGCTCCCCGCAGAGCGCGGGACCGACGCTCGTGGTCTGCCCGACGTCCCTGATGGGCAACTGGCAGCGCGAGATCGAGAAGTTCGCGCCCGGCACACCCGTACGCCGCTTCCATGGCGGGCGCCGCTCCCTGGAGAACCTCGCCGACGGCGAGTTCGTGCTCACCACGTACGGCACGATGCGCCTGGACGCGGCCCAACTCGCCACCACGACCTGGGGAATGCTGGTCGCCGACGAGGCGCAGCACGTGAAGAACCCCTACTCGGCGACGGCCAAGGAGCTGCGCACCATCGGCGCCCACGCGCGCGTGGCGCTCACCGGCACCCCGGTCGAGAACAACCTCTCCGAGCTGTGGGCCCTCCTCGACTGGACGACGCCGGGCCTCCTGGGCCGCCTCGGCACGTTCCGTACGCGCTACGCCCAGGCGATCGAGGGTGGCAAGGACCCGGCCGCTGCCGAGCTTCTGGCCAAGCTCGTGGGGCCCTTCCTGCTGCGGCGGCGCAAGTCGGACCCCGGCATCGCACCGGAGCTGCCGCCCAAGACCGAGACGGACCGCGCGGTGTCCCTGACCACCGAACAGGCGGGCCTCTACGAGGCGGTGGTGCGCGAGACGCTCGCGGAGATCGCCGGGGCGGCCGGGTTCGAGCGGCGCGGCCTGATCGTCAAGCTGCTCACCGGCCTCAAGCAGATCTGCAACCACCCGGCGCAGTACCTCAAGGAGGACAAGCCGCGCATCACCGGCCGCTCCGGGAAGCTGGAGCTCCTCGACGAGCTCCTGGACACGATCCTGGCGGAGGACGCGAGCGCGCTGGTCTTCACGCAGTACGTGCAGATGGCCCGCCTCGTGGAACGGCATCTGGCGGACCGTGGCGTACCGGTGATGTTCCTCCACGGAGGCACCCCGGTCGCGGAGCGCGAGTCCATGGTGCGGCGCTTCCAGGAGGGCGAGGTCCCCGTGTTCCTGCTCTCGTTGAAGGCCGCGGGCACCGGCCTCAACCTCACGCGCGCGGAGCACGTCGTGCACTACGACCGCTGGTGGAACCCGGCCGTGGAGGCGCAGGCCACCGACCGCGCGTACCGCATCGGGCAGACCAGGCCGGTGCAGGTGCACCGGCTGATCGCCGAAGGCACGATCGAGGACCGCATCGCGGAGATGCTGCTGCGCAAGCAGGAGTTGGCGGACGCGGTGCTCGGATCCGGCGAGGCGGCGCTGACCGAACTCACCGACGCGGAACTGGCGGACCTGGTCGAGCTGCGAGGGGGCAACCGATGAGTCACCGGGAAGACGACATGCGCACGTTCGCGGCCCTGCCGCCCGAGCGCGGGCGGGCCTTCGCCGGGACCTGGTGGGGGCAGGCCTGGCTGAAGGCACTGGAGGACACCGCGCTGGACACCGCGCAGCTGAAGGCGGGGCGCCGGCTCGCGCGCGCGGGAGCGGTCGGCGCGGTCTCGGTCCGGCCCGGCCGTATCACGGCGGTGGTGGAGGACCGGGGCGGCGCGACATACCGCTCGGACGTGCTGCTGCAGTGCCTGGACGAGGACGAGTGGGACGGCTTCCTGACGATGGCGGCCGAGCGGGCCGGGCACATCGCGGCGCTCCTGGACCGCGACATGCCGCCGCATCTCGTGGAGGACGCCTCGGCCTCCGGCGTGGAACTGCTGCCGGGGATCGGCGACCTGGAACCGCGCTGCGACTGCGACGCCTGGGACCACTGCGCGCACACGGCGGCGCTCAGCTATCAGCTGGCACGACTGCTCGACCAGGACCCGTTCGTGCTGCTCCTGCTGCGCGGGCGCGGTGAGCGCGCGCTGCTCGACGAGCTTCAGGTGCGCAGCACCGTACGCACCGAACCGGAAGCGCCGCGCGAGGACAAGGAAACCGAAGGCGTGGACGCCGCCGAGGCGTACGCGTCGGCGATCGTGCTGCCACCGCTGCCGGGCCCGCCACCGCTGCCCGACGAGCCCGGCCTGCCGCCCTCGCTCGACACCGAGACGCCGCCGCCCACGGGCACGGACGTCGACGCGCTCGGCTTCCTCGGCGCGCGGGCGGCGGTGGACGCGCACCACATGCTCGCGGACGCGCTGGCGCCGGGGCATGAACAGCGCCCCGTCGCACTGGAGTTGACCGTTCCGCAGGACGCAGTACGGCTGGCAGCGAGCGCGCCCGAGCAGCAGCACATCCGGGCGCGGCTCGCCCAGGTCGGCGACCGGGGCCGCGAGGGCCTGGCACTCGCCGTACGCGCCTGGGAGTACGGGGGCGCCGCCGGGCTCTCCGTGCTGGAGGACGAGTGGGCCCCGGACGCGGAGAGCGCCGCACGCGCGCGTACCGCGCTCGAAGCCGCCTGGGAGGGCGAGGAGCGCCCCGTGCTCAAGCCCGCGCGCGGCCGCTGGAGCACCGCCGACGGGCAGGCCCAGCTGCGGCTCGGCCGGGACGGGCGCTGGTGGCCCTACCGCAAGCAGCACGGCCGCTGGACCCCGGCGGGCCCGGCCACGCCCGATCCCGCCTCCGCCCTGGCCACGGCGCTCGACACCGGCGAGGAGTAGCGCGCACCCCTGAAGCGGAGCGACCCGGGGGTCGGGCCCCACACGGGTCGCCCGCCCGCCGCGCGACCGGCATGGAGTAGTCCGACGGGACGAACGGCGCGCGGCGGGTGATCGTGGGTGGACCGCCCTTCATCAGGAAGGGTGCCGTTCAGCCGGGGGGCGACGAGAAGGCTCAGGATCATGGCCACTTTGTGCAGACCCGCTGTCTCCGTGCCGGAACATGTGATCACCCTGGAGGACACGCTCGCCCTCGCGCGCTCCCACCACGCCGATCACCCCCAACTCCCCCTGGCGCTCCGCCTGATCGAGAACACCGGCGTGCTCACACGCCACCTTGTGCAACCCATCGAGGAGACCCTGAAGCACCCGGGTTTCCAGGCCCGCAACGCCGTCTACGAGGCGCAGGCCAAGGCCCGCGTCCCGGCCGTGGTGCGGCGCGCGCTCGACGACGCGGGGCTGCGCCCGCAGGACATCCAGGCGATCGTCTACGTGTCGTGCACCGGCTTCATGATGCCGTCCCTGACGGCCTGGCTCATCAACGCGATGGGCTTCTCCCCCGACACCCGCCAGATACCCATAGCCCAGCTGGGCTGCGCGGGCGGCGGGACGGCGGTGAACCGGGCGCACGACTTCTGCACGGCCTACCCGGAGGCGAACGCGCTGATCGTGGCCTGCGAGTTCTGCTCGCTGTGCTACCAGCCGACCGATCTGGGCATCGGTTCCCTCCTGTCGAACGGTCTCTTCGGGGACGGGGTCGCCGCCGCCGTGGTGCGCGGTCGGGGCGGCACGGGCATCGAGCTGGAGCGCAACGGCTCGTACCTGATCCCGCAGACCGAGGACTGGATCGCGTACGACGTCCGCGCCACCGGGTTCCACTTCATGCTCGACAAGCGTGTGCCGACCACGATGGAGCCGCTCGCTCCGGTGCTGCGCAACCTGGCGGAGCGGCACGGCTGGGACGCCTCGGAGCTGGACTTCTACATCGTGCACGCGGGCGGTCCGCGCATCCTGGACGACCTCAGCAAGTTCCTCCAGGTACCTCCGGACTCCTTCCGCTTCAGCAGGGCCACGCTCACCGAGTACGGCAACATCGCGAGCGCCGTGGTGCTCGACGCGCTGCGCCGGTTCTTCGACGAGGGCGGCGCGCACGACACCGCGCGCGGTCTGCTGGCCGGCTTCGGCCCCGGAATCACCGCGGAGATGACGCTGGGGCGCTGGAGCGGCGCCCAGGACCGCTCGGCGCTCGAGGAGGCCGCCGTATGACCGAGGACACCACCACCCGCCCGCCGGTCCGCCAGTGGCCCGCTCTGGACCTGCACGGCGTCGACTTCGACCCGGTGCTGACCCGGCTGATGGACGAGGGCCCGGTGACCCGCATCGCGCTGCCGAACGGCGAGGGCTGGGCCTGGCTCGTGACCCGGCACGCGGACGTACGCATGGTGGCCAACGACGCGCGCTTCAGCCGGGAGGCGGTCGTCGGGCGCCAAGTCACGCGGCTGGCACCGCACTTCATCCCGCAGGCGGGCGCCGTCGGGTTCGCGGACCCGCCCGACCACACGCGGCTGCGGCGCGCGGTCGCCGCGGCGTTCACCACGCGCGGGGTCGAGCGGCTGCGTACGCGCGCGCGGGCGATGCTCGACGAACTGGTGGACGGCATGCTGCGCGACGGCCCGCCCGCGGACCTCACGGAGCGTCTCCTGGCGCCGTTCCCCATCGCGGTGATCTGCGAGCTGATGGGGGTGCCCGCCGCCGACCGGCAGCTGATGCACACCTGGACGCAGCTGATCCTGTCGTCCGCCCACGGCGCCGACGTCAGCGAACGCGCCAAGAACGAGATGTCGGCCTACTTCACCCGCCTGATCCGCTCGCGCGCCGACGGCGCCGGCGAGGACGTGACCTCCTTGCTGGGCGCGGCGGTCGACGCTCAAGAGCTGACCGAGGACGAGGCGGTGGGGATCGCCGTGCTGGTGCAGATCGGCGGCGAGGCCGTCACCAACAACTGCGGCAACATGGCGTACATCCTGCTGACCCGGCCCGACCTCATGGCGCGCCTGCGCGAAGAGCCCGGCCTGCGTCCGCGGGCCATCGACGAACTGCTGCGCTACATCCCGCACCGCAGCGCCGTCGGCCTGTCCCGGATCGCCCTGGAGGACGTGGAGATCGCGGGCGTGCGCATCGGCGAGGGCGAACCGGTCTACGTCTCGTACCTCGCGGCCAACCGGGATCCCGAGGTGTTCGCCGACCCCGACCGGATCGACTTCGAGCGCACGCCGAACCCGCACGTCTCCTTCGGCTTCGGGCCGCACTACTGCGTGGGCGGGATGCTGGCGCAGCTGGAGTCGGAGCTTCTGGTGGACGTCCTGGCGGACCGGTTCCCCGGTTTGCGGCTCGCGGTGCCCGCGGCGGACGTGCCCTTCCGCAAGGGTGCGCTGATCCGCGGCCCGGAGGCGCTGCCGGTGACCTGGTCGGCGGTCGGATGACCGCGCTGAGCCCACCGGAGGGACTGCTGGTGCCGCCCGGCCACGGGCGCACCGTGCAGACAGCGGCCCAGCAGGTCACCTTCAAGGTCACCGGGCACCACTCGCGCAGCGCCTCCAGCTTCGAGGTGGTGGTGCCGCCCGGCTTCGATGTGGGCGCCCATGTGCACACACGGAGCGAGGAGTTGTTCTACGTCCTCGACGGCGAGCTGGACGTCCTCGCCTTCGAGCCGCGGGTGCGCACGCCCGACAACTGGCAGCGCTGGCAGTCCCCTTCGGGCGGCAAGGTGGTGCGGGCCACGCCCGGCACGGTGATCGTCGTGCCGCCCGGCTGCCCGCACGCCTTCGCCAACCCCACGGGAAACCCGGCCCGGATGTTCTTCCAGGCCTCTCCCCCGCCCGACCACGAGCGCTACTTCGAGGAGCTCCTGGAGATCCTGGCCGCGGACGGGCCACCGGACCACGCGGCGATCGAGGAGCTCCGCTCCCGGTACGACATCGAGCAGCTGACGCCGCTGCGTCACGGCGCGCCGTGACGCGGCGGCGGTACCGCTAGCGGATCGGCATGCCCGACAGGGTGCGGGCGATGACCAGGCGCTGGATCTCGCTCGTGCCCTCGAAGATCGTGTAGATCGCGGCGTCGCGGTGCATGCGCTCCACCGGGTACTCGCGGGTGAAGCCGTTGCCGCCGAGGATCTGGACGGCCTGGGCGCTGACCTTCTTGGCGGTCTCGCTCGCGAACAGCTTGGACATGGAGCCCTCGGCGTTCTCGAACTTCTTGCCCGTGGACGCCATCCAGGAGGCACGCCACACCAGGAGGCGCGCGGCGTCGATCTGGGTGCGCATGTCGGCGAGCTGGAAGGCCACGCCCTGGTTGTCGATGATCGGGCGGCCGAACTGCTCGCGCGTCTTCGCGTACTCCAGGGCCTCCTCGTAGGCGGCGCGGGCCGTGCCGACCGCCATGGCGCCGACGGCCGGACGCGAGGCCTCGAAGGTGGCCATCGCGGCGTTCTTCACGCGCTCGCCGCCCTTCTTGGCCTTCTCACGCGCGCGGGCGAGGCGCTCGTCGAGCTTGTCCTTGCCGCCGAGCAGGCAGGAGCCGGGGATCCGCACGTTCTCCAGGACGACCTCGGCGGTGTGCGAGGCGCGGATGCCGTGCTTCTTGAACTTCTGGCCCTGGGACAGGCCGGGGGTGTTCGGCGGCACGATGAAGGAGGCGTGCCCCTTGGAGCCGAGCTCGGCGTCCACGGAGGCGACCACCACGTGGACGTTGGCGATGCCGCCGTTCGTCGCCCAGGTCTTGGTGCCGTTGAGGATCCACTCGTCCTTGGCCTCGTCGTAGACCGCGCGCGTGCGCATGGCGGCGACGTCGGAGCCGGCGTCCGGCTCGGACGAGCAGAAGGCGGCCACCTTCACGTCGTTCACGTCGCCGTACATCTGCGGGATCCAGGTGCCGATCTGCTCCTCGGTGCCGTTGGCGAGGACGCCGACGGCGGCGAGGCCGGTGCCGACGATGGACAGGCCGATTCCCGCGTCGCCCCAGAACAGCTCCTCCATGGCCATCGGGATGCCGAGGCCCGAGGGGTCGAAGAACTGCTGCGCGTAGAAGTCCAGGGAGTAGATTCCGAGCTTGGCCGCTTCCTGAATGACCGGCCAGGGGGTCTCCTCGCGCTCGTCCCACTCGGCGGCCGCGGGGCGGATCACATCGGCGGCGAAGCCGTGAAGCCAGTCACGGACTTCCTTCTGCTCGTCGTTGAGATCCATGGTGAACTCGGCCATAACCCCTCCAGGGCGCACGCACTGCTGTGTTACTTAAGGTAACGCGAGTCTGTTACTGGCGAGTAGCCCATGTCAACCTCCGAGTGCGCGTTCGATACCGAATAGCCATGAGGTGTTACCTTTCGCGTGCGTCAGGCAATCGCAGGGGCGGGGAGAAAAGCTCATGGAGACCACACAGCGGACCGATCAGCGCGCGGACCAGCAGTCCGCCGCCGAGCGTCGACGGCGCGACCTCCTTGAGGCCGCGGACCGCGTGGTGCTCCGGGACGGCCCCGGCGCCTCGATGAACGCGATCGCGGCGGAGGCCGGGATCACCAAGCCGATCCTGTACCGGCACTTCGGCGACAAGGGCGGCCTCTACGCCGCGCTCGCCACGCGCCATACGGACGCCCTGCTCGCCTCGCTGCGGGCCGCCCTGGACGCGCCCGCGGAGCGCCGCGAGCGCGTGGAGGCCACGCTCGACACCTACCTCGCGGCCATCGAGGCCCGTCCCCAGGTCTACCGCTTCCTGATGCATCCGTCGGAGGGCTCCCCCACCGAAGCCGGGTTCGACGTGGGACGGCACTCGTTCCCGCTGCTGCGCCGCATGGGCGAGGAACTGGCCGAGGTGATCGAGGAGCGCGTGGACCTCGGCCCCGGCAGCCAGCAGCTCGCGCGCGTGTGGGGACACGGGATCGTCGGCATGATGCACGCCGCCGGTGACTGGTGGCTGGGCGATCGCCCGTGCGAGCGCGCCGAGTTGGTGCGCGGCCTCGCGGATCTGCTGTGGGGACGGCTCGCCGCGGCGGGCGACAAGGTGGGCGGCCCCGGGTTCTGACCCCGGCCCCGCCCCGTCGTCTCAGGACGGCACGGCACCCGGCGCCCACGGCGCCTTCGCCGCCTGGCGCAGCACCCGCCTGCGCCGCCACCCGGTGACGCGCTCCGTGTACGTGCGCCCCTCCAAGTGGTCGCACTCGTGCTGGAGGCAGCGGGCGAACCAGCCCGTTCCATGGATCACCACGGGCTCGCCGTCGACGTCGACACCCTCCACGCGCGCGTGGTCGAAGCGCGGCGTGCCCGCCTCCAGGCCGGGGAGCGACAGACAGCCCTCGGGGCCGCGGATCACCTCCCCGTCGGCCTCGACCAGGCGCGGGTTCACGACGTGGCCGACGTGGCGCACATCGTCGTCGTCCTCACAGTCGAAGACGAACACCCGCAGCCCCTCGCCGACCTGGTTCGCGGCGAGGCCCACGCCCTGGGCCGCGTACATCGTGGCGAACATGTCCTCGACCAGGCGCGCCAGCGCCGGGCCGAAGTCCGTGACCTGCGCGCAGGATTGGTGGAGCACGGCTTCGCCGAGCAGGGTCAGGGGTCGTACGCGCCCTGAGGCGCCCGGGATCGAGCCGTGTCGCATGCCGGTAAGGGTACGGTCCACCGCGCGCCACGAAGCGCTGGTGGTGCCGGGGTTCGGGCTTGTCGGAGGATCTCGATAGGCTGAGCCCATAAACGATGCCGGGGGCAGGCGCGGCGCCGTACGCAAGGAGGACCCAGGAAGATGGCAGGCAACTCGGAGCCGATGACTCCGCGCGCCAAGCTGGCCGTGACGGCCGGCCGGGCCGCGGCCGCGGTGTCGCGGGCGGCGGGCCGCGGCAGCGGATCAGTGATCGGCGGCAAGGTCGCGCTGCGGCTCGACCCCGAGCTGCTCGCGCGGGTCGCCCAGCACCTGGACGTGGTGCTCGTCTCGGCCACGAACGGAAAGACGACGACCACGCGACTGCTCGCGGAGGCCCTGCGCGCCAGCGGCCCCGTCGTCTCGAACGCCCTCGGGGCGAACATGCCCGCGGGCATCACCTCCGCCCTGGCGGGCGGTGGCGAGGCCAAGTACGGCGTGATCGAGGTCGACGAGAAGTACCTGGCCGGCGTCGCCCGCGACACCGACCCGAAGGCGATCGCGCTGCTCAACCTCTCGCGCGACCAGCTGGACCGCGCCGGTGAGACCCGCATGCTCGCCGAGAAGTGGCGCGAGGGGCTCGCCGGTTCGAAGGCCATTGTGATCGCGAACGCGGACGACCCGCTGATCGTCTGGGCCGCCTCCTCCTCGCCGAACGTGGTGTGGGTCGCGGCGGGCCAGGAGTGGAAGGACGACGCCTGGTCCTGCCCGGCGTGCGGCGGCGTGATGCAGCGCCCCGGCGACGACTGGTTCTGCGGCGAGTGCGGCTTCCGCCGGCCGATCGCGAGCTGGGCGCTCCAGGGCGACCACGTCATCGACCCGCACGGCTCGGCCTGGCCGATCCATCTCCAGCTGCCGGGCCGCGCCAACAAGGCGAACGCGGCGACGTCCGCCGCCGTCGCCGCCTGCTTCGGGGTGCCGCCGCAGGTCGCCCTGGAGCGCATGTACCAGGTGCAGGCCGTCGCCGGCCGCTACGACGTCGTGCAGTTCCAGGAGCGCGACCTGCGGCTGCTGCTCGCCAAGAACCCGGCGGGCTGGCTCGAAACGTTCACTCTGATCGACCCGCCGCCGACCCCGGTGATCCTCTCGGTGAACGCGCGGGGCGCGGACGGCACCGACACCTCCTGGCTGTGGGACGTCGACTACAAGCGCCTCGCCGGGCACCCGATCTGCGTGATCGGCGACCGCCGGCTCGACCTCGCGGTCCGGCTCGAGGTCGCGGGCCTGGACTTCCGGGTCTGCGAAACGCTCGACGAGGCGGTGCAGATGTCGCCCCAGGGGCGGATCGAGCTGATCGCCAACTACACCGCGTTCCAGGACGTCCGCCGGCGTGTGGGCAACTGACCCCGCCCTGACGAGGACCAGCGAAGGATCATGAGCATGAGTGACAACAGCCTGCGTCTCGTGTGGGTCTACCCCGACCTCCTGAGCACCTACGGCGACCAGGGCAACGCGCTGGTGGTGGAGCGCCGCGCCCAGCAGCGCCGCCTCCAGGTCGAGCGCTACGACGTGCGCAGCGACCAGGCGGTGCCGACCTCCGGCGACATCTACCTCATCGGCGGCGGCGAGGACCGGCCGCAGCGCCTCGCGGCTGAGCGGCTGCGCCGCGACGGCGGACTGCAGCGCGCGGTGGGCAACGGCGCGATCGTCTTCTCCGTGTGCGCCGGCTACCAGATCCTCGGCCACGAGTTCGTGAACGACCTCGGTGAGCGCGAGCCCGGGCTCGGCCTGCTCGACGTCGTCTCGACGCGCGGCGAGGGCGAGCGCTGCGTCGGTGACGTACTGGGCGACATCGACCCGGAGTTGGGCCTGCCCGAGCTGACCGGCTTCGAGAACCACCAGGGCGTCACGCACCTGGGCCCCACGGCCCGCGCCTTCGCCCGCACCCGCATCGGCAAGGGCAACGGCACGGGGGACGGCACCGAGGGCGCCTTCAACGACACCGTGTTCGGCACGTACATGCACGGGCCCGTGCTCGCGCGCAATCCGCAGATCGCCGACCTGCTGATCAAGCTGGCGCTCGATGTGAACGCGCTGCCGCCGGTGAACGACCACTGGTACGAGGAGCTGCGCGGCGAGCGGATCGCCGCGGCCACGGCGACCCCCGCCTGACCCCCTGAAGGGCCCTCACCGAGGGCCCTTCAGTGCACCCCCGCGCCCATGTGAGCAGGCCGGTCCACCTGTCGGACGCCACGTGCGGAAGGGACCCCGGACGCCGATAAGGTACGGGGGTCCAGCCGGACGGCGTGGTCCGGCCATCGGCCCACGTTTGCAAAGGTAATCCGGGCTTATGCGTATTGGTGTCCTCACCTCCGGGGGCGACTGCCCCGGCCTGAACGCCGTGATCCGCTCGGTCGTGCACCGGGCCGTCGTCGACCACGGCGACGAGGTCATCGGCTTCCACGACGGGTGGAAGGGCCTGCTCGAGTGCGACTACCGCAAGCTGGACCTCGACGCGGTGGGCGGCATCCTCGCCCGCGGCGGCACCATCCTCGGCTCCTCCCGCGTCCAGCCCGCGCATCTGCGTGACGGCGTCGAGCGGGCCAGGGGGCATGTCGCGGACCTCGGTCTGGACGCGATCATTCCGATCGGTGGCGAGGGCACCCTGAAGGCGGCCCGCCTCCTGTCGGACAACGGCCTCCCGATCGTCGGCGTACCGAAGACGATCGACAACGACATCGCTGTCACCGACGTGACCTTCGGCTTCGACACGGCCGTCGGCGTCGCCACCGAGGCGCTCGACCGCCTCAAGACCACCGCCGAGTCGCACCAGCGCGTGCTGATCGTCGAGGTCATGGGCCGGCACACCGGCTGGATCGCGCTGCACTCCGGCATGGCCGCGGGCGCGCACGCCGTCGTCGTGCCGGAGCGCCCCTTCGACATCGACGAGCTGACCAAGAAGGTCGGTGAACGGTTCGAGGCCGGCAAGAAGTTCGCCATCGTGGTCGTCGCCGAGGGCGCCAAGCCCCGGGCCGGCTCGATGGCGTACGACGAGGGCGGCAAGGACGTCTACGGCCACGAGCGCTTCGCGGGGATCGCCCGGCAGCTCTCGATCGAGCTGGAGCAGCGCCTCGGCAAGGAGGCGCGCCCCGTGATCCTCGGCCATGTGCAGCGCGGCGGCACCCCCACCGCGTACGACCGCGTGCTCGCGACGCGGTTCGGCTGGCACGCCGTGGAGGCCGTGCACCGCGGCGAGTTCGGCAAGATGACGGCGCTGCGCGGCACCGACATCGTGATGACGTCGCTGGCCGAGGCCGTGCAGACGCTGAAGACGGTGCCGGACGAGCGGTACGCCGAAGCCGAGTGCGTGCTCTGACCCGCACCGGCAGCTAGGGCCTGTCGTTTGGATCAGGCCGGGCTCGCGGGGCCTGGCACGCACGCTCGCGGCGTTGTCGTCGGTCGACGACGCTCCGCGTCGCCTCCCTCCTCCGCCTTGCGATCGCACGCACCAGGCCCCGCTCCCTGATCCGGCCTGATCCAAACGACAAGCCCTAGACCGCCACAGAACTGCCCCCGGCCGAAGCACCGGCCGAGGGCAGTTCTACTCTGGGTGCGCACAATCCGTACGAAACGAGCAACAGGAGCCGGCGGATGGATCACAGCGGGCACGGCATGAACATGGATCTGCCGCCGTTCACGCTGGGGCGTGGCCTTGAATGGTCGGCCGACCCCTTCTTCCTCGTCGGGTGCCTGCTGGCCCTCGCCCTGTACGGATGGGGCGTCGTGCGCCTGGCCCGGCGCGGCGACGCGTGGCCGGTGTCCCGGACGATCTCGTACGTCGTGGGCGTGCTCACCATCGCTCTGGTGATGTGCACCAAGCTCAACGACTACGGCATGGTCATGTTCAGCGTGCACATGGTGCAGCACATGGTCATCAGCATGCTGTCGCCGATCCTGCTCCTCATGGGCGCCCCGATCACGCTCGCGCTGCGGGCCCTGCCGGTGGCCGCGAAGCGCGGCAGCAAGGGGCCGCGCGAGCTGCTCCTGGCGCTGCTGCACAGCCGCTACATCCGGATCATCACGCACGCCGCCTTCACGATCCCGCTGTTCATCGCGAGCCTGTACGCGCTCTACTTCACGCCGCTCTTCGACTTCCTCATGGGGTCCAAGGCCGGCCACATCGCGATGATGGTGCACTTCCTCGCCGTCGGCCTGGTGTTCTTCTGGCCGATCATGGGCGTGGACCCTGGGCCGCACCGGCCCGGCTATGTGCTGCGGATGCTGGAGCTCTTCGCGGGCATGCCGTTCCACGCCTTCTTCGGCATCGCGCTGATGATGGCGTCGACGACGATGGTCGGCACGTTCGAGAATCCGCCGGCCTCGTTGGGCATCGATCCGCTCGCCGATCAGACGGCGGCGGGCGGCATCGCCTGGGCGTTCAGCGAGGTGCCCTCGGTCCTGGTGCTGCTCGCCCTGCTCTTCCAGTGGAAGAAGTCGGAGGACCGGCAGGCGCGTCGCAAGGACCGCGCCGCGGACCGGGACGGCGACAAGGAGCTGGAGGCGTACAACGCCTACCTGGCCTCGCTCAACGGGCGCACGCAGTAGTCGACCGGCGCGGGCAGTAGCGCCCCGGCACCGTTACGGGTGAATATGGCCTCCTGGTCGCGGCTCGGACTCCGTCCGGCTGCTGGGAGGAGGGTGTGTGATGCCCGGTTCCACGAAGACGATGGGTGCGTTCACCGTGGGCGGCCTGGTGGCCGTGACCGCCTACACGGTGGCACTCGGCAGCAATGGGTGGTTGTGGTTCGGCTGGGTGGTGCTCGGCCTGCTCACCGTCGCCATGGTGGCGTCGCGCAGCAGCTGACGGCCGGCGCCCCGGGGCTCAGAAGCGGAAGACGGGGCCCGTCGACGCCTCCATCGCGCAAGGGTTGCCGAAGGTCTTGTGCCAGGCGATCGCCTTGCCGCGGTACGTGCCGGTGGCCTCGACGGTGACCGGGTCGTAGACCTGGGTGCACATCCGCTGCTCGACCGGCAGCGCGTCCAGGTCGCCCCCGGCCGCCTCCAGGGCCGCGCAGGCGTCGGCGGCGTGCGGGTGTTCGCCCGAGGGCCGGGGCACGCAGTTCAGGTGGACGCCGCGCACCCAGGTGTCGTCGGCGCCGGAGACGGTCAGGAACAGCTCGCCCGGCCGCTCGGGCCCGGTGGTCGCGGCGCCCGCGGCCGGAGCGGCCGCGGCCAGGAACAGGAACGCGGCGGCGGCCACGTGGACGGAACGCATGCGGATGAACCTCCGGTGCTGGGACGTCAGGGTGGAAACAGGCCACCTGCCGGGACCGCCCCTGCCAAGCGGACGCGCCGTACGGGTCCCGGACAGGGCCCGATCGGGCTCTCGCGCCGACGCTTCCGATTGGTTACTGTGCGCGAGCACGCGACGGTACAAGCGTCAACACAAGCGGTCCAAGTGGTTCGTGGGGGAAGGCGATCGGGATGTTCTACCGGCTGCTCAAGTACGTGATCCTCGGGCCGCTGCTGCGGCTCCTGTTCCGGCCGCGGATCGAGGGCCTGGAGCACATACCGGAATCCGGCGCCGCGATCGTCGCGGGCAATCATCTGTCGTTCTCCGACCACTTCCTGATGCCCGCGATCATCAAGCGGCGGATCACGTTCCTTGCGAAGGCCGAGTACTTCACCGGCCCCGGGCTCAAGGGTCGGCTGACCGCCGCGTTCTTCCGCAGCGCGGGCCAGATCCCGGTCGACCGCTCGGGCAAGGAGGCCGGACAGGCGGCGATCCGCGAGGGCCTCGGGGTGCTGGGTCGCGGGGAGCTGCTCGGCATCTATCCGGAGGGCACGCGCTCGCACGACGGCCGCCTCTACAAGGGCAAGGTCGGCGTCGCCGCGATGGCGCTCAAGGGGCGGGCGCCGGTCGTCCCGTGCGCGATGATCGGCACGTTCGAGGCGCAGCCGCCCGGCCAGAAGATCCCGAAGATGCACCGGGTGACGATCCGGTTCGGCAGGCCGCTGGACTTCTCGCGCTACATCGGGATGGACGACGAGAAGGCGATCCTGCGCGCGGTCACCGACGAGATCATGTACGCGATCCTGGAGCTGTCCGGGCAGGAGTACGTCGACAAGTACGCGGCCCTCGTGAAGGCGGAGGCCGAGGAGGAGAAGGCCCGGAGGTTCCCGCGGTTGCCGCTGAGTTGATCTCGCCCCGGGTTCCGCGCGCCGCGGCGAGCGGACTCCCCCGGTTCCGCGCTCTGCGCTGAGCAGATTCTGGGGTCCTGGCGGGCGCCACCGACGTACGGTCCGGTCATGAGGACGGCATTGGTGATCGGTGCGGCA
The DNA here is from genome assembly GCF_044453445.1 of Streptomyces sp. NPDC051684. Classification (NCBI taxonomy): domain Bacteria; kingdom Bacillati; phylum Actinomycetota; class Actinomycetes; order Kitasatosporales; family Streptomycetaceae; genus Streptomyces; species Streptomyces sp. NPDC051684. Next base: position 44,865 of record NZ_JBITCS010000023.1, on the reverse strand, counting down.
GGGCAGATCGGGCGGCCCACGGTACGGGCGCTCGCGGCGGACGGCTGGGAGGTGACGGCGGCCTCGCGCGGCGGCGGACGGGACGCGGGGTGGCCCGACCGGGTGCGCGCCGTGCGGCTCGACCGGGAGGACGACGCGGCGCTCACGGAGCTGGTCGGGGACGGCGTCGACCTCGTCGTCGACATGGTGGCCTTCACCCGGGAGCACGGGCGGCAGCTGGCGAACCTCTCGGGCCGGGTCGGTTCGGCGGTGGTGATCTCCAGCGGCGCCGTCTACGAGGACGAGGAGGGCCGCAGCTTCGACACGCAGGCCGAGCCGGACGGCTGGCCCCGCTATCCGGGCCCGGTGAAGGAGACCGACCGGACCCTCGCGCCGGGCGACGCGACGTACGGGACGCGCAAGGTGCGGTTGGAGCGGGATCTGCTGGCGCTCGGTGAGGCGCTGCCTACGACGCTGCTGCGGGCGTCCGCGGTGCACGGACCGTACTGCCGCACGCCGCGCGAGCTGTACTTCGTGAAGCGGATTTTCGACGGGCGCCGCAGGCGCGTGCTCGCGTTCGACGGGGAGAGCCGGTTCAATCCGGCGAGCGCCCGGAACCTGGCGGAGCTGGTGCGGCTCGCCGCGGCCCGTCCGGGCTCGCGGGTGCTGAACGGCGCCGATCCGGACTGCCCCACCGTGGCGGAGATCGGCACGATGATCGACGCGTTGATGGGCGTGGAGACGGAGACGGTGCTGGTGCCCGGGCCGCCGCCGGCGGAGACCGTCGGCGACACGCCGTGGTCGCTGCCGTACCCGTTCGTCTTCGACATGTCGGCCGCGGAGCGGGAGTTGGGGTACAAGCCGGTGACGACGTACGCCGACGCGCTCCCGGAGACGGTCGAGTGGCTGACGGCGCGGCTGCGGGAGCACGACTGGGAGACCGGCTTCCCCAAGATGGTCGCGTCGTACACGACCGGTCTGTTCGACTACGCGGCCGAGGACGTCTGGCTGGCGTCCCGGGCCGCGCAGCTCTAGAGAACGGCTACGACTACGGCTTGGGCGTGGCGTGCGGCGCGCACGTCACGTCCTTGCCGTCGGTCTTGCCGGTGAGCAGGTAGCTGTCGACCCGGTCGTTGATGCAGGGGTTCGTGAGACCGGTGACACCGTGCGAGCCCGCGCCCTTCTCGGTGATCAGGCGGGAGCCCTTGAACCGCTTGTGCAGCTCGACGGCGCCCTCGTACGGGGTGGCGGCGTCACGCGTGGACTGCACGATGAGGACCTGCGGCAGACCCTTGCCGGTCTTCACGTCCAGCGGCGTCTGCTGCTTGGTCTTCCAGGTGGCGCAGGGCAGGTTCATCCACGCGTTGGCCCACGTCATGAACGGGTACTGCTTGTGGAGCGCGGTGTTGTCCTTGTCCCACTTCGACCAGCTGGTCGGCCACTTGGCGTCGGCGCACTCGACGGCCGTGTAGACGGCGTTGCCGTTCTCCGCGGAGGCGTTGCCCGCGGTGTCCGACATGTCGGGGGCGGCGGCGTCCACCAGGGCCTGGGTGTCACCGGCGACGTACTTGCTCCACACCTGGGCGGTGGGCACCCATGCGGAGTCGTAGTACGGGGCGCTCTGGAAGAAGGCGATCAGCTCGGCCGGGCCGACGACCCCGCCGATGGGGTTCTTCTTCGCGGCGGCGCGCAGCGTCTCCCACTGCTGCTGCACCTTGGCGCGGGTGTTGCCGAGGTGGTAGGTCGCGTCGTTCTTGGCGACCCAGTCCTGCCAGTCCTTCCAGCGGCCCTCGAAGGCGATGTCCTGGTTCAGGTTCGCCTGGTACCAGATGTTGTCCTTGGCCGGGTTGACCACGCTGTCGACGATCATGCGGCGGACGTGGCCCGGGAAGAGCGTGCCGTAGACGGCGCCCAGGTAGGTGCCGTAGGAGACGCCGAGGTAGTTGAGCTTCTTCTCGCCGAGGGCGGCACGGGTGACGTCGAGGTCGCGCGCGGTGTTCGGCGTCGTCATCTGCGGCAGCATCTCGCCGCTCTTCTCGTAGCAGCCGTCCGCGTACTCCTTGGCGAGCTTGCGCTGCGCGAGCTTGTCCGCCTCGGAGTCGGGAACCGGGTCGGCCTTCGGCGCCTTGACGTACTCCTGCGGGTCGACGCAGGAGATCGGCGCGGAGTGGCCGACGCCGCGCGGGTCGAAGCCGACGAAGTCGTAGGCCTTCGCCATCTTCGCGTAGATCGGGTTCTTCGTCGTCACACGCGTCGGGAAGCGCATGCCGGAGCCGCCGGGGCCGCCCGGGTTGTAGACGAGGGAGCCCTGCCGCTCGCCCTTCGTGCCGGTATTGCCGATGCGGTCCACGGCGAGCTTGATCTGCTTGCCGTTGGGCTTCATGTAGTCGAGCGGCACGCTGACCCAGCCGCACTGGATGGGCTTGGCGAGACCCCAGTCCGCGGGGCAGTCCTTCCAGTCGATGCCGGCCTTCGCGGCCTTGGCGGCGGCGATGGCCGCGCCGCGCGCCTGGAGGTCGGCGGTGCTGCTGCCGGACCTGGAGGCGTCGGCCTGGGCGGCCGGGGCGCTGACCGCGCCCGCTATCAGCGCCGCCGCGGCGAACGCGCCCGCGGAGCCGATCACCGCCTTCCGGCTGCCGCGCGCTGTCTGTCTGGTCCGTCTCAAGTGAGGCCTCCCGCACATCGATTCGATCCGTACGTCGATCGTGTTGCTGATCGGTACGCGGATCCTGACGCGTGGGAGGTCCCTGGCAACAGAGACAGCGGGCGTTCTTTACCAATCCGATAAACGGTATAACTCGCCCGGTGAGCGGATCAGGCCAGTCGGCCCAGTGCCTCGTCGAGCGTCCGGCGCAGTCGCAGGGCGTCCGGAGCCACCGCCGTGACCAGCACGGCAGGGCCCGCGAGGGGCGTGAGCGCGGCCGTTCCCGCCTCGTCCAGCAGGGCCGAGGACGGCTTCTCCACCTCGAATTCCGGTCGTACGACCACGAGTTGGCCAAGTGCCCGGTGCCCGGCGAGGACGGCGGGGCCGTCCCAGCCGCCGGGCGCGCCCGGGCCGCAGGCCAGCTCCTGGTCGAGCAGCGGACGCCCGGCCCGGTACACGGTGAGCCGGCTGGTCAGCCGGCCCGGCTCCTCCGCCACGCGGCCGAGCACCTGCTCCTCGCGCAGTACGAGCCGCGCGCCCGGCGACAGATCGGCGCGCGTGGTCACCCGCAGATCGCTGCCGCCCGCCGAAATCAACTGCTCCGGCAGCCAGTCGAGTCGGGCCCCGTCGGCGACGTCGAGCCGCACGTCGTAGTGCGCCTCCTCCTTGGCCTGACCCGGCAGGGCGATGGTCGCGGCGATGGAGCCCACGTGCAGATGGGCGCCCTCCTCGGCGCTCGCCTCCACGGTCAGGCGGTCGCCGCCGAGCGGTCCGCTCATGGCGCCGACGAGCATCACCCGGGACTCGGCGGGCGCCGCGCCGCGCGTGCGGCGCAGCGCGAACGAGCCCTCGCCCGCCATGACGGGCAGCGCTGTCCCGCCCCGGCCGTCACCGCGCGCGACGATCCGGGCGGTGGACCTGACTCCCGCGCTCACGCGGTCCACGCGGCGAGTCGCTCCCGCGCCCAGGCCGCGACGTCCCCGACGCCGACCTCGGACCGCAGGGACTGCAGCACGACGGGGAGTTCGGCGCGCGCCTCCTTGGCGTCGGCCTCCATCCGCGCGAGGTCGGAGCCGACGTAGGGGGCGAGGTCGGTCTTGTTGATCACGAGCAGGTCGGCGGTGGTGACACCGGGGCCGCCCTTGCGCGGGATGTCGTCGCCGCCCGCGACGTCGATCACGAAGATCTGGGCGTCGATGAGCCCCTTGGAGAAGGTGGCGGTCAGGTTGTCGCCGCCGGACTCGATGAGGATCAGGTCGAGCGGGCCGACCTCGTCCTCCAGGTCCTCGACGGCCTCCAGGTTCGCGGAGATGTCGTCACGGATCGCGGTGTGCGGGCAGGCGCCCGTCTCCACGGCGGTGATCCGCTCGGGCGGCAGCACGGCCTCGCGCAGCAGGAACGCGGCGTCCTCGCGCGTGTAGATGTCGTTCGTGACGACGGCGAGCGAGAGCTCCTCGCGCAGCGCGCGGCAGAGCGCGGCCACGGTGGCGGTCTTGCCCGAACCGACGGGCCCGCCGAGCCCGATGCGCAGCGCGCGCCGGGTGCCGTCGGGCCGGTGGGCGTCGGCGGATACGGCGGAGGCTTCGTCGTGGGTGTGTCCGAGGTGCATGGTGATCCACGGCTCCAATCTGTTCGGCCTCACGGCCGGCCCGGTCGGCTTCTCCAGCCCGTCCGGCGTTCGAGGACAAGGGGGTCCGGGGGCGATGCCCCCGGGGTCGGGAATGGGAAGGGGCGGAGGAGGCGACGTCACTAGGACGCGAACAGCCGCACGGGCCACGCGGCGTGCGCCTCCGCACCGATCTCCAGCAGTGGCGCGGACCCGGCGGGCAGCGCGTCGACCCCCAGGTCGACGGCCCGGTGCGCCGCCTCCACGGCGTCGGCCACCACCCGGTCGACCTCGGGCGCGAGCCGCGCGAGCACCCCGGTCGCGTCGAACGGGTCGAGGCTCAGCAACCGCACCACGGCGGTCGCGGCCCCGCTCACCCCTTCGTACGCGGAGCAGTACGCGGCGTCCTGCGCACCGAGCCCGGCGGCCCGCGCGGCGAGCCCGAGCACGACCGGCTGATGCGCCCCCTTGGGGAACTGCCGCGCCAGGGCGTCGAGTTCGGGGTGCGGCCAAGTGGCACGCGCGGCCCGCATCATCTGCCGCCCGAGCTTGCGCGCGGCGACGCGCAGCGCGGCCGACGGCGTCCGCGCGTCGGCGGCCGCGTCGAGCGTGCCCGGGTCGATGCCGAGCGCTGCGGCCGCGGCGAGGGCGGCGGTCACGGCGCCGCTGGTGTGCAGGCGGCCCCGGCAGAACTCCTCCAGGCTCGCCGCGCCGGTGATGCGGCCCGCCTTGACGGCGGCCTCCGCCCCGCCGGAGTGCGCGTGCCCTCCGGCGGGGAAGCGGCCGTCGGCGAGGACGAGCAGTGCGGCGCGCGTCATGACGTACGCGCCGGGCTCGTGTGCGGCCGCATCAGAACAGGAAGTACCGCTGCGCGAGCGGCAGTTCGGCGGCCGGGGCGGGCTCGACGAGCTCGCCGTCGATGGTCACGGCGAACGAGTCGGCGGCGACCTCGACGCGCGGCAGGGCGTCGTTGTTGACCATGTCGGACTTGCCGCGGCCACGCGTGGAGTGGATCGGCACGAACGACCGGCCGAGCCCGAGCCGCTCCGGCAGCCCGTCCTCGATCGCCCACTCGCTGGTGAAGTTGACCGAGTTGGCCTGCGGCGCCTTGCCGTACGCCCCGTACATCGGGCGCGGAAGGACCGGCTGCGGCGTGGGAATGGACCCGTTGGCGTCGCCCATCTGCGCGTACGCGATCTGGCCGCCCTTGACGACGAGCTGCGGCTTCACGCCGAAGAACTTCGGGTCCCAGAGCACCAGGTCGGCGAGCTTTCCGGGCTCGATGGAGCCGACCTCGTGGTCGATGCCCTGCGAAACGGCCGCGTTGATCGTGTACTTGGCGACGTAACGGCGGGCGCGCGCGTTGTCGGCGCGGGTGTCGCCGGGCAGGAAGCCGCGGCGGCGCTTCATCACGTGCGCGGTCTGCCAGGTCCGCATGATGACCTCGCCGACGCGGCCCATGGCCTGCGAGTCCGAGGACATGATGGAGATGGCGCCGAGGTCGTGCAGGATGTCCTCGGCCGCGATGGTGGTGGGCCGGATGCGGGACTCGGCGAAGGCCAGGTCCTCGGGGACCGCCGGGTTGAGGTGGTGGCAGACCATCAGCATGTCGAGGTGTTCCTCGACGGTGTTGACGGTGTGCGGCCGGGTCGGGTTGGTCGAGCTCGGCAGCATGTTGGGCAGCGACACCGCGGTGATCATGTCGGGTGCGTGCCCGCCGCCCGCGCCCTCGACGTGGAAGGCGTGCAGGGTGCGCCCGGCGACCGCGTCGAAGGTGTCCTGAACGAAGCCCGCCTCGTTCAACGTGTCGGAGTGGATGGCGAGTTGGACGCCGGACTCCTCACAGATGTCGAGGCAGGCGTCGATCACGGCCGGGGTCGCGCCCCAGTCCTCGTGGATCTTGAAGCCGATGGCGCCGCCGCACAGCTGGGCGCGCATCGAGTCCTTCGACATGGTGTTGCCCTTGCCGAGGAAGCCGATGTTGACCGGGCTGTTCTCCATCGCGGCGAACATCCGGGCGAGGTGCCAGGGGCCGGGGGTGATGGTGGTGGCCTTGGAGCCCTCGGCCGGGCCCGTGCCGCCGCCGACCAGCGTGGTCACACCGGAGGCGAGGGCCTCGTCGAACTGGGTCGGCGAGATGAAGTGGATGTGGGTGTCGATGCCGCCCGCGGTGACGATCTTGCCGTTGCCCGCGATGATCTCGGTGTCGGGGCCGAGGACGAGGTCGGGGTGGACACCGTCCATCGTGTCCGGGTTGCCGGCCTTGCCGATCGCCGTGATGCGGCCGTCGCGGATGCCGACGTCGGCCTTGACGATGCCCCAGTGGTCGATGATGACGACGCCGGTGATGACCGTGTCCGGGGTGCCGTCGGCACGGGTGGCACGCGACTGGCCCATGGACTCGCGGATCACCTTGCCGCCGCCGAAGACCGCCTCGTCGCCGGAGAGGCCGGGGCCGCCCGAGCGGTCCTCCTCGATCTCGACGAGCAGGTCGGTGTCGGCGAGCCGGATGCGGTCGCCGGTGGTGGGGCCGAACAGATCGCCGTAGGCGGCGCGGGACAGCTCAGGCATCGAGGGCACCTCCGGTCTCGCCGCGCAGGCCGGTGACGATGCGATTGCCTGCGAGGGCTACGAGTTCGATGTCGACGGGGATGCCGGGCTCGAAGCGAACGGCGGTGCCCGCGGCGATGTTCAGCCGCTTGCCGCGGGCGGCGGCGCGGTCGAAGTCGAGGCCGGGGTTGGCCTCGAAGAAGTGGTAGTGGGAGCCGACTTGAATGGGGCGGTCGGCGGCGTTGAGCACCGTCATACGTATGACGTCGCGGCCCTCGTTGTACCCGACGGGTTCGTCGGCGAAGAGGATCTCTCCGGGAATCATGACTTCCGCTCCCCCGTCAGACGATCGGCTCGTGCACGGTGACGAGCTTCGTGCCGTCGGGGAACGTGGCCTCGACCTGGACATCGTGGATCATCTCGGGGATGCCGTCCATGACGTCGTCACGGGTGAGCAACTTGCGGCCGGATGCCATGAGTTCGGCGACCGTGCGCCCGTCCCGGGCACCTTCGAGAATGTGCGAAGTGATCAGCGCGACCGCCTCGGGATGATTGAGCTTGCGACCCCGGGCCCGACGCTTCTCGGCGACGTCGGATGCCACATGGATGAGCAGTCTTTCCTGCTCGTGCGGGGTCAGTTGCACGATCCACCTCACAGTCCTTCATGCCGAGCCGTGCGGGCCCGGCTGCCGCGGCCACCGCGACGGGTCTAGATGTAACACACAAGGAATACGGACACCTGTGCGGACCCCTGCCCCTAAAAGGGGCCGATGACCTGGGACTGAAGGCTAATTGAGCGGAGTTTCAACGGCGTTAACCGACGCTTGACCGTCTTATTGCTGAACGCCGCCGGCGCTACCGGATCTCGGGACCGCGATGCTCGGCCGCAATACCGAACCTTTGCTGTTCGCCCGGAGCGGACGTCAGGGTGCCAATCCGTGACACAGACGTGATCACAGGTTCATCCGCGACATCCCCGGCGGACCCCCCCCATCGCCTCGAGTCGCTCCAGGTCGGCGGCCGAGACGAGGGCGGCGAGCGGCTTGCCGTGCCGGGTGACGACCACGCGCCCGCCGCCGTACACGACGCGATTGATCAGGTCGGCGAGCTCAGCCCTGGCTTGCGTCACCGGAATCTCGTAGGCCATGTTCACCATCGTACGTCATGTACGTCCTGTACATTTTTGGAGAAGCGGGTACTGAAGTCAGCAGCGTCTTGAGGAGGCACCATACCCCGTCCGTCCGGCCGCTACGTCCTGCCCGAGTTCACCGAGCACACCAGCTCGGGCAGCCGCACCCTCGACCCGTATTCGAAGCTTCTGGAAGAGCGCATCGTCCTCCTCGGGACGCCGATCGACGACGTCTCGGCGAACGATGTGATGGCACAGTTCATGCACCTCGAGTACCTGGCGCCCGACCAGGACATCTCCCTGTACATCAACTCCCCGGGCGGCTCGTTCAGCGCGATGACCGCGCTCTACGACACCATGCAGTTCGTCGGCTGCGACGTCGCGACGACCTGCCTGGGGCAGTGCTCGTCCGTGGCCGCGGTACTGCTCGCGGCGGGGACACCCGGCAAGCGGATGACGCTGCCCGGCGCGCGCGTGGTGCTCGACCAGCCCTCGCTGCCCGAGCCGGCCCAGGGACAGCCGAGCGACCTGGAGATCTACGCGAGCGAACTCACGCGCATGCGCGACCAGTTGGAGGAGCTGCTCGCCCGGCACAGCGGGCGCACCAAGGAGCAGGTCGGCGCGGACATCGAGCGGGACACCGTCCTGACGGCCGAACAGGCCCTGGAGTACGGACTGGTGGACCACGTCGTCGAGAGCCGTACCGCCACCCTGCGCTCCCCCGGCACGAGGTGATCGGCCGATGTATCCACCCGAACCGCCGCCGCTGCCCGCGATGACCCGCGCCGAGTGCGAGCTCGTGGACCGCTATCTGGAGGTGGTCGACCTCATCGCGCGGATCAACCCGGCCCGGGGCGACGACACCTACAGCGGCCTGCGCGCGGCGCAGGCGCTGGTGAGCCGGGCCGTCGAGCTGCGGGACGCGCTGAACCTGATGCACCAGAGGGGCGAGAGCCGGGTGCACGCGAGCACGCTGGCGCGGGCACTGCGCGTCCTGGACGGGGAGCGGCGCACCAACCGGGTCACACTGCCGTCAGAACCGGTCAGTTGAATTCACTTGAAGCCAATTGAAGTCAGGTGAAGCCGTCGACCGCTCACCGGGCTTCCCGAACCGTCGAGCCGCAACCCAAACGACCCAGATGGGGTACCCCGTACGGCCTAGCCTCCGGTACGCGGATGAGCCCGGCAAAGTTGCGTACGAGCCGTAGGCAACCGCCGGAATATGGCGTTCCGCCGCTGGTGCGGGGCTCGTCGGGTCTCGGCGGGCAGGGGCGAAAGGCGCAGCGTCCACCTGAACGGGTCAAGGGTGACGAGCCTCACTTACCGCCGGTTCGACTCGGATTTCGCCTCGGCCGTGCGTGAAGATCCGTTGCGACGACAAGCCCCCGCCGCCGCGGCGGGGCGGTCCGCACGGACGCCGAGTCCTGCCGCCGTGCGGATGCCAGGTCGACAGGAGTGCATCGGCAGGAGTGGAGGACCCGAGCACGACGGGCCACCGCCGCGCCTCGTCAGAGGCCGCGCCGGACGGCCCTTGGGGTGAAGCCGCGGTACGCGGCCGGGCAACTTCGCCACCCGAACCCGACAGGTCATCCTTCACAGGCGGTTGACGAAGGGTTGCGCATGACTGCGCTGAATCGTGTTCCGTCGCTGCTGACCCGGGCGGGCACCGCTTCCGCCCTCTCCATCGCCGTCGCCGGCGCGGGGCTCATGGTCCCCGGCGCCGCGTCCGAAGCATCAGCGGCAACGGCATCCGTCAAGGCACTGCAGGTCGCCGCGTCCAAGAAGGGTGCACCGTACAAGTGGGGCGCCGCGGGGCCGCACCGGTTCGACTGCTCGGGCCTCACGCTCTACTCGTTCAAGCGGGCGGGCAAGAAGCTGCCGCGCACCGCGGCCCAGCAGTACAACAAGACCAAGCACATCTCCAGGTCTCATCGCACACCTGGAGACCTGGTGTTCTTCCGCTCCGGCCGCAGCATCTACCACGTCGGCATCTACGCCGGAAAAGGCCGCATCTGGCACTCCCCGAAGACCGGTTCCGTGGTCCGTCTGGAGCGGATCTGGACGAACAGCGTGTCGTACGGCCGGGTGCGGTGAACCCCTGCGCTCGCGCTTGAGCGGACCGCGAGCGGATACTCGTAGGGGATGCATGAGCGCAACGAGACGCCTCTGGAACGCGCCGATCGGAACTTCGGAGAGCTCCTCCAAGAGCTCCGGGTCACCCAGACCGGCGTGCAGTTCCTGTTCGCGTTCCTGCTGACGCTCGCGTTCACCCCCCGCTTCCCGTCGCTCGACACGGTCCAACGGACCACGTACGTCACGACGTTGCTCCTCACGGTCATCGCGGCCGCGCTGTTCACGGCGCCGGCCGCGGTGCACCGGGTGCTGTTCCAGCTGGGTGCGAAGCGGCGGATCGTACGGGTGTCCTCGCGGCTCGCGGCGTACGGGATGGCGGCGCTCGTGCTCGCGCTGAGCGGGTCCGTGCTGCTCGTGGTCGATGTGACGGTCGGCAGGGCCGGCGGGATCGCGGCCGGCGCCGGCGCGTTCTGCGTCTGTGTGGGGCTGTGGGGACTGCTCCCGTGGCTGATGCGGCGCGCGCTCCTCAAGCGGGACGACTGACCGGGGCCACCCACGGCAGTGTGATCCACACCGTCTTGCCGCCCTCCGGGGTCGGGCGCACCGTCAGGGTGCCGCCGCACTCCGCGGTGAGACAGCGGATGATGACCATCCCCCGCCCGTTGTCCTGCTGGACCGCGGCCGGCAGCCGCTTGGGATAGCGGGGGTGACTGTCGGTGACACCGATGCGCAGCCGCTCGTCGCGGTCCAGCTCCACGTCGACGGTGAACGTGGGGGACTGCCCGAGGGTGTGCTGCACCGCGTTCGTCGCGAGTTCGGACACGATCAGGCGGACGGTGTCCGCCGCGTCCGTCCCCGACGCCATGCCCCACTCCGCGAGGACGGAGGCGACATACCTGCGGGCGGCCGAGACCGAGGCGGGATCGCTCGGCAGCGTGACGGATGCTTCCTGGTGGTCTGCCATGGCGACGTGTCCCTTTCCCGCCGAGGTGGCTCGTCCGGCCTCGCGGATCGCTCGCGCGCGGGCCCCGGCAACTGCTTCGCGCCAGATTGCCACTTGGACGTCCCACTGTGGTGCCGATCCCCCAAGATATGCATATATCTGTCGCTCGATGCGGTGAACTCTGCGACGGTGGACCGTATTTGGGCCGAGGCACGCTGTGTCCTCTACCGTCGGCTCAGACACGCGTCCCGTGCGGCCGGGAGGGAGTCCGGCCGGGTGACGCGAGGAGCCCGAGGAGTCCTCCATGAAATACGGTCCCGCGGTACGCCGCCGCAAGCTCGGTGCCGAATTGCGGACGCTGCGCGTCCAGGCCGGCCTCACGAGCGGGGAGGCGGCCAGGCTCGTCGGCTGGCACCAGTCGAAGGTGAGCAGGATCGAGACAGGGCGCAGTGGCGTGAAGCCTTCGGACGTGCTGCGGCTGCTCGACGCCTTCGAGGCCAGCGATCCCCGGACCCGCGAGCTGCTGGTCGCGCTGGCCGGCGGCGACGAGGCGGGCGGGCACCACTGGTGGCACGCGTACCGCGGTCTGCTGCCGCCCGCGTACCGCGATTTCATCAGCCTCGAGTCACAGGCGTGCCGCATCAGGACTCTGGAGACGAGTGTCGTACCGGGGCTCCTGCAGACGCCCGAGTACGCGCACGCGGTGACATGTTCGGTGCTGAACGGGGCACCGGACCGACACATCGACGCGTTGGTGGAGGTGCGGCTCGCGCGCCAGGACGTGCTGCGCGCCGAGCCGCCGCTGCGGCTCACCGCCGTGCTCGACGAGGCCGTGCTGCGCCGCGAGGTGGGCGGGAGCGGCGTGCTGCGACGGCAGTTGACACATCTGACCGAGGCGGCGTCGATGCCGCATGTCCGGATCCAGGTGCTTCCGTTCTCGTCCGGAGGCCATATCGGCCTGACGGGACCTTTCGTTGTGTTCTCTTTTCCGAACACATCTGATCTGGATGTGGTTGTTCTCGACCATTTGACGAGTAGCCTCTACCTCGAACGGAAAGAAGACCTCAAGGCGTACACGGACGCCTTCGACGCTCTTCTGCTCCATGCCAGGTCACCCGAGGATTCACTGGAATTCATCGCAAAGATTGCCGGGTAAGCGAGGACGCCGACACCTCGTCGTGCGCCGGCACCGCGTGAGGAGGCACCATGACCATTGCGTGCAGTACGTCGCTGAGGGGCGTCCGATGGCGGCGCAGCAGCCGCAGCACGGGCGCCAACAACTGCGTGGAGACAGCGCCGTTGAGGACGAGCGTGACGACCGGACTGCTGGCCGTCCGGGACTCCAAGCACACGGCGGGCCCCGCGCTCCTGTTCACGTCCGAGACCTGGCGGAGCTTCGTCAACTCCCTGCGGTAGCAGCCCCGTTCGGGACAGTGCGGCTGATCACCCGGACGGCCTCGGCGACCTCGGTCTCCGTGAGGTCGGCGCGGGCGGTCAGCCGCAGCCGCGCGATGCCGTCAGGCACGGACGGCGGCCGGAAGCACCCCACCGAGAGCCCCGCGTCCCGGCAGTCGGCCGCCCAGCGGACGGCCGCGTCGGGCGAGGGAGCGCGCACGGAGACGACCGCGGCGTCGGGCCGTCCCGCCAACAGGCCCTCGCCCAGCAGCAGTTGATGCAGCGACGTCGCCACGTGTCGTGCACGCGCGGCGCGTTCGGGCTCGCGGCGCAGCAGTCGCAGCGCCGCGAGGGCCGAGCCGCAGGCGGCCGGAGCGAGGCCCGTGTCGAAGATGAACGTGCGGGCCGCGTTGACGAGATGGTCGATGACGTGGGCCGGACCGAGGACCGCGCCGCCCTGACTGCCCAGCGACTTGGACAGGGTGACGCTGACGACGGTGTCCGCCGCGCCCGCGAGGCCCGCCGCGTGCGGGACGCCGCGTCCACCCGGCCCCACGACACCGAGCCCGTGCGCGTCGTCGATGATCAACCCCGCACCGAACTCCCGTGCCACTTGCGCGAGTTCGACGACGGGCGCCCGGTCGCCGTCCACCGAGAACACCGAGTCGGTGACGACGACGGCCGGCCCGTCATGTGTGCCGAGCGCCTTGCGGACGGCTTCCGGGTCCGCGTGCGGAGCCACGTGGGTGGCACCCCGGGCGAGCCGGCAGCCGTCGATCAGCGAGGCGTGGTTGCCCGCGTCCGACACGATCAGTGAGGCGCCCGGGGCGAGCGCGGTGACGGCGGCGAGGTTGGCGGCGTACCCCGAGGAGAACACGAGGGCCGCCTCGAAACCGCAGAACTCGGCGAGTTCCCGCTCAAGGCGGGCGTGCAGCTCGGTGCTGCCCGTCACCAGGCGGGACCCGGTGGCCCCGCCGCCCCACCGGCGCGCGGCGTCGGCCGCACCCTCGACGACCTCGGGGTGCCGGGCGAGGCCCAGATAGTCGTTGCTCGCGAGGTCGAGCACCGGGCTGTCCGCGGGGCGCGGGCGCAGGGTGCGGACGAGTCCCGCGGCCTCGCGGGCGCGCCGCTCGGCTCCGATCCAGCCGAACGCGGGTGTGTGGGGCGTGGCCATGTGTCCCTCTGCGAGTCCGGCAACGGGTGAGCGCTGCTTTGTAGGTAATGCACAGACACTAGCGGCCGCGCCACTCGGGCAGGGTGTGGCAATACCCACACGACGTACGCCGTCCTTTGTAGAGAGTCTCCTTTCCCCGAGGGCACGGGATAGGTAAGGATCAGGGCCCATGGACCTGCTGAACACGCTGGTGGACAAGGGGCTTCGGCGCGAACTGCCGAGCCGTGAAGAGGCGCTCGCGGTACTCGCGACGTCCGACGACGAACTGCTCGACGTGGTGGCCGCGGCCGGCAAGGTGCGCCGCCATTGGTTCGGGCGGCGGGTGAAACTCAACTATCTGGTGAACCTCAAGTCGGGTCTGTGCCCGGAGGACTGCTCGTACTGCTCGCAGCGCCTGGGGTCGAAGGCGGAGATCCTCAAGTACACCTGGCTGAAGCCCGACGAGGCGTCGAAGGCGGCGGCCGCCGGGGTCGCGGGCGGCGCCAAGCGGGTGTGTCTGGTGGCAAGCGGGCGCGGCCCCACGGACAAGGACGTGGACCGGGTCGCGCGCACCATCGATGCGATCAAGTCCGAGAACGAGGGCGTGGAGATCTGCGCCTGCCTCGGCCTGCTCGACGAGGGGCAGGCGGAACGGCTGCGCGGCGCGGGGGCGGACGCGTACAACCACAACCTCAACACCTCCGAGGCGACGTACGGCGACATCACGACGACGCACACGTACGCGGACCGCGTCGACACCGTGAACAAGGCGCACGAGGCGGGCCTGTCGGCCTGCTCCGGTCTGATCGCGGGGATGGGCGAGCGCGACGAGGACCCGGTCGATGTCGTCTACGGGCTGCGCGAACTCGACCCCGATTCGGTGCCGGTGAACTTCCTGATCCCGTTCGAGGGGACGCCGCTGGCCAAGGAGTGGAACCTGACGCCGCAGCGGTGTCTGCGGATCCTGGCCATGGTGCGGTTCGTGTGCCCGGACGTGGAGGTGCGGATCGCGGGCGGCCGCGAGGTGCACCTGCGCTCGATGCAGCCGCTCGCGCTGCACATCGCCAACTCCATCTTCCTGGGCGACTACTTGACCAGCGAGGGCCAGGCGGGGAAGACCGACCTGGACATGATCGCGGACGCCGGTTTCGAGGTCGAGGGCACGGAGCAGGTGACGCTGCCCGAGCACCGGGCCGCGGGCGGCTGCGGTTCGACGTGTGCGCCCGCACCGGAGACCGGGACCGACGGCGAGGCCGCCGCCGACACCGAGGGGGCGCGGACCGATCTCGTCGCCGTACGTCGCCGGGGCGCGGGAACGGATCTGGCGCCCAATGCCTGAGCTGAACGTGGCCGAACTGCTCGACCTGGACCGGCGGCACGTCTGGCACCCGTACGGTCCGATGCCCGGCACGCAGACGCCCCTGGTCGTCGAGTCGGCGGCCGGGGTCCGGCTGCGGGTCGCGGACCACGGCGAACTGGTGGACGGGATGTCGTCGTGGTGGTCGGCGATCCACGGCTACGGCCATCCGGTGCTCGACGAGGCGGCGCGCGGCCAGTTGGGACGGATGAGCCATGTGATGTTCGGCGGCCTGACGCACGAGCCGGCGGTACGGCTCGTGGAGCGCCTCGTCGACATGTCACCGGAGGGCCTTGAGCATGTGTTCCTCGCCGACTCGGGCTCGGTGTCGGTCGAGGTCGCGCTGAAGATGTGTCTGCAGTACTGGCGCTCGCTCGGGCGACCCGGGAAGCGGCGGATGCTGACGTGGCGCGGTGGCTACCACGGTGACACCTGGCAGCCGATGTCCGTGTGCGACCCGGAGGGCGGGATGCACGGTCTTTGGGCGGGTGTGCTCCAGGAGCAGATCTTCGTGCCCGAGCCGCCGAGCGGCTTCGACGCGTACGACGAGTCGTACGCGGAGCAGTTGCGCGACGCGATCGGCCGGCACGCGCACGAGGTGGCGGCCGTGATCGTGGAGCCGGTGGTGCAGGGCGCGGGCGGGATGCGCTTCCACTCCCCCGCGTATCTGCGGGTGCTGCGGGAGGCGTGCGACGCGCACGACGTCCTGCTGGTGTTCGACGAGATCGCCACGGGGTTCGGGCGGACCGGAGAGCTGTTCGCGGCCGGCCACGCGGGGGTGTCGCCCGATGTGATGTGCGTCGGGAAGGCGCTGACCGGCGGCTATCTGACGATGGCGGCGACACTGTGCACGGCGCGGGTCGCCGAGGGGATCTCGCGGGGCGAGGTGCCGGTGCTCGCGCACGGGCCGACGTTCATGGGGAACCCGCTGGCGTCGGCCATCGCGTGCGCGTCGATCGATGTGCTGCTCGAACAGGACTGGCGCACCGAGGTGAAGCGGATCGAGACGGGGCTGAGTGACGCCCTGTCAGCGGCGTCGCAGATAAAGGGAGTTCGGGACGTTCGGGTTCTGGGCGCCATCGGTGTCGTGCAGCTCGACCACGAGGTCGACATGGCGGCGGCGACGCGGGCGGCGGTCGCGGAGGGCGTGTGGCTGCGGCCGTTCCGGGACCTCGTCTACACGATGCCGCCGTATGTGACGAGCGACGAGGACGTGGCACGGATCGGCCGTGCGGTGTGCGCGGTCGCCGCGGCGGCCTCCGGGGAAGGGTGAGTGCCGTGGTGGGTGTGCTGGTGGTGACCGGGACCGGGACCGAGGTCGGCAAGACCGTGACGACGGCGGCGCTGGCGGCCGTCGCGGCGCGAGCGGGTCGTTCGGTGGCCGTGCTCAAACCGGCGCAGACGGGTGTCGCGCCCGGGGAGCCGGGGGACGTGGCCGAGGTGGTGCGGCTCGCTGGGGACGCGGTGACGGGCGTCGAGCTGGCGCGCTATCCGGAGCCGCTCGCGCCGGGGACGGCGGCGGCGCGGGCCGGGCTCGCGCCGGTGCGGCCGTTGCAGGTCGCCGAGGCCGTGAGCAAGCTGGCGGCGTCGCACGACCTCGTGCTGGTCGAGGGGGCGGGCGGCCTGCTCGTGCGCTTCGACGAGGAGGGCTCGACGCTGGCGGATGTGGCGGGCCTGCTCGGGGCACCGGTCCTGGTGGTCGCCGCGGCGGGTCTCGGGACGCTGAACTCCGTGCAGTTGACGGGTGAGGCGTTGCGCTCGCGCGGCCTTCAGCAGGCGGGTGTCGTCATCGGCAGCTGGCCCGGCGACCCGGGGCTCGCGGAGCGCTGCAACGTCGCCGACCTGCCGGTGGCGGCGGGCGCGGAGCTGCTGGGGGCGGTGCCGGAGGGGGCCGCGGCGATGGCGCCGGGGGCGTTCCTCGCGGAGGCCGGCGGGTGGCTGGCGCCGTCGTTGGGCGGCGTGTGGGACGGGGCGTCGTTCGCGCGGCGCGAGTGTCCCGAGGCGGTCCCGCGGACGGCGCCTTCGTAAGAGGTCCGCGGCGCCACCGGGGCCGCCTTGCCCGCCTCGCCCAGGGGTCCGCACCGGTGTGTGCGGGCAAGAAGGAGGTGGGGGCGGTCACCCGGAGGAGGCGCCATCGTGGGCAGGGAACAGGCACGATCAGCCGGCAGGGCAGCCGGCGGCGGGGACGCCGTGCATCACCCGGTGTTCGCGCGGTACTACGCGCAGGTCGTCGAGCGGGCGGAACCCCTCATGGCCCCCGTGCGCCGCGAGCTCGTCGCCGGCCTTTCGGGGCGGGTGCTGGAGGTCGGCGCCGGGACCGGCATCGGTTTCGGGCACTATCCGTCCACCGTCTCCGAGGTCGTCGCCATCGAACCGGAGCGCACCCTGCGCCGGATCGCCCTCGACGCGGCGCAGCGCGCGGACGTGCCGGTCGACGTGGTGCCGGGCGCCGCGGAGGCGCTGCCCGTGAAGAGCGAGGCATACGACGCCGTGGTGCTCAGCACCGTCCTGTGCAGCGTGCGGAGCGTGGACCGCGCCCTGCGTGAGGTGCGGCGCGTGCTGCGGCCTGGCGGTCAGGTGCGGTTCTTCGAACATGTGCGGGCTCCCGGGCGCGGCATGCGCCTGGTGCAGACGGCCCTCGACCGGACCGTGTGGCCGCTCTGTGTCGGCGGCTGCCATCTGCGGCGGGACGCCCTCGGCTCGCTGCACGCGGCCGGCTTCGAGCTCGGCGACCACCGGGCGCTGACCATGCCGGGGCACGGGCCGCGGCAGCCGATGGCGTACTGCGTGCTGGGCACGGCCAGGCGCCCCGCGGACTCCGTGGACCGCACGTAGCCTCACAGGCTCCAGGTTCGCAGTTCCTTCTCGATGTCGTCGATCGTCGCCGTGCCCGTCTTCACCAGCCGCGCCAGATCGCGGATCTGCTCGGGCGACGTGACGATCTTCAACCCGCTGGCGACGAGGTACGCGTAGGCGACGGCCGTCGCGTACATCACGTTCGAGCGCTCCAACGCCGGTACGTGGATGAGGAGTTGCAGGAGGGCGGCGGCGCGCGCGTGCGGCGAGTCGTAGACCGGCACGTCGAATATCGCGGCCCGGTGGCGGGCGACGGCGGACACCAGGGCGCCCCAGTCGGTGACCTGCGGATCACCGGGGGTCTTCTGCTCGGCGACCATGAGCAGCCAGGCGAGGTCGATGGTGAGATGCGGGGGCTGCGGCGGTTCACTCAACGGGGCGGCGCCGGCCTTCCGTGTCCGCGCCGAACTCCTCGGCGAACACCGATTCGTACTGCTTCATGAAGTCCGCGGCGGCGTCGACGAACGTTCGCCCCTGCTCACCGGCGTCGCGCCGCACCAGCTCCTCGATGTACCGGTTCACGCTCACCCCTTGGGCGAGCGCGCGCTCACGGGCGGCGCGGGCGGTGCCCTCCTCCACCCTGACGTTCAGCTGCGTCTTGGCCATGCCTCCACGCTAGCGCCGATGCGCTAGCACCGGCAAGGCGCGGACGATCGATCGTCTGCGCCTCTCCACACCTTTGATCTCCGGCTGTACTCTCGCGGGCCGGACGGGACAGGACCGGCGGATGAGCGCGAAGGGGCCCTCATGCCGATGGGCAGGCCGGACACACCGCACGCCGCCGCGCCCCCGGGCCGCGGCACCTGCCCCGAGCGCTGGCTGCCCGTCTGGAGCCACCGCGAGGACCTGCTCCGGGTCGCCCGGCGCAGATCCGTGTCCCCGGAGGACGCCGAGGACGCGGCGCACGAGGCGATGCTGCGCGCGACGGAGCGGCCCGGCCCGGACGACGAGCGGCTCGGCGGGTGGCTCACGGCGGTGACGCTGCGCCTGTGCGTCGACCGGCACCGGCAGGTCACGCGGGAGGCCGAGGTGCACCGCAGTCCCACGCTGACGGTCCCGGGGCCCGTGCCGGTCGACGAGGCCGCGTGCGACCGGGACGAGGCGCGCCGGCTGGCGGCCCGCAGCGCCCAGCTGCCCGAGCGCCAGGCCGAGGCGCTGCGGCTGAAGTCCGAGGGCCTCGACGTGGGCGAGGTGGCCCTGCGGATGCGGCTGAACTACCGGACCGTCGAATCGCTGCTGGCGCGGGCCCGGCGCACCCTGCGCTCCACGCTGGCCGGGACGCTGGGGCTCGCGGCGTTCCTGTGGGCGCGCGGCAAGCTCGCGGCGAGCGGTCCCGCGCAGGCCGTCGCAGTGTCCTCCGCGGCGGGCGGCCTGGTGGTGGCGGGGCTCGTGCTGCCGTACGCCGCCGAACACACCGCGCCTCGGCCGTCCGCCGGGCCACGGGCGGCCGAGGCGCCGACGGGGCAGGTCCGGCCCGTAGGCGCCGGCCGTCCCGCCTCCGCGCTCCCCCGCAAGCCGCAAGCCGCAGGCCGCAGGCCGCTCATCGGCAGGCCGCCGACCCGTCCGAGCGCACGAGCTCGAGCGCCACCGCCGCGGCCCCTGCGCGACGGTTGCCGACCATGGCGCTGCCCGCCTTCACCCTGCCGACGCTGACACCGCTCTCCGTTTCGGTGCTGGGGGTGACGGTGTCCGGCCTGCGGCTGCCGTCCGTGACCGTGTCGCCGTCCGCGGCTCCGTCCCCGCCACCGGCGACGCCTTCACCGGAGCCTGAGCACCCCCGGAAAACATCCGCCCCCGCCGCGACGGACCGGCCCCGCCTCCCCGTGGAGCAGGTGTCAGAAGTGCGGCAGCACGGCCGGAGGGGGACCGGATGGGTGCCGAGGTCCGCGTCGAAGGACTTGCCAAGCCCTTCGCTCGGCGAGTGGTCCGGCGAGATGTCTCGCTGACGCTGCCCGCCGGTGAGATCCCGGCCATGGGCCGCACCGCCGACGGCTGGAAGGTGAGCGGCATGGACGCGCTCCGAAGGCCCGTTGTCAGAGCGAGCGACTATCCTCGGAACCCGATGTCGAGCCTTCGAGGTCGATGCGCAACTGGCTTACGACGTAAGGGAGTTGGGGTGGGGGGAACGAGTGTGGTCAAGGATGCCGCTGTCGCCGCGCGGGCCAGGGGCCTGACGAAGGCGTACGGCTCCGGCGAGACGCAGGTGCTCGCCCTCGACGCGGTGGACGTGGACATCGCCCGCGGCCGGTTCACGGCCGTGATGGGGCCCTCGGGCTCGGGCAAATCCACGCTGATGCACTGCCTGGCGGGACTCGACACGGTCTCGGCGGGCCAGGTATGGCTGGGCGAAACGGAGATCACGGGCCTGAAGGAGCGCGACCTGACGCGGCTGCGGCGCGACCGCGTGGGCTTCATGTTCCAGTCCTTCAACCTGATCCCCACGCTGAACGCGGCGGAGAACATCACGCTGCCGATGGACATCGCGGGCAAGTCCCCCGACCCGAAGTGGCTGGAGCAGGTCATCGACACGCTCGGCCTGCGGGACCGGCTGAAGCACCGGCCCGCCCAGTTGTCCGGCGGCCAGCAGCAGCGCGTCGCGTGCGCGCGGGCGCTCGCCGCGCGCCCCGAGCTGATCTTCGCCGACGAGCCGACGGGGAACCTGGACTCGCGGGCCGGGCTCGAAGTCCTCGGATTCCTGCGCCAGTCGGTCGACGAACTGGGCCAGACCGTGGTCATGGTGACCCACGACCCGGGCGCCGCCGCCCACGCCGACCTGGTCCTCTTCCTCGGTGACGGCCGCCTCGTGGACGAGATGCGCGAGCCCACCGCCGAGGCCGTCCTGGAGCGCATGAAGCAGTTCGACGTCGTGCGCCAGGCCGTCGCCGAGAAACCGGCCCCCCGGGCGTAGCCATGCTGAAGGCGACGTTACGGAGCTTCCTGGCGCACAAGGGGCGCCTCGTCCTGTCCGCGCTCGCCGTCGTCCTGTCGGTGGCGTTCGTCGCGGGCAGCCTGATCTTCTCGGACACCGTGTCGCGCACCTTCGACCGGCTCTTCGCCTCGACGTCCGCGGACGTGCGGGTGGGCCCCAAGGAGGACGACTTCGACGAGTCCGTGCCCTCGGGCACGGTGCGTACGGTGCCCGCCGCGCTGGCCGGGCGGATCGACCGGGTCGACGGCGTGGCCGCCACGCACATCGACGCGGGCGTCGAGAACATCACCGTGGTCGACCGGCACAACAAGTCGGTGGGGCCGACCACCGGCGCGCCCACCATCGCCACCAACTGGGAGCCCACGGACCGCAGTCCGGTGCGCCTGACGTCGGGGCACGCGCCGCGCGGGCCCCGCCAGGCGCTGCTCGACGCGGACACCGCAGACAAGAAGCACGTGCGGATCGGGGACCCGCTCACGGTGCTGGCCGAACCCGGCTCGTTCAAGGTCGAGGTCGTCGGCATCGCCACGTTCCGTACGACGAACCCGGGCGCGGCCCTCGTCTTCCTGGACACCGGCACCGCGCAGCGCCGGCTGCTCGGCGGCACCGGCCGGGCGTCGAGCATCGTGGTGGACGCGGCGCCGGGTGTCGCCGACGCGACGCTCAAGCGGCGGATCGGCCAGGAGCTGGGCGGGGCCTACGACTTGAAGACGGCGGACGAGGACGCCGAGTCGGCCGCCGCGGACCTGGGCGGGTTCCTCGACGTCATCAAGTACGTGATGCTCGGCTTCGCCGGGATCGCGGTCCTGGTCGGCGTGTTCCTCATCGTCAACACGTTCTCGATGCTGATCGCCCAGCGGACCCGGGAGTTGGGGCTGCTGCGGGCGCTCGGCGCGGACCGCCGGCAGGTGCGGCGCTCCGTGCTGACCGAGGCGGTGCTGCTGGGCCTCGTCGGTTCGGCGACCGGGTTCGCGCTCGGTGTGGGGCTCGCCGTCGGGCTGATCAAGCTGATGAGCGTCTTCGGGATGAACCTCAAGTCCACGGAGATGGCGGTGGGCTGGGGCACGCCCGTCGCGTCGTTCGTGGTCGGCGTCGGGGTCACGTTCGTGGCCGCCTATCTGCCGTCCCGGCGGGCGGCCCGCGTCTCCCCGATGGCGGCGCTCGCCGATGCCGAGATCACGGGCGTGGGGCGGCCGTTGCGGATCCGGGCGCTGGTGGGCTCGGTGATCGGGGCGGCGGGCGCCGCCGCGCTGATCGGGTGCTGGACGGCGGACGACACGGGGCCCGCGGCCTCGCTGCTCGGCCTCGGCATCGTCCTCACGCTGATCGCGACGGTCGTCGCGGGTCCGCTGCTCGTACGTCCCGTGATCCGGGTCCTGGGCGGCGCGTTCCCCGCCGTGTTCGGCTCGGTCGGCCGGATGAGCCAGCGCAACGCACTGCGCAACCCGCGCAGGACGGGTGCCACGGCTGCGGCCCTGATGGTGGGGCTCGCGCTGGTGGCGGGGATGTCGGTGGCGAGCGCTTCCATGAGCAAGTCGTTCGACCAGCAGATCGACGACACACTGGGCGCCGACTTCACCGTGCAGAACGCCAACTTCATGCCGTTCCCGCAGGAGGTCACCCGGAAGATCCGGGCGACGGACGGCGTGGGCCAGGTCGTGCGCCAGCGGTTCACCGCGCTCGCCGTGCGGATGCCGGACGGGAAGCGGGTGAAGACGACGGCCGCCGGGTGGGACCGGCGGGTCGACGACGTGGCGCACGTGACGTACGCGCGGGGCACCAGCGCGACCGGCCTGGCACCCCGGCACCTGCTGTTGCAGAAGGACTTCGCCGACGAGCACCGGGCACGGATCGGCAGCGTCCTGCCCGTGGAGTTCCCCGGCGGGAAGCGCACCGAGCTGACCGTGGGCGCCCTCACCGACCAGGAGGCCAACGACTTCGGGATGTCCGGCGGCTTCGCGATGGGCATGTCCACGCTGGTGCGGTACGCGCCGGGCGGCCAGGACTCGGCGGTGTACGTGAACGCCTCCTCCGGCACCGCGCCCGACGTGCTGCGCGAGCGCCTGGAGAAGTCGCTCGATCCGTATCCGCAGGTGCAGGTGCGCGACCTCGCCGACTACAAGGAGCTAATCCACGGGCAGATCGCGGTGCTCCTGTACCTGGTGTACGCGCTGCTCGGCCTGGCGATCGTCATCGCGGTCCTCGGCGTGGTCAACACGCTTGCCCTGTCGGTCGTGGAACGGACGCGGGAGATCGGGCTGCTGCGGGCGATCGGGCTCGCGCGGCGCCAGTTGCGGCGCATGATCCGCCTGGAGTCGGTGGTGATCGCCGTGTTCGGGGCGGTGCTCGGGCTCGCGCTCGGCCTCATATGGGGCGTGGTCGCGCAGCGGGTGCTCGCCCTGGAGGGCATGAAGGCGCTGGCGATCCCGTGGTCGACGATCGTCGCGGTGGTGGTCGGCTCGGTGGTCGTGGGCCTCGCGGCGGCGCTGCTGCCGGCCCTGCGGGCCTCGCGGCTGAACGTGCTGGCGGCGATCGCGCACGAATAGCGGGGCGGACGTGCGGCCTGGTCCGGACGACAGGCCCTAGGGTCGGCCCCGGTAACTGTCCACGTTCGGAGGAGAGTTCATGGCTACGGAAGGTTCGCGGGTGGCACGCCCGTTCCGCTTCGGCGTCAACATGGTCACGCCCGCGCCGGACGACGCGTGGCGCGCCAAGTGCGGGCGGGCCGAGGAGCTCGGCTACGACGTGATCCTCGTGCCCGACCATCTGGGCGCCCCGTCGCCGTTCCCCTCGCTGGTGGCCGCGGCCGACGCGACGAGCCGGCCGAAGGTGGGGACTTTCGTCCTCAACTGCGCGTTCTGGAACCCGGTGCTGCTCGCCCGCGAGGTCACCACCACCGTCGCGCTGACCGGCGGCCGTCTCGAACTGGGCCTCGGCACCGGTTACGTTCGCGAGGAGTTCGAGCAGGCCGGCCTGGAGTGGGGCACGCCGGGCAGCCGCGTCGACCATCTGGAGCACACCGTCGCGGAGCTCGACCGGCTGCTGTCCGCCCCCGACCAGGGCCCGCGGCCCCCGCTCCTGATCGGCGCGAACGGCGACCGGATGCTGCGGATCACCGCCGAGCACGCCGACATCGCGGCGTTCACCGGGGCCCGCGCGCCCCAGGGCAACGCGGGCGGTCTCGAACCCCTGACCGGTGACGAGCTGGAGGGGCGGGTCGCCGCCTACCGGAAGTTCGCCGCCGATCGCCCGGAGAGCGCCGAACTCAATCTGCTGGTGCAGTTCGCGGCGGTGACCGACGACCGGCCGGCGGCCGTCCAGCCGCTCCTGGAGCATCTGCCGCACCTCACCCAGGAGCAGGTGCTCGACTCCCCGCTGCTCCTCGTCGGCACCGTCGAGGAGATCGCCGGGCAGCTCCTGGAGCGGCGCGAGCGGTTCGGGTTCTCGTACATCACCGTCCTGGAGCCGTACATGGAGGCACTCGGACCGGTGATCGAGGAGCTGCGGGGCCACTGAGCGTCCGGCATGTGAAATCCGCGGCGCCGGGCGGCCCGCGGTGGTGGGATCCGACCATGAGTGATCTTCGTATACGTGCCGCAGGACCCGCCGATCTCGACGCCGTGCTCGCGTTCTGGAAGGAGGCCGCGGAGGGCACCAGCATCAGCGACGACCGCTCGGGCGTCGAGCGACTGGTCGAGCGGGACCCCGCGGCCCTGCTGCTCGCCGAGCGCGACGGTGGGCTCGTGGGCACGGTCATCGCCGGGTTCGACGGCTGGCGCTGCCATCTGTACCGGCTCGCGGTGCACCCCGCGGCCCGACGGCAGGGCATCGCGTCCGCGCTGCTCGCGGCGGCGGAGGAGCGGTTCGTCGCGCTCGGCGGACGCCGCGGGGACGCCATGGTCCTGGACCGGAACGAGCGGGCGCGGCACGCGTGGCAGGCGGCCGGCTACGCGCGGGAGCCGCAGTGGTCGCGCTGGGTCAAGCCGCTCGACACCGCTGCCGCCCTCGACGGCTGAAGTCGTCCCGCGGCCGGAAATTTCGCTTTGCCGGTCCTTTACCATGGATGGGTAACTCGAACTGACTCGAACTTCTACGAAAGGTGTGAGCGTCCGCCCATGGGCGAGCCTCCCAGTCCCCGCTTCGTCCCCCCGCGCGGCCCCCACGAGCGCGCATCCGTCCCGCCCCTGGCCGACCATGGGACGGAGGTGACGTCCCGATGACCGAAGTTCTGCTGCTCGCCGTCGCAGTCCTGCTGTCCCTGGCCTGCGGCGCCTTCGTCGCGGCGGAGTTCTCGCTCACGACCGTGGAGCGCGCGGACCTCGAAGAGGCCGTCGAGCGCGGTGAGCGCGGCGCGGCCGGCGCCCTGCGAGCCGTACGGAACCTCACCTTCCAGCTCTCCGGCGCCCAGCTCGGCATCACCGTCACCAACCTCGTCGTCGGCATGCTCGCCGAGCCGTCCATCTCCAAGCTCCTGTCGGGGCCGCTGGAGTCCCTCGGCCTGTCCGAAGGGGTCTCGACCTCGGTCGCCCTGGTGCTCGGCACCGCCCTGTCGACCGTGTTCCTGATGGTCGTCGGCGAGCTGGTGCCGAAGAACTGGGCGATCTCGTCGCCGGTTGCTGTGGCCAAGAAGGTGGCGACGCCGCAGCGGCTGTTCAGTGCGGCATTCCGGCCGTTCATCACGCACCTCAACAACACGGCGAACCGGCTGGTGCGCCGCTTCGGCATCGAGCCGACCGAGGAGCTGGCCTCCGCGCGCGGCCCGCAGGAGCTGATGGCGCTCGCCCGGCACTCCGCGAAGGAGGGCTCGCTGGAGGCGGACACCGCCGAGCTGTTCGTGCGCACCCTGAACCTCGCCGACCTGACGGCCGAGAACGTGATGACGCCGCGCGTCCAGGTCATGGCCCTCGATCTGCAGGCCACCTGCGAGGACGTGGCGAACGCGACGCGGGCCACCGGCCTGTCCCGCTTCCCCGTCTACCGGGGCAGCCTCGACTCCGTCGTCGGCGTCGTGCACATCAAGGACGTCCTCGCGGTGCCCGACGAGCAGCGGGCCCGCAAGGGCGTCTCCGATCTGCTGCGCGAGCCGCTCCTGGTGCCGGAGACGCTGACCGTGGACCGGCTGCTCGACCGGCTCTCCGGCAAGCGGACGATGGCCGTCGTCATCGACGAGTACGGGGGCACGGCCGGGGTGGCCACCCTGGAGGACATCGTCGAGGAGGTCGTCGGCGAGGTCCGCGACGAGCACGATCCGCACGAGACCCCCGACATCGCGGCCGCGGGCACCGACCCCGAGGGCCGCACCCTCTACTCCGCCGACGGCGCCGCCCGCACCGACCAGCTCGCGCGGGTCGGCCTGCGCGCGCCGGACGGACCGTACGAGACCCTCGCCGGGCTCGTCGCGACCGAGCTGGGCCGGATCCCGGACATCGGCGACAGCGTCGAGGTCACCGGGTGGCGGCTCGACGTCGTGGACGCACACGGGCGCCGCGCGGCCCGCGTGCTGCTGCACGCGCCGCTGATCCTGGACACCGAGGAGCGCCGGTCGGCGGGCGAGGAGAAGAGCGGCCGGGCGGCCGCGAAGGCCAAGGCCTCGCACAGGTCCGCCAGGGCCGACAGGACCTCGCACGAGAAGGGGGCGGCCCGATGACCGCGATCCAATTGCTCATCGGCCTGGCGACCCTCGTCGTCAACGCCTTCTTCGTGGGCGGCGAGTTCGCGCTGATCTCGGTGCGCCGCAGCCAGATCGAGCCGTACGCCGAGGAGGGCGACCGGCGCGCGCGCAGCGTCATGTGGGGCCTCGAACACGTCTCGGCGCTACTGGCCGCGGCCCAGCTCGGCATCACGCTGTGCACGCTGGTGCTCGGCATCGTCGCCGAGCCGGCCATCGCGCATCTGCTGGAGCCCGCGTTCGACGCGGTCGGCGTGCCGCACGGCCTGGTGCACCCGATCTCGTTCGTGATCGCGCTGACCGTGGCGACGTATCTGCACATGCTGCTCGGCGAGATGGTGCCGAAGAACATCGCGCTCGCCGAGCCGGTGCGCTCGGCGCTGCTGCTCGGCCCGCCGCTCGTGGCGATCGCGCGCGCCCTGCGCCCGGTGATCTTCGCGATCAACGCCTTCGCCAACGGACTGCTCAAACTGCTCCGCGTGGAGGCGAAGGACGAGGTCACGG
The DNA here is from genome assembly GCF_044453445.1 of Streptomyces sp. NPDC051684. NCBI lineage: Bacteria > Bacillati > Actinomycetota > Actinomycetes > Kitasatosporales > Streptomycetaceae > Streptomyces > Streptomyces sp. NPDC051684. Next base: position 18,079 of record NZ_JBITCS010000023.1, on the reverse strand, counting down.
CGACGTTCTCGGACGACGAGCTGGCCCGTATGGTCAAGGACTCCTCCGAGGCGGGGCTCATCGACGACCGCGCGCAGGAGCGCCTGCACGACGCGCTCGAACTCGGCCGCCGCCCCATCAAGGACGTCGTCCTGCCGATCGAGAAGGTCGTCTACGCGCGCGTGGGCGTCACGCCCGAGGAGCTGGAGCGGCTCTCCGCCGAGTCCGGGTTCTCGCGCTTCCCCGTGGTGGACGAGGGGCGGCGGATCGTCGGCTACCTCCACGTGAAGGACGCCCTGGACGCGACGCCGCGCGACCTGCCGTTCCGGGTGCCGGACATGCGGTCCATCGCGCGCGTACGCGAGACGACGCCGCTGGACGACGTGATGACCGCGATGCGCGGCAGCCGTACGCATGTCGCGGCGGTGCTCGGCGCGGACGGCCGGCTCGCCGGTCTGGTGACCATGGAAGACGTGCTGCGGGAGCTGTTCGGCCAGCCGGTGTGAGCGGCCGGGCCCGCCGCGCCGCCCGCCCTCAGGTGCCGGCGGCGGGCGGGTCGGCCCGGGTCTGAGGCACGGGTTCCGGCGTCGGGGACTCCAGGACGCCGGGCCCGTGCGGGCCGATGCCCGCGGTGCCGACCGCCGTGAGGACCGCGAGCAGCGCGGCGAGCCCCGCCGTGCCGAGGGCCGCGGCCCAGTCGACGTCCAGCAGGTTCGTCGCGCCCGCGACCAGCACCGCCGCGAGCGCCTGCGCGAACGTCCGGATCGCACGCTCGGCGGTGGCCTTCCAGAAACCGATGCTCCACATGACCCGCTCCCCCCGTTCACCGTGTCCGCTCCCGGCATACCGCCGCCGGGCGCGGCTGCACAGACCTGCGGCGCCCACCACTTCGTTGCCTCGGGATACGATCTGAGGAGTCATGCACACGAACCCCACCCACACCAGCCTCGTCGCCGTCGGCGACTCCTTCACCGAGGGCATGTCGGATCTGCTGCCCGACGGCTCCTACCGGGGATGGGCCGACCTCCTCGCCGCCCGGATGGCCGCGCGGACCCCGGACTTCCGCTACGCGAACCTCGCCGTACGCGGCAAGCTCATCGGCCAGATCGTCGACGAGCAGATCGATGTCGCCGCGGCGATGAAGGCCGACGTGGTGACCCTGGTCGGCGGCCTCAACGACACCTTGCGCCCCAAGTGCGACATGGTCCGCGTCCGCGATCTGCTCACGCAGGCCGTGGAGACGCTGGCCCCGTCCTGCGGGCAGCTCGTCCTGATGCGCAGCCCGGGCCGCAACGGCCCGGTGATGGAGCGCTTCCGGCCGCGCATGGAGGAGCTGTTCACCTGCATCGACGAGCTGGCGGCGAAGCACGACGCCCTCGTCGTCGACCTGTACGGGGCGCCGGTCCTCGGCGACCAGCGGCTGTGGGACGTGGACCGGCTGCACCTCACGGCAGAGGGCCACCGCCGGGTCGCTGAGGCGGTCTGGCAGGGCCTCGGCCACGACGCGGAGTCCGACTGGCGCGCCGCGCTGCCGCCCGCGCTCCCGCCGAACTGGGCGTCGCGCCGGGTGGCCGACGCCCGCTTCGCCAAGCAGCACCTCGTGCCGTGGATCGGCCGCCGCCTGACGGGCAGGTCGTCGGGCGACGGCCGGGCGCCGAAGCGGGCGGAACTGGCCCCGTACGCGCAGGAGCCGCGCTCCTAGGTCCTGGCTCTGGCCCTGGCCCCGAACGACGGACCTGACCCGAACAACAGGTCTAACAGGCCCCTAACTCCGCAGGTCGAGCCGCATCAGGACGCGGGGATGACCGGCCAGCACCGAGGTGGTGTCGGCGGCGTGCGTGAACCCGGCGCGCTCGAAGTTCTCGCGGATCCCGGCGTACGCCATGGTCGCGTTCACGCGCGCCTCCCCGTTGTCGAGCGGGTACGCCTCGAGCATCGGCGCGCCGTGGGAGCGGGCGAAGTCGGCCGCCCCGGCGATCAGGGCATGCGAGACGCCCTGCTTGCGGTGGCCGGGGCGGGCCCGGATGCACCACAGGGACCACACCGGCAGGTCGTCGACGCGCGGAATGGTGCGGCTGCGGGCGAACGAGGTGTCCGAGCGGGGTGCCACGGCGGCCCAGCCGACCGGCTCGTCGCCGTCATAGGCGAGCACTCCCGGCGGCGTACCGGCGCGGCACAGTTCGCCGACGTAGTCGCCGCGGGCCGGGCCACGGAGATCGTTGTTGAGCTTGGACGGGATCCGGTAACTCAGGCACCAGCACACGGTGGCGGTGGCCGACTTCGGGCCGAGCACGGCTCGGACGTCCTCGAACACCGAGGCGGGGCGCACGTCGAAGGTCATGCGCCCAACCCTGGCACGATGCGCGGGACAAAACCTCCGGTTACACGGACAGGACGAGCTTGCCCCGCGTGTGCCCCTCGGCGCTGAGACGCCAGGCCTCGGCGGCCTCGGCGAGCGGGAGCACCCGGGCGACGGGCACCGTCAGCTTCCCGGCGTCGGCGAGGCCGGCGAGCGCCGTGAGGTCGGCCGGGTCCGGGCGGACCCACACATAGTGGCCGCCCTTCTCGGCGGCCTCCGCCTCGACGATCGACGCGAACCGGTCGGCCCTGTCGAGCAGCCGCAGCGAGGTGTCGACGGCCTCCGCGCCACCGACGAAGTCGAGCGCCGCGCCGATGCCCTCGGGCGCCAACTCCGTGACCCGGTCGGCGAGTCCGGGGCCGTAGGTCACGGGTTCCGCGCCCAGCTCCCGTACGAAATCGTGGTTGCGGGCGCTCGCCGTGCCGATCACGCGGGCGCCGAGCGCCACGGCGATCTGGACGGCGAACGAGCCGACGCCGCCCGCGGCCGCGTGCACCAGGACGGTGTCACCGGCGCGGACGCCCACGCGCTTGACGGCCTGGTACGCCGTGAGCCCGGCGAGCGGGACACCCGCGGCCTGCTCCCAGGAGAGCGCGGCGGGCTTGCGGGCCAGCATGCGCACGTGCGCGGAGACGTATTCGGCGTAGGCGCCGAGCTGGGCGGTGTCCTTGCGGATGTAGCCGAAGACCTCGTCGCCGGGTGCGAACTCCTCGACGTCGAAGCCGACGCGCTCGACCACTCCGGCCACGTCCCAGCCGGGGACGAGGGGGAAGTGCGTCTCCATGATCGGGTCGAGGCCGCCCGCGGCGAGCTTCCAGTCGACCGGGTTGACCCCGGCGGCCCTGACCCGGATCAGCACCTCACCGGGCGCGACCTTCGGGTCGGCGAGGTCGGTGAGCCGCAGCGCGTCGGGGCCGCCGTATGCGTTCAGAGTGATGGCCTTCATCCGAGCAATGGTTGCACACGGAGGTAAATGCAAGCCCCCGATACGTGCGTTTGCACTTAACCCGCGCCTGCAAGTACCGTCGTACGACGTAAGCCCCCCGCATCACCGGAAAGGCCGCACGCATCATGGCACCGTCCACCATTCCCACCGTCACCCTCAACAACGGCGTCGAGGTCCCGCAGCTCGGCTTCGGCGTCTTCCAGGTGCCGGACGACGAGACCACCGCGGCCGTGAGCGCCGCGCTCGAGGCCGGTTACCGCAGCATCGACACCGCGGCGATCTACGGGAACGAGACCGGCGTCGGCCGCGCCCTCGCCACCTCCGGCATCGCCCGCGAGGACCTGTTCATCACGACCAAGCTGTGGAACGCCGACCAGGGGTACGACGCGACCCTGGCCGCCTTCGACGCCTCGCTGGAGAAGCTGGGCCTCGACCACGTCGACCTGTACCTCATCCACTGGCCGACCCCGGAGCGCGACCTCTACCGGGAGACCTGGAAGGCCATCGAGAAGCTGGTCGCCGACGGCCGGATCCGCACGGCGGGCGTCTCCAACTTCCAGCCCGCGCACCTCCAGCGCCTCATCGACGGCTCGGAGCTCGTCCCCGCCGTCAACCAGGTCGAGCTGCACCCGGGCCTCCAGCAGAGCGAGCTGCGCGCCGTGCACGCCGATCTCGGCATCGCCACCGAGGCCTGGAGCCCGCTCGCGCAGGGCGCGGTCCTCGGCGACGAGGCGATCACGACGATCGCCGCCCGCCACGGCAAGTCCCCCGCCCAGGTCGTCCTGCGCTGGCACCTCCAGCTCGGCAACGTCGTGATCCCCAAGTCCGTGACGCCGGCCCGCATCCGCGAGAATCTCGACGTCTTCGACTTCACGCTCACCGACGACGAGATGGCCTCCGTCGCCACGCTCGACCGCGACCTGCGCACGGGCCCGCACCCGGACGAGCTCAACTGATCCAGCGGGCCCCGAGGTTCCGCGCCGTGTGCGCCCGAGGCGTCCGCGGCGCCGAAGCCGTCCACAGCACCGAAAGCACCACCTGAGATGCCTGCTGCCCCCACCGCCCTCGACCACCTCGTGAACCCCGGGGCGGTCTGCCGACCCTCGGCCTCGAACTCCCCCTCGACCACGACTGGGGCGACTCCCGGCTGCGCGCCGACCGGGCGGCGGGGCGCCCCTTCGGCGTCCCCGACCTGAGCCGGCACGCCGGACTCGCCCGACTCGCGGACGACTTGGGCTTCGCCGCGCTCTGGGTGCGGGACGTCCCGCTGTACGACCCCGAGCACTTCGGCGACGCCGGTTCCGTGTTCGAGACGTTCACCCACCTCGGTCACCTCGCGGCCGTCACCGAGCGCGCCGTGCTCGGCACCGCCGCCGTCGTCCTTCCACTGCGGCGGCCGCTGCTGGTGGCCAAGGCCGCGGCCACCGTCGACGCGCTGTCCGGCGGCCGGTTCGTACTCGGCCTCGCCAGCGGGGACCGGCCGGTCGAATACCCCTTGTCCGGCGCGGACTTCCACTCCCGCGGCGCCACGTTCCGCGAGGGCGTGGAGACCCTGCGCGCGGCGTGGGCCGCGCGGTCCGGGGACGAGGGCATGAGTCTGCCCGCGCTCGGTCTCGACGCGGGCCGCCGCCTGGAGGTACTGCCCAAGCCGACCGGACCGTCCATTCCGATCGCCGTCGCGGGGCACGCCCAGCAGTCCGCGGAGTGGATCTCCCGGAACGCCGACGCGTCTCTCAACTACCCGCGCCCGATCGGTGCGTTGCGCCTCAGGACCCAGGAGTGGCGGGAGCTGACGGGCGAGGCCCCGAAGCCGTACCTGACGCCGATGCAGCTGGACCTCCTGGAGGATCCGGCCGCCCCGGCGACCGCGATCCGGCTCGGCCTGCGCACCGGCCGCGCGGCCCTGGTGGAGCACTTGCGGGCCATGGGCGAACTCGGCGTGTCCCACGTCTCGTTCAACCTCCGCCCGAGCGACCGCCCGATCGACGAGGTCCTGAAGGAACTCGCCGACACGGTGCTGCCGGACTTCCCCTCGTTCTGAGCGACTCGTTCTGAGCGACTCGTCCTGAGCGACTCGTCCTGAGCGATTCCGGACGAACCGTCAGCGCGCGGGCACGGCCTCCGGCGCGTCCCGCTCCCCCGCCGCCCCGACCTCCGACAGCTCCCGGTCCCGCAGGTCCGGTGCGAAGGCGATGGCCACCATGGAGATCACCGTGGTCACGACGGCGAACGCGATCACCATCCACAGGCTGCCGTCGGCCCACAGCACCATCGCGCCGGCCAGCGCCGGGGTGAAGCTCGCCAGGAGGATCGACGCCATCTGGTAGCCGATGGAGATGCCCGAGTACCGGACCGCCGTGGGGAACATCTCGCAGTACAGGGCGGGCAGCGGCGCGTAGACCATGGCGTGGCCGAGAGCGAGGAACAGCACCACGCCCGCGACGATCGCCCACAGCTGCCCGGTGTGCACCAGCGCGAAGACGGGCCAGGTCGTGAGCACGATCAGGGCGCCCCCGATGAGGAAGGTCCGGACGCGTCCGATGCGGTCGGAGACGGCGCCGAACACCGGGATCATCACGATGTTCACCGCGGCGCCGATCATCGACGCCGTCAGGCCGTAGCTCTTCGGCGCGCCCAGCGTGCTGGTGACGTAGGACAGGATGAACGTCGTGAACAGGTAGTAGTTCCCGGCCTCGGCAAAGCGGCCGAAGACCGTGATCAGCAGGGCCTTGCGGTGGTCGCGGAAGACGACCGCCGCGGGTGCCTTGCGGCGCTCCAGCTCGGCGTCCATCTTGCGCTTCTCCTCGAGGAACGCGGGGCTCTCGGTCGCGCGCAGGCGGATGAAGAAGCCGACCGCGGCGAGGATCACGCTGAGCAGGAACGGCAGCCGCCAGCCCCACTCGTCGAACGCGTCACCGGAGAGCCACGAGGCCAGCGACACCGCGGCCGTGCCCAGCAGCAGACCCGCCGAGACCCCGATCTGCGGCCAGGCGCCGAAGTAGCCGCGCCGCTTCCTCGGCGCGTTCTCGACGGCGACGATGGCCGCCCCGCCCCACTCGCCACCCACGGCGAACCCCTGCGCGAGCCGCAGCACGCACAGCAACAGCGGTGCCGCGACGCCGATCTGGTCGTAGGTCGGCACGAGGCCGATCGCCGCCGTGGCCACCGTCATGATCGAGAACGTGAGGATCAGCGTGGACTTGCGGCCGATCCGGTCCCCGAGGTGTCCGGCGACGAACGCGCCGATCGGGCGAGCCAGGAACCCCACGCCGAACGAGGCGAGCGAGACGATCTGGCCGATGCCGGGCGACAGGTTCGGGAAGAAAAGGTGTCCGAACACCAGGGCCGCGGCGGTGCCGTAGATCGTGTACTCGTACCACTCGACGATCGCGCCGATGGTGCCGGACTGCAGTGATCTGCGCCGGAGTTGCTCCGGTGTCGGGGCGGCGGCGGTGGGCATGCGGATCTCCGTTGATCGGGGGGTGAGGTGAGTGGGGCGGCCGGGTGGGGTCAGGCGCGGGCCGACTCGTAGTGGTCGGTCCACGGCAGCGTGGCGCCGGCGTACTTGGCGGCGCGGACGTCGCCGGAGCGGGCGTGCCCCTCGAACAGCTCGACGCGGGCGGCGCGGCCGCACAGCTCCCCCAGCTCGGCGGAGGACTTCTCCTCGCGCACCTCCTGGTACGTGACGGTGCGCAGGTACATGCCGACCCACAGGCCGCCGGTGTAGCGGGCGGCGCCGCGGGTGGGCAGCACGTGGTTGGTGCCGATCACCTTGTCGCCGTAGGAGACGCAGGTGCCCTCGCCGAGGAACAGAGCGCCGTAGGCGTGCATCTTGTCCAGGGCCTCGCGGGGGTTCTCGGTGAGGATCTGCACGTGCTCGTACGCGAACTCGTCGGCGACGCGGTACGCCTCGTCGAGGTCGTCGGCCAGGATGATCTGTCCGTGGTCGCGCCAGGCCGGGCCCGCGATGTCGCCGGTCTGCATGCCGGGCAGGATCTCCTCGATGTGGCGCTGCACCTCTTCGGCGACGCGCTCGCTCGTGGTGATGAGGGCGGCCGGCGAGTCGGGCCCGTGCTCGGCCTGCGAGAGGAGGTCGACGGCGGCGACGAACGGGTCGGCGTGCTCGTCCGCGACGACCAGGATCTCGGTCGGCCCGGCGAACAGGTCGATGCCGACCTCGCCGAACAGTTGCCGCTTGGCCTCGGCGACGTACGCGTTGCCGGGCCCTGCAAGCATGTCGACCTTCCCGATGGTCTCGGTGCCGACGGCCATCGCGGCGACGGCCTGCACGCCGCCGAGGACGTAGATCTCGTCCGCGCCCGCGAAGTGCATGGCGGCGACGGTCGCGGCGGGGATCTCGCCGCGGATCGGCGGGGTGCAGGCGACGACGCGCGGCACACCGGCGGCCTTGGCGGTCACGATCGTCATGTGCGCGGAGGCAGTCAGCGGGTAGCGGCCGCCCGGGATGTAGGCGCCGACGGACTGGACCGGTACGTGGCGGTGGCCGAGGAAGACGCCCGGCGCGGTCTCGATCTCGATCTCGGACATCGAGTCGCGCTGCGCCTCGGCGAACCGGCGGACGTTGGCCTGGACCGTCTTGATGTCCTCGACGACCTGTGGGTCGAGCGTGCCGATGATCTCGGCGATCCGCCCCTCGTCGAGGCGGAAGAACTCCGGCTCCCAGCGGTCGAAGCGCGCGGACAGTTCACGGACGGCCTCGTCGCCGCGGCCGCGCACGTCGGCGATCAGCTCGCGGACGGCCTGCCCGACGGTGTCGTTGCCGGACGGCGCGGTGGACGGGGTGGCGGCGGCCTTGGTGGTGCGGGACACGCCCAGCTCCTCACTCGTGGTGGATACGTATCCATTGGATACGTATCCACAGAATGGAAGACGAAGGGTTGAACGGTCAAGAGGAGTTTGGGAAGGGATTCAGGAAGCGCTTTGCGCCGGGCCCGTGGTCGAGCGCCCGACGAATTCCACCGGCAGCACCTCGTGCCGGTGCGGCAGCTCGGGGTCCGCCAGGCGGCCGAGCAGCAGCTCCACGCCGACTTGCGCGATCCGCTCCAGCGGCTGGCGCACGGTCGTCAGGTCGATCCGCTCCCACGCGGACAGCGGCACGTCGTCGCAGCCCACCACGCTCAACTCGCCCGGTACGTCCACGCCTTCGGCCGCCGCGGCGTTGAGCGCGGCGTACGCCATGATGTCGTTGTGGCAGTAGAGCGCCGTGGGCCGCTCGGGGGCGGCGAGCAGCGTGCGCACCGCCGCGTACGCGGTGTCGTAGTCGTAGTCGCCGTCGATCTCGGTGAGCGTGGCACCCTCGGCGGCCCGCACCCGGTCGCGGAAGCCGCGGCCGCGCTGCTGGGCCGTGCTCGATCCGGCAAGGCCGCAGATCATCGCGATACGCCGGTGCCCGAGGCCGAGCAGATGCCCGGCGGCGAGCTCGCCCGCGGTCGGGTTGTCGGCCTCGACCTGGTCGGCGGGGAAGTCCGCGAGGGTGCGGTGGACCAGCACGACGGGGATGCCGTGCCCGACCGTGCGGTGCGCCAGCGGCTCGTCCTGCAACGCCGAGGTGAACACGACGCCGTCGACGCCCTCGCGGCGCAGCTGCGCGAGTCCCTCCTCCGCGGTCATGACGTCCGTGACCAGGGTGAGCCGCATTCCCTGCTCGTGCAGGACCCGCTCCATCGCCTTGACCATGACCGGGTAGAACGGGTTCGTCAGATCGCGGATGACCACGCCGATAAGGCCGGAGCGCGAGCCCACGAGGCTGCGGGCGGCCTGGCTGGGCTGGAAGTCGTACTTGTCGACCACTTCGAGCACGCGGCGGCGCGTCTCGGGCGCGACACTCCCGCCGTTCAGGACGCGGGAGACGGTCGACTGCGCCACTCCGGCCTCGCGGGCGATCTGCACGCTGGTGACGGTCGGCCGCCGCGCCATGGGTCCTTACCTCCGGGTCGAGTCGATCGGGGCAAGGATATCGAGGCGAGGACACGGATCGCCGGGTGCGGGAGGCGTTCCGCCTCCGACACCCGTCGTCGGCGTGTCCGTCAGGCCTGAACGGTCGTCAGGAGCGAGGCGAGACCGTCGGCGTAGATGCCGTGGAACAGCTCCTCCGCCTCGGCGTCGCTCACTCCGGCCGGGGTGAACGAGCCGGACCATTCGACGCGGGAGGCGTCGGGGTGGCCGGGGACGGCATGCACCGTGATGGTCGAGAGGTAGCCGGTGACCGGGAACGGGGCCTGCTCGATGGCGTAGCTGTAGTGGCGCCCCGCCTCGTCGAACTCGACGAGGCGCTCGACGATGACGCCGCCGTCCGCGTTGGTGAGGTGACGCACCCGGCCGCCCTCACCGAGTTCGCTCTTCGGTATGTACGGGAGCCAGTCCGGCAGCGAGCCGAAGCCGCCGATGAGCTGCCAGACGCGGTCGGGGCTGCGCGGGATGTCGAGGGATGCGGTGGTGGAAGCCATGACGGCCGCCTCCTTCACGTTCAAGTGGTGTGGTGTCAGGCGTGGTTGGGCAGCGGCGCGGCCGGGCTGACGAGGCCCTCGGCGCGCAGGTCGGTCCAGAACGCGGCGGGGATCTTCTCGGCGAGGGCGGCGGTGTCCTCGGCGATGCGACTGGGGCGGGTGGCGCCGGGGATCACGGCGGCGGAGGCCGGGTGGGCCAGGGAGAACTGCAGGGCGGCGGACTTGATGCCGATGCCGTGCTTCTCGGTCAGGGCCTTCAGCCGGGCGACGCGGTCGATGATCTCCTGCGGCGCCTCCTGGTACTCGAAGTGGGTGCCGCCGGCGAGGATGCCGGAGCTGTAGGGGCCACCCGCGACCAGGTCGACGCCCTGCTCCTGGGCCATGGGGAGCAGCCGCGTGAGGGCGTGCTCGTGGTCGAGGAGGGTGTAGCGGCCGGCGAGCAGGAAGCCGTCGGGCTGCGGCTCGTCGAGCGCGAGGGTCAGCTCGATGGGTTCGGTCTTGTTGACGCCGAGGCCCCAGGCCTTGATGACGCCCTCGTCGCGCAGCCGCGACAGGACACGGAAGGCGCCGGTGCGGGCCTCCTCGAACTTCTGGATCCAGTCGTCGCCGTGGAAGTCCTGGGCGATGTCGTGCACCCACACGATGTCGAGCCGGTCGGTGCCGAGACGCTTGAGGCTGCCCTCGATGGAGCGCTCGGTGGCCTCGGCGGTCCACTCGTGGAGGATCCTGTTCGGGTTGCCGTGCTCGAACAGGCCGCCCTTCTCGCCGAAGTCGGGGACGTCCGTCTCGTGCTCGTCGAGGATGACGCGGCCGACCTTGGTCGACAGGACGTAGGAGTCGCGGGGCTTGGTGGACAGGACCTCGCCCAGGCGCTCCTCGGCGAGCCCGGCGCCGTAGAAGGGGGCGGTGTCGAAGTAGCGGATGCCGTACTCCCAGGCCGCTTCGACGGTGGCGCGGGCCTCCTCGTCGGGGATCGCGCGGAACATGTTGCCGAGGGGAGCGGTGCCGAAGCCGAGTTTGCCGGGGAGGAGGGACTTGATGCCCATGGAGTTCGTTCCTTGCCTTGGTGCCGTACGTCTGGTGCTGTACGTCGGGTGCTGTACGTCTGGTGCTGTACGCGGCCTTGAGGAGGTTTGCTGGGGTTTCTCCTGCTCCGCGCCTCTTGCTCCTCCGAGGCTAGGATCGACGGGTAAGACTGTCCAAGACTTGCTTGGACATACTTGAGTCCCCCGAGGTCCAACATGCTTGACCTGCGACAACTTCGCTATTTCGTGGCCGTGGCCGAGGAGGAGCACGTCGGCCGGGCCGCCGAGCGGCTGCACATCTCGCAGTCGCCGCTGAGTCGGCAGATCGCGCAGCTGGAGAAGAACCTGGGCCTGACCCTGTTCGAGCGCAGCCAGCAGCGCATCCGGCTCACCTCCGACGGCCGCGTCTTCCTCACCGAGGCGACGGCCCTGCTGCGGCACGCCGCCCGCCTGGAGAACCTGGGCCGCCGCCTCGGGCGCGGCGAGGAGGGCGGCCTGTGCGTCGGCTACGTCGGCGACGCCATGCACACCGGGCTGCTGCCCAAGGCGCTGCGCTCGCTGAACGAGGAGCGCCCCGGCATCCACGTCGCCCTGTACGACATGACGGCGCACGAGCAGTTCGAGGGCCTGCGCCAACGCAGCCTCGACATCGCGCTGGTCCCGGAGGCGCCACCCGAGGACGATCCGGACCTGCGCAGCACGCTCCTCCTGGAGGACCCGCTGCTGCTCGCCGTCCCCGGCACCCATCCGCTGGCGGACGCCGCCGAGGTGCGGCCCGAGGACCTCGACGGCCAGCCGTGGATCGCCGTCGAGGACGGGCAGGACCACGTCTGGCGGGACGACTTCGTCGCGGCCTGCGCCGCCGCCGGGTTCACCCCGGACATCCGCTTCGAGGCCCCCGAACCGCTCACCGCTGTGGGCCTGGTGGCGTCCGGGCTCGGCATGGCGTTCGTCCAGCGGAGCATGCTGCCGGGCCGCACCGCCGGGATCACCGTGCGCGAACTCCCCTGGTTCCAGCGGTCCGTCCGGCTCTGGGCGACCTGGCACCAGATCGACCTGCGGCCGGTGGTCGCGTCGTTCCGTACGACGGTGCTGGCCACCGGGACCGAGGAACCCGACGACGACTGGTCGGTCGTCAACTGAACATCGCCATCAGGGCCTTGACGCTTCAGCGCAGCGGGTCGTACGCCGCCAGGTCGAGCCCCGGCTGCGCCCCACGTGCCAGGCGGGCCGCGACCGAGCCCGCGTACGGGCCCATCGTGAGGCCGGAGGCGCCGAGGCCGTTGACGACGACCAGGCCCGGCACCTTCGGGACCGCGCCGAGCAGGGGGCGGATGTCGGGCCCCACCGGGCGGAAGCCGATGCGGGTCTCGACGTGGGTGGCGTCGGCGAGGCCGGGGGCGACCGCCAGCGCCTCGTCGAGCACCTCCTTCAGTCCGGCGGCGGTGACCCGGTGGTCGAAGCCCGAGCCGTCCTCGCGGGTGGCTCCGACCACGACCCGCGAGTCGTCGAAGGCCAGCAGATAGTGCCGGGACAGCGGCAGGACGACCGGCCAGTTCGTGGTGTCCGTGCCCGGCATGCGCAGGTGCATGATCTGGCCGCGCTGCGGCTCGACCCGTACGTGCACGCCGAGCGGTTCGAGCAGTTCGGGCGCCCAGGCTCCGGCCGCCACGATCACGGAGTCCGCTCCGATGACCTCGCCCGCGACCCGTACGCCGCGCACCGCGCCACCGTCCCCGTCGGCGACGAGCTCGGCCGTGCCCTCGACGATCCGGGCGCCGTGGCGCTCCGCCGCCCGGCACAGCGCGTCGCGCACCAGTCGGCCGTCGAGCCGGGCTGCGCCCGGGATGTGCACGGCGGGCCCCTCGTGCCCGAGCGGCGGGAAGAGCTCGCGGGCCCGGCGCGCGTCGACCAGCTCCACGTCACCCGCGAGCGGGGACGCCGCCGCCCGCTCGGACACGCGCCGCAGCACGTCCTCGGCGTCCTCGTCGGTGGTGAGCCGCAGCGAGCCGACCCTGCGGTAGCCGAGGTCGGTCTCCCCGTCGGCGGCGAGGGCCGCGCGCAGGCCCTCGTAGTACTCGGCGCCCGCGACCGCGAAGCGGTACCAGTCCGGGTCGTCGACCTGGGACGACCACGGACAGATGATGCCCGCTCCGGCGGACGTGGCGCGGCCCCGGATCCGCGAGTCCACCAGGGTCACATCGACCCCGCCGCGGGCCAGTTCGTACCCGGCGGCCGCACCGGCGATACCACTGCCGACGATCACTGTGCGCATGCCCTGCTCCTTCTCGTTCGCTTTCCTTGTACGCGCGCTCACCGCACGCCTCCCATCCGGCGCCGCACCCACGGCGTCATCAGGTGCATGACAACACCGGTGGCCATGACGAAGAACCCGACCCCGGCGAAGTACCGCACCTCCGTCGCGGGGCTGTAGAGCCGCACCAGCTGCGCGTTGATGCCGCCGGCCGCCGCGGAGGCCAGGAACCACAGGCTCATCATCTGCGCCAGGAAGGCACGCGGCGCGAGCTTGGCGGTGGCCGAGAGCCCCACGGGCGACAGGCACATCGATCCGCAGATCACGACGACGTAGCTCAGCACGAGCCACCACGGACTGGCGGACTCGTCCGTGCCGTTCAGCAGTCCGGGCCCGGCCATCAGCACGAACGAGGCGCCCCCGAGCAGCAGTCCGGTGCCGAACTTGCGCGGCGTGGACGGCTGCCGCTCGCCCCACTTGATCCACAGCCAGGCGAAGAGCGGGGCCAGGACGAGCGTGGCGATCGGGTTCAGGGACTGGAACCACGACGACGGGATCGCGAAGCCGAGGATCTCCAAGTCGGTTCGCTGGTCGGCGAATTGGGCGAGTACCGAACCACTCTGCTCGTTCACCACCCAGTAGCACACGGCGCCGATGAACAGCGGGACGTAGGCGACCAGCCGGGACCGTTCCACGGCGTCGGTGTGCGGGCTGCGCAGCATCATGACGAAGTAGCCCGCGGGCAGCAGCACCGCGAGCACCGACACCGCGTTGATCAGCGCGTCGACGGTCAGCGCCCCGGCCGTGGCGAGCACTGCGACGACGACGACCGCCGCGACACCCGCGGCCGTGCGCAGCGCCAACTGCCGCCGCTCGTCGGCCCGCAGCGGGTTCGTCGGTGCCTCGCCCGCTCCGCCGAGGCGCGCCCGTCCGCGGACGTAGCCCAAGAGTCCCGCGGCCATCCCGACCGCGGCGAGGGCGAACCCGAGGTGGTAGTCGACCTGCTGACCGAGGGTGCCGACCAGGTACGGGGCGATGAAGGCGCCCAGATTGATGCCCATGTAGAAGAGGGAGAACCCGGCGTCGCGCCGGATGTCCGTCGGGGCGTACAACTCCCCCACCAGACTGGACACATTGGGCTTCAGGAGGCCGGTGCCGAGCACGATGAGGAGCATCGACACCAGCAGCGCGGGCAGCCCGCCGGGGATCGCGAGCGCCAGGTGGCCGCACATGATGGCCACGCCGCCGAAGAGGACCGCGCGCCGCATGCCGAGCAGCCGGTCGGCGAGCCAGCCGCCGAGGACGCCGGACATGAAGACCAGGGCGCCGTACACGGACACCAGGGCCGCGGCCGTCGACTTGTCGAGTCCGAGCCCGCCGGCGGAGGTCCGGTCGTACAGGTAGTAGAGGAGGATCGCGGACATCCCGTAGTACGAGAACCGCTCCCACATCTCCAGGGAGAACAGGGTGGCCAGGCTGCGCGGGTGGCCGAAGAAGGCGCGGTCGCCGGGCGGGGGCTTCGCCCCGTCGCGCAGGTCGTTCGTCTCGCTCGTCTCGCTTGTTTCGCTCATGACCGCCTCTCGATCAGTGGCGCACACGGCAGGACGTGGAGCGTGGTCAGCAGATCGTGCCGTCGGGTCGCCGCAGCAACGGGCGGTCGACCGTCCAGAGCACCTCCGCGACCTCGGTGCCGCGATTGTGAATGGCGTGCGGTACGCGGGACTTGAAATGGACGGCGTCGCCCGGACCGAGCACCGCGGTCTCGTCCGGCAGCAGGAACACCAGCTCGCCGCGGAGCACGTAGCAGAACTCCTCCCCGTCGTGCTGGGTGAACGGCGAGGGCTCGGCGGTCGGGTGCACCGTCGTGGCGAGCGTCTCGATGCACTGGTCCGGCAGCTCGGCCGTCAGCACGCGGTGCTCGCGCTCCCCCAGCGCCATCCGTGCGGCGTGCGGGTCGTCGTGCCGGGTGATCGCGTACTCGTGCCGACTGCGCCGCCCCGCCGCGCCGAGCAGTTCGACAGCGTCCACGTCCAGCGCGTTGGCCAGGGCGAAGAGCGAGGTGAGCGACAGCGCGTTGATGCCGCGCTCGGCCAGCGAGAGAAAGCCCGCCGAGAGCCCGCAGCGTTCGGCGAGCACCCGCAGCGTCAGTCCGCGCTCGGTGCGCAGCCGCTTGATCTCGGCCCCCACCACCCGGCTCGGACCGTCGGCCACGCCCTGCTTCCCCGACTGTTCCTCGTCGACCACGATCCGCGCCCCGTCCCGGTCCGTCCCTGGTTCCTTCTTGGTTCCGCCCGACTGCGGAATTAAGTCACGCCAAACAGGAGCCGTCAATACTAAACAGCAGGAGAGACTGGGCCCGCCCTCCGCGACAGAGCCGGTGACCTGTGCGTTCCTACATTCGGACGACGGTTCGGAGCCTGTAGGGACGCCCGGTAAACTCCGTACACGTGACTGCGCCTGCAAAGCCCCGTATCCCGAATGTCCTCGCCGGACGCTATGCCTCCGTCGAGCTCGCCACCCTCTGGTCCCCCGAGGAGAAGGTGAAGCTGGAGCGACAGCTCTGGCTCGCCGTGCTGAAGGCCCAGAAGGACCTCGGGATCGACGTCCCGGACGCCGCGATCGCCGACTACGAGCGCGTGCTCGACCAGGTCGACCTGGCCTCCATCGCCGAGCGCGAGAAGGTCACGCGGCACGACGTGAAGGCCCGCATCGAGGAGTTCAACGCGCTCGCGGGCCACGAGCAGGTCCACAAGGGCATGACCTCCCGCGACCTGACGGAGAACGTCGAGCAGCTCCAGGTCCGGCTCTCCCTTGAGCTGGTCCGCGACCGCGCCGTCGCCGTCCTCGCGCGCCTGGGCAAGCTGTCCGGTGAGTACGCCGAGCTGGTCATGGCGGGCCGCTCGCACAACGTCGCCGCGCAGGCCACCACCCTCGGCAAGCGCTTCGCGACCGCCACCGACGAGCTGCTCGTCGCGTTCGGCCGGGTCGAGGAGCTGGTGAACCGGTACCCGCTGCGCGGCATCAAGGGCCCCGTCGGCACCGCCCAGGACATGCTCGACCTGCTCGGCGGCGACGCCGACAAGCTGGCCGACCTGGAGCAGCGGATCGCCCAGCACCTCGGCTTCTCGCAGGCCTTCACCTCGGTCGGCCAGGTCTACCCGCGCTCGCTCGACTACGAGGTCGTGACCGCGCTGGTGCAGCTCGCCGCGGCCCCCTCCTCGCTCGCCAAGACGGTCCGCCTGATGGCCGGTCACGAGCTGGTCACCGAGGGCTTCAAGCCCGGCCAGGTCGGCTCCTCCGCGATGCCGCACAAGATGAACACCCGCTCCTGCGAGCGCGTCAACGGCCTCATGGTCATCCTGCGCGGCTACGCGTCGATGACCGGCGAGCTGTCGGGCGACCAGTGGAACGAGGGCGACGTCTCGTGCTCGGTCGTGCGCCGTGTCGCGCTGCCGGACGCGTTCTTCGCGCTCGACGGTCTGCTTGAGACGTTCCTGACGGTGCTCGACGAGTTCGGCGCCTTCCCGGCCGTCGTCGCCCGTGAGCTGGACCGCTACCTGCCGTTCCTCGCCACCACGAAGGTGCTCATGGCGTCGGTGCGCGCGGGCGTCGGCCGCGAGGAGGCCCACGAGGCCATCAAGGAGAACGCGGTGGCCTCGGCCCTCGCGATGCGCGAGCAGGGCGTCGAGCGCAACGAGCTGCTCGACAAGCTGGCCGCCGACTCCCGTATCCCGCTGGACCGCGCGCAGCTCGACGAGCTGATGGCGGACAAGCTGTCGTTCACGGGCGCCGCCGCCGGTCAGGTCGCGCAGCTCGTGGCCCGCGTCGAGGAGATCGCGAAGCAACACCCGGAGGCCGCCGGTTACACGCCCGGGGCGATCCTCTGACGCGCCTTACGCAAGCGGACCTCGAGGCCGCTCGCGACCGTCTGCTTCCGGACGTCGTCGCGAGCGGCCTCGACGTTCTCTTCTGCGGGATCAACCCCGGCCTCCTGTCGGCCGCGACCGGCCACCACTTCGCCCGCCCCGGCAACCGCTTCTGGCCGGTCCTCCATCTGTCCGGCTTCACGCCCCGGCAGCTGAAGCCGTCCGAGCAGCAGGAGCTCCTGTCGTACGGGCTCGGGATCACGAACGTCGTCGCGCGGGCCACGGCGCGGGCGGACGAGCTGAGTGCCGAGGAGTACCGGGAGGGCGGCCGTGCGCTGGAGGAGAAGGTCGGCGAACTGCGGCCGCGGTGGCTCGCCGTGGTGGGCGTGACCGCGTATCGCTCGGCCTTCGGCGAGCCGAAGGCGAAGATCGGCCCGCAGGAGCGGACGATCGGCGGCTCCCGGGTGTGGGTGCTGCCCAACCCCAGCGGGCTGAACGCGCACTGGTCGGCGGCGACGATGGCCGAGGAGTACGCGCGCCTGCGCACGGCGGCGGCCGAGGAGTAGCCGGTCGTCCCAGGCGTCCGGGGGTGAGAGCTTGGCCAGGTCGGCGCCAACACGGCCGGACAGCACACCGGGGCCTGCCCACGCTCCGCTGCGTGACGACCCTGATCATCGCCGTGCAGCGGCGGCTTCTCGTCCTGATGGCGCTCTGCTACCTGCTGGCCGGGATACTCCCCGGCCCCGGCGAGCGGCTGCGCGCGTCCGCGCCGCACGTGCCGATGGTGCTGCTGTTCAACGCGGGACCCGGCGGAGCCCTAGTGGTCGGGCTGATGCTGGTGCAGGCGATGCCGATCGCCGGAGGCGCCGCGTCCTGGGGGCAGACCGCGGGCGGCAACGTCCCGCTGGTCGTCGCGATGGTCATGGGCTCCACGCTGCATGAACAACAGCAGCGCGGCCGCCGTGCTCGCCACCGGCTGGTTCTCCCACCGCCCAGAGGTGCTGCTGCCGATCCTCTCCTACAGCCTGGTGCAGAAGCTCGTGGCCGGGGCGGCGGGCCGGGCACCGCGGCCCCGAGTGCACGGGGCCGCCGCCTAGGGCTTGTCGTTTGGATCAGGCCGGATCAGGGAGCGGGGCCTGGTGCGTGCGATCGCAAGGCGGAGGAGGGAGGCGACGCGGAGCGT